>JAKJAC010000137.1:0-235 GCA_022707705.1 Chloroflexota bacterium
AGCGGGCGCTGGCAGAAGCGGCGGCGCGTGAGGCGCGGCGCGTTAGTGAGTAGAGCCATTCCTGAATCGTGGTACAATTCGAGGTTACAGAACTGGACGGTTTTTCATCGCGCTATTGCGCTGTTATTCATGTAGGGAAGGAAAAGCACTGGTATGGATCCTTCAAGGATTCGGAATTTCAGCATTATTGCACATATTGATCACGGCAAATCCACGCTGGCAGACCGGCTGTTGG
>JAKJAC010000137.1:301-6652 GCA_022707705.1 Chloroflexota bacterium
TGCGCGGCAGATGGCGGCGCAAACGCAGGTCCTGGATAGCATGGACCTGGAGAAGGAAAAGGGTGTGACCATCAAGGCTTCGGCGGTGCAGATGCACTGGCGAGCTGCGGATGGTGAGGTCTATGAGCTCAACCTGATTGACACTCCGGGGCATGTGGATTTTGGTTACGAGGTAAGCCGGGCGCTGGCGGCGTGTGAGGGCGCGGTGCTGGTGGTGGATGCGACGCAAGGCATCGAGGCGCAGACGCTGGCAAATCTCTATTTGGCGCTGGAGAATGACCTTGAGGTCATTCCGGTCATCAACAAGATTGATTTGGTGACGGCGCAGGTAGAGCAGGTTTCCGCAGAGGTGGCAGAGCTGCTGGGCATTCCCGTGGGCGAGGTGGTGGCAGTCTCGGCGAAAGAGGGCACGAATGTGGCGGCGCTGTTGCAGGCGATTGTGGAGCGGGTACCGCCGCCCGATTTGGCGGATGAGACCGCGCCATTGCAGGCGATGATCTTCGATTCGCACTATGATTCCTACAAGGGTGTGATTGCCTATGTGCGCCTGCGTGAGGGACGGGTGGACCGGAATACGGCGCTGCTGATGATGGCGACAGGTGCGAAGACCGAACCGGTGGAGGTGGGGGTGTTCACGCCGGGGATGACGCCGGTGGCGGAGCTCTCGGCGGGCGAGGTGGGCTATATTGCGACGGGGCTCAAATCGGTGCGCGAGGCCCGGGTGGGCGATACGATTGCCGATCAACGCCGGTTGCCGGCAGCAGCGCTCCCGGGTTACAAACCCGCGAAGCCGATGGTGTTCGCGAGTCTGTATCCTTCGGAGGCGGACGATTATGCGAACCTACGGGATGCGCTGGAGAAGCTGCAACTCAATGATGCCTCGCTGACCTTTGTGCCGGAGACCTCGCAGGCGTTGCAGTTCGGTTTCCGCTGCGGGTTCCTGGGCTTGTTCCACATGGAGATTGTGCAAGAGCGACTGGAACGCGAATATGGGCAGGACCTGGTGGTCACGGCGCCCAGTGTGGCGTATCAGGTGCTGCTGCGGAATGGCGAGGAAATCGAGATTCACCGTCCCGCCGACTTGCCGGATCCGACGCTGGTGGAAGAGGTGCGCGAGCCGTGGATGAAGGTGCAGATCATCACGCCGAACGAGTATCTCGGCGCGCTGATGGAGATTTTCCGCCGCAAACGGGCGAATTTCCTGCTCACGGAGACACTAGATAGCCGGCGCGTGTTGCTCACGTTTGAGGTGCCGCTGGCGGAGATGGTGATTGACCTGCATGACAAAATCAAATCGGCGACGCGGGGCTATGCTTCGATGGATTACAACTTCGATAGCTACCGCGCCGACGACCTGGTGAAGGTGGATATTCTGGTGAACAAAGAGCCGGTGGATGCGCTGGCGATTATCGTGCACCGGGAAAAGGCGTATGAGAAAGGCTCGCTGTTGATCCGCAAGATGAAGGAAGTCATTCCGCGGCAGCTGTTCGAGGTGCCCATCCAGGCGGTGACGGGCGGCAAGATTCTGGCGCGGGTGAACGTCCAGGCGCTGCGGAAGGACGTGCTGGCGAAGTGTTACGGCGGCGATGTGACGCGCAAGCGCAAGCTGCTGGAAAAGCAGAAAGCCGGCAAGAAACGGATGAAGATGTTGGGGAATGTGGTGTTGCCGCAAGAGGCATTCTTGGCGATGTTGCGACTGGACGAGGAGTAGATTGCCCAGAGGAGAGGGAGGAGTGAGCGCATGAGTGTGTTGATTGAGCGCTGGTTGGAGATTCCGGGTCCACGCCGTTGGCGGTTGGTGCTGGTCTTCCTGGGATCGGTGGTGCTAGGGGCGATATTGTGGCGCACGCGGGCGGTGCTGGCACCGTTTGTGGTGGGCTTGCTGCTGGCGTATCTGCTGGCGCCGCTGGTGAAGTTGATCGAGCGCGGTTGGCGGTGGATTGGCGCCCGGCGCCGGTTGCGGTTTTTCCGTCGCACCGCACGTCCGATCGCGTTGGTGATGACGTACCTGCTGGTGATTGCGATGTTGGTGGGATTCTCAGCGTTGGTGGTGCCGTTGGTGGTCCAACAGGGGCAGACGCTGTGGGCAGAGCGCGAGAAGGTGTGGACGTATCTCACCGACCTGGCGGATAGTGCGGTGGCGCAATACCGGCTATTGCCGCCACAGATTCAGACGCGGATTGATGAGACGCTGAGCCGTTTTTCAAGCCAACTCGGCACCATCATCCAACAGACGCTGAGCGGCACGGCTGTGGCAATCTCCTACACGGTGACGCTCGTGCTGGCGGTTGTCCTCATTCCGTTCTGGACTTTCTATCTGCTGCTGGATTCTGATGGGCTGAAGGGGTCTTTACAGGACAGCATCCCCGGGTCGATTCGCGAGGATGTGTTCAAGGTGCTAACGCTGGTGGATTCGGTATTTAGCTCGTATTTGCGCGGGCAGCTGTTCCTGGGCTTGATTATCGGGTCGCTTTCGGCGATTGTGTTCTCGCTTATGGGGGTGCGCTTTGCGTTGTTTTTGGGGCTGCTGGCGGGTATTTTTGAATTGATCCCCAATATCGGTCCGTTGCTGGGGGCGATACCGGCGGTGCTGGTGGCGCTGACCCAAAACCCGGTTCTGGCGCTGTGGGTGGCGGTGTATGCGGTGGGTATTCAGCAAGTGGAGAATATCTTCATCTCGCCGCGCGTCTTGGGGCGCAGCGTGAAACTCCACCCGGTGATTGTGATGGTGGTGCTGGTCATCGGAAGTGAGCTGGGCGGTCTGGCGGGGTTGTTCCTGGCGCCGGTGCTGGCGGCAGCGCTGCGGGATTTGTTCCGCTATCTATATTACCGTTCGAGCGATGAACCGCTCGCGCCGGACGCGGCGCTGGCTAAGGTGTGGCACGGGGACCGGTTCGAGATCGAGGTATGAGGGCGGCGTGCGGTGCGGCGCTTGTCAAAAAACGGGATTGCGGTATAATCTCGAAGGTTGACGGGGCGTAGCCCAGTTTGGCTAGGGCGCTACAATGGGGTTGTAGAGGTCGACGGTTCAAATCCGTCCGCCCCGACAGACGAAAGGAGATGCTTGTTCTTATTGTGAAAACAGTGGGAATGAGCATCTTTTTTTACTCTACTTTCATGCTTGTGAGACGTTCGACCAGCCGATCAATGTCAGCGTTTGAAAGGTTGGTTGCGTTCGATGTGGCTGGAGGAGCTGAAATCCGTGCGATGGTGTCCTGGAGATTGGTCTGGGTAAGTCGTCCGTAGACCCGCAGAGTCGTTGTGACGTCTTCATGGCCAATATTCTGGGCGATAGCTACCATATCCTCCATGTTGGAAGCGCGTTTCATAGCATAGACGATGTGTCCGTGCCTCAAGCAGTGAGGATGACGGTAGGGAATCCCAGTTTGCTCACAGAGTTGATGTAGTCCCTTCCGGATGGCATCGTCGCGCGATCGACCTGGTTTGGCGTCATGTAGCAGTGACGTACCATCTCGTGAGAGGGCAGTGAACCATAACGTGCCATCGGGACAATTTGTTCTGACGATGTCATCCCACTGAAGTACATGAGTCGTGAGACTGGGGAGGTTTCGAAGCAGGAAGGTCGTGATGGGGCGATCGAATTTGGTTTCTACGCCATAAAGCCCCCACTGCCAAATCACGGGATGAGGAGCCCGGGGATCGAAAGCCTTGAGTGGCATGGTAACCAGTGCTCCAACTCGCATGCCTGATAGAAAAAGCAGGGCAATTGCTGCGCGGATGCGGATTTCTGTGAGAGTATCCTGTTGAGGTGACGATGTGACAAGGCATTCAACCTCATCCAGTGTGTAGAATTCATGCTCTGCTATTCGGTCGTGTTTTTGGACAACCTTTAGGCTCGCAAGCCATTCATCAGTGATGATGCGAGATTTGTACCGTTGCGGATCTTTTCTTAGGTAAAACTTGAAGAGCCGTATACTTTCTTCAAGAGCTTTTTTCTTGGTTTCCGGCGATAACGGTCCAGACTTATCATCTGAACGGCTTTGTCCGTTTTGCCCGATGCTATCAAGGTAATTTGCGAAATGTGAAGGAATTCCCGGGGCTTCAGGGAATGGTGTATCTCTGGCCCACTCTAGCAGGTGGCGCAGGAGGCCGCGCTTTCGTTTGACTGTCTCAGCGCCATTGTGCCGCACTCGCTCACAGTGTGAGAGGTAGGCCAGAATGTCATGATAGTTGTTGCGGTTAATCAGTTGGGTTGTCATTGGTAACCTCGATGTGGCGCGCGCGTGCCCGGTTGATTGGTTTGCCGCACTTGGGGCATTTTCCGGTTATCAGTTCCAGCACCCGGCTTGTGGGCTGGATAGTGAGCGGCTTCTGTATGACCACAGCGGCGCGACAGGAGAGACAGAATGCCTGGTCGGGGCCAAGTGGGTTTTTCGGCCTCTCAAGCTGTTGTATCCATGCTGACAGTTCAGTGCCAATGATCCAAATGTCGCCTTTTTCATCACGGCGGTGCGGGCAGCCAGCAGGAAGGAGGCTCCGGCATATTGTGTCGACATGGATCCCGAGGATGTCGGCGATTTCTGATGGTCGATACTCCATAGCCAGTAGCGATTTGGCCTTGAGTCGCTGTGTTCGACTGAGACGCGGAATTCGCGGAGTAGTAGATGTATTCATTCCCCTTCCTTTATTTGTGCCGATTGGTGACTAAAGTGTAACATGTGTTTCGTTTTTGTCAAGTGGTAGTTCTCCAGGGGGAGGTAAAAATGGTGGCACCGGAGCATTTTGGGCAGTGGTTGGCAAAGGAACTTGAAGAGCGCGGTTGGAACCCCAGTGAGATGGCGCGCCGCTGCAACGTAAGTCATGTTGCCATTCTTCGAGTAATAAGTGGCGAGCGCAATGCTGGTCCGGATTTGTGCCGTGCTATTGCCAAGGCGCTGGAGATGCCGGAGGAGAAGGTGTTTCGCCTCGCGGGGCATCTCTCGGCTCTGCCTGCGCCAGACGACGATCTCAGTTTTTCCGAGGTCTACGATATGATGAAGCGCCTTACGCCAGAGGAGAGACAGGAGATAATGGAGTACGTGGAGTGGCGGTACCGGCGGGCGGCCGACAAATCGTTGAGATAGGTGGTTCATCTGGTTCGCCTCCGTTGTATCCGGCGCCATCGCCACCAGACGAAAATGGCTGCTGTAAACGGGCACTGGGCAAGAATTGATATCATTGAGTCCTCCATAATCTTGGCTGGTACATCACCATTATGGCATAAACAGGGGTTCGATGGGAGTACTGTGGTTGCATTTTCAGTAGCAAAATCAGTAGCAAACCCAAAACTGGCTTCTGATGCTCTGAAGGATGTGCTGCAAGCCTTGGAGCAGGCAGAATTGCCGCCTCTACCAGTTGAAGTGGAGGCGTTAGTTGCGCTATATCAGACTCATGGAATTCCGGCGTCCATTGATGCCGAGTATCCTGGTCTAGTTGTTGCTTGGGCTTTGTCTGAGTTCTGGCGCCGTGAGATCCTCCCGCAACTTCTGGTTGCGAAGGTGAATGCTAAGTATTGGACAATCGCGCTCATTCCCTTTGCGCATTATGTTGCTCCACTGTTGAGCCGGCGTTATGCTCGCTATCGAGCCACATCTTTTGGCAAGAGTTCTACAGAGGTCACACTGCAATACTTGCAAGATCCGGATTGCCTCGCGGAGTGGGGCATCGACGCAGATGTGGCGAAATCTGTGGCTAGGGAAACGGTAAATCTTGCGGACTACACTTTCTATCGCTGGCTAAATCAAAGCCTTGCCAGTATTTGCGTCATTCTCGGTTCTATGTCAGAAGGCCCTGTGAGTGCACTACCAGTATCAGATGCAGGTTTTGCGCATCCTGTTTTTGAGATAATTCGCCAACAGCCTCTCGCTGCATTGCATGAGTGTGTTTTGCAGGCAGTAGATATGGGGGCATGGGTGGCCTTGATCGGTTTAGGTGGCATTGGGAAAACATCGCTGTTGGGCGCATTTCTGCGCAATGTCGACCTGGGTAAGCAATTTGATGGAGGGCTTGTTGCTTTTAGTGGGAATCCTCCTATGTTGCCTGATACAGATGCGGGACTACTGCGTCCTATAGTGATGCGGCTCTGTCAGCAAGTATCGGCGCGAAACGCTTCGATAGAGACTTTGCGGTTAATGCTCAGAGAGCATCTAGCAACTAGAAGGGCGCTGGTTATTGTGGACAACGTCGAACAACTGCAGTCGCTACATTGGTTGCGAGACATCCGGGGCCTTACTGTTTTGGTCTCTACACGTAGCGCTAAACAAGCAGAGGGATTGGGCATCAACTCTGACTTGCAGATCTTACTTGGTGCGTTGACGCAGGATGAGGCACGCGAATTGGCGGTTGGGATTA
>JAKJAC010000137.1:6669-11284 GCA_022707705.1 Chloroflexota bacterium
CGCTGTCTGGCCGCCGTACTTGATCTGGTCGAACGCTATCCATTGGCGGTTGAAATTGCTTCCCGGATAGCTCAACGCAAAGGGTGGGAAGCGACACAACGCCTCTTGTCAGACGTAGAGAGTCGGAAACTGGTTTTGGGATATCATGACTCTGCCTCCAATGCATGGATAGCGTTGGAGGCGGTTTGGGACAGCCTTGATGGTGAGACGCAAGAACGGCTGGCGCTTTTGGGCGCTGTACCTTTGTTGAACAGGCATGATAATGCTATGGGGCAAGCCGTTTGGGGAGTATCTCATCAAGTAGCCGAGGCGTCCTTCGATCGCTTGGCGCAGTATTGCCTTGTTCAGCCGATAGAGAGTGGCGCGTATCGCATGCACGCGTTGGTGTGGGAGATGGCTCGAAATAAACTGAGTCACATGGACCCAAAACGTGTAGCAGCAGTCAAGGGATGGGAGTGGCGCTATCCTATTCAAGAGGTTTGGTCAGACTGGCGTTGGTGGTGGCCTTGCGTGCCGAAACCGGGAGATTCCAGTTGGGCATTGTGGGACCCAAGAGTGCCAAAGACACCCAGGGGTGAAGGTTTTCGATGGCTGCTGACGATTGTGAAGCAGCATTTCTGGCGAACTGAAGATAAAGTTCATGTTCTCGCTGATCCATTGGAATGGGTTGTTATGCATCGCCGTGCTTATCCGGGGAAGGCGGCCATGATTGCGGCGATGTGTGCAGTGATATTGACCGTTGCGTTTTTGTCAGTCGCCGGTTGGAATCGGGTGGTACTGCAGGTGTCTGATGAGCCTTTTTGGACTATGGCTATGGTCTGTCTTGGGTTTGCCGTTGTTTTTGAATCCATCTCATTGCACTTGACGTTTGATCAGCGCCGGATTGCTGGTTGGCGGGTATTGGGGAAGTCGTTTACGGAGAGCTTGATGCATCAAGAATGAGGCAGAATCATCAGGGGTTGCGGGGCAAACAGTGCTGCTACGTTTGCCCCGTTTTGTATGTCGGGGTATACTGAGTTGTAGTCCAATTGAGCAACTATTTCTTCTTTTCGAAATGACCCGACTCAGGAGCAGGTTTTGCGCATGAGCATATTTGCCATCCCAGAACAAGGTCAACTTGTCGAAGTGCGCCAGCGTCGTTATGTGGTGGCAGAGGTTAGTAAAAGCACACTGCTGGTCTCGCCTCTCTACAATGATGGTAAGCCCCAGCATTTGGTCACGCTCTCAGCTGTAGATGATGACGCTCTGGGTGAAGAGATACAGGTAATCTGGGAACTTGAACCGGGCGCGCGAATGCATGAATCCCTGGCTCTGCCAGCGCCAGTGGGTTTTGATGTGCCAGACCGCCTGGAGGCGTTTCTCAACGCGGTGCGGTGGGGTGCGATCTCATCGGCAGATGTGCGCGCGCTGCAAGCGCCATTTCGCAGTGGGATTGATATTGAGGAATATCAACTTGATCCGGTGGCACGGGCAATTCAGTTGCCACGTGTGAATTTGCTGATTGCAGATGATGTGGGTTTGGGCAAAACTATCGAAGCCGGTTTAGTGGCACAGGAACTCATCATTCGCCATCGCGCGCGCCGTATCTTAATTGTGTGCCCGGCGGCGTTGCAAGTTCAGTGGCGCGATCAAATGCGCGATAAGTTCGGTCTTGAGTTTCGCATCGTAGATAGCGAGCTGATGAAGCAGCTCCGTCGCGACCGAGGCATTCACGTCAACCCTTGGGCGCATTTTCCTCGGTTGATTACGTCCATTGATTTTCTCAAGCGTGATCGTCCTTTGCGTCTGTTTCGCGAGGAGTTGCCTGCCGAGGGTGAGTTGGTGTATCCCCGTCGTTTCGATCTCCTGATTGTGGACGAAGCGCACAATGTCGCGCCCACCGGTCGGGGGCGATATGCAATTGATTCGTTGCGCACGGAAGCTATTCGCGCTTTGGTGCCTCACTTTGAGCATAAGCTATTTCTGACTGCAACGCCGCATAATGGTTATGCTGAGAGTTTTTCAGCATTGTTGGAGTTGCTTGATAACCAGCGCTTTGCTCGTGGTGTGGCGCCTGATCGAGAACAGCTCGGCGCCATCATGGTACGCCGGATGAAGAGCGAAATTGTGGACTGGGATGGGCAGCCTCGTTTTCCCAGGCGACAACTGGCTGCTATCGAAGTTGCCTATACTGATGAAGAACGTGCTGCGCATCGCCAGCTGCAAGTGTACACCGAATTACGACAACGTGCGGCAGCTCAGGCTGGGGCTATGGAACGTACGGCGACTGAGTTTGTGCTGAAGTTGCTCAAGAAACGCCTTTTTTCTTCGCCTGCGGCGTTTGCCGGAACGTTGAATCAGCATGAAATAACGCTAACCACATCCTCCTCCCCAGTTGAGAAACAGCACGCATTTCGCAAGCCCAGTGAGGGCGTGCTGCGGACGATGGTTGAGGGTATAGAAGAGGACTATGCCGATGATGACGCTTTTGCGGAAGCGACCACAACAGCATTGCGCGCCAGTACGCAGGTTTTACCGACCTTAACGCTGGAGGAACGTGTTTTGTTGCGCGAGCTGCGCGCATGGGCAGAAAAAGCCAGCGTTCGCGCTGATAGTAAGGCGCGGGAATTGATTTCCTGGTTGAACACGCATATCCGCAGAGACGGCGTCTGGACTGACGAACGCGTGATCATCTTTACCGAATACCGCGACACGCAGAAGTGGCTTCAAACATTGCTGGCAGCGGAGGGTTTCACACAGCACGGACGGTTGTTGGCGCTTTATGGGGGGATGCCGACAGATGAACGTGAGCGCATTAAGGCCGCGTTCCAGGCGGGACCGGAGCTCAGCCCCGTGCGCATTTTGCTAGCGACTGATGCGGCTTCTGAGGGTATTGACCTGCAATTGCATTGTCACCGTTTGATCCACTATGAAATCCCTTGGAATCCTAATCGGATGGAACAGCGCAATGGACGTATTGACCGGCACGGGCAGCGAGAGCGTCCTCTGATTTTTCACTTTGCCCCAGCCGGCTACGATGTGGGGACTGAAGAGGGTGATATACCGGTCGGGGCGCTAGAGGGCGATCTGGAATTTCTGATGCGAGCGGTGCAGAAGATTGAGCAAATCCGGGAGGATTTGGGAAAAGTGGGACCGGTGATTGCTGACCAGGTGGCGGAGGCAATGTTGGGGCGCCGGCGCCGGTTGGTGACTGCAGAAGTCGAGCGCGCTGCTGAGCCGGTGCGTAAACTGCTCAAGTTCGAGCGTGACCTACAGGCACGTATCGAGAGATTGCATGACAAGCTTCAGGAAAGCCGGGAGATGCTGAACCTGACGCCAGAAAACGTGCGAGCGGTGGTGGAGATCGGGTTGGAGCTGGCCGGGCAGCCGCCGCTGAAGCCGGTAGATCTGCCTGCTACTGAGCATCGCCCGGCGCTGTGCGCCTATCGCCTACCCGTACTGCGGGGCAGTTGGGCGCAGGCTGCCGCTGGGCTGGCGCACCCGCACACGGGAGAGTTGCGGCCCCTCGTCTTCGATTACAATCTGGCGCGAGGGCGAGATGATGTGGTGTTGGTGCATCTCAATCATCACCTGGCGCAGATGGCGTTGCGTTTGCTACGAGCCGAGGTGTGGAATCAGCAAGGGCGCCCCAAGTTGTTCCGAGTGACGGCGCGGGTGATCCCTGATACCATTTCACGCGAACCGCTGGTTCTGGCTTACGCCCGGCTGGTTGTGATTGGGGGCAATAGCGCCCGGCTGCACGAGGAATTGCTTGCGGCAGGCGGCGAGATCACGCAGGGCCGCTTTCGGCGGCTCAATGTGGGGCAGACACAGACCGCACAGGCAGTGCAGATGGGTGTTTTGCCAGCGGAGCCGGTGCGCGAGCGCCTGGCCACACTTTGGCCGCAGCTGGAAACGCCATTGCAGCGAGCGTTGGAAGCGCGGATGGAGGAGCGCGCTGCAAGCCTGCAGCGGCTGCTCGATGAGCGCGAGGCACAGGAGAAAGCCGACATCACAGCGATTTTGGGCAAGCTGGAAACGGCCATCCGCCGGGAGCTGGACGAGCCCGAGTATGTGCAGCTGGAACTGTTCACCTCTTTGGAACGCGAGCAATACAGCCGCAACGTTACGGCTCTGGAGACCCGGTTAGCACAGATTCCCGGCGAACTGGAGCCGGAGCTTGCCCAAATCCGTGCCCGGTATGCCAACGTACAGGTGCGCCTGTTTCCGGTAGCGGTGGTGTTTCTGGTACCAGAGAGACTTCAATAGAAGACGATTGTAATCTGTCCGTTTTTCTGCTATACTGTAAATCAGAAAAGCAGTAAAACAGAAAGGGGTGTGCGATGTTTGAGACTACTGTGCAGATGAGCGACCGGGGAGCATTAACGCTCCCCAAGAAGCTGCGCGACACTTACCGGCTGCGCGGCGGCGAGAACTTCACCTTGATTGACTTGGGCGGCGTTTTTGTCCTAAGCCCTAAGGTATCGGTGATTGATGCGTTGGCCGACCAGGTGGCAGAACAATGGGCTGCTGACGGATTGACATTGGAGACGATGCTCCAGGCGCTGCGCGAGGAGCGTGAACGCCGTGACGGTTGAGCGGGTTTTTCTGGATACCAGCGCGTTGTTCGCGGCGG
>JAKJAC010000138.1:0-2885 GCA_022707705.1 Chloroflexota bacterium
TCTGCAGCGTAAACCAGAGCTGTCCGGGTTGCGCGCCTGCCATGACACAACTCAACAAATCGGCAATGTATCCACCAGTCACTTCCTGGTCGAGGGCTTCCTCTCCCGCTAAAACCTGCAATCCCAGCTGTGCCACAATGTCACGAAGGATCATGGAGACCTCCCTAGAGAATAGCCTGTCAGCGAATTAACACCCAATAGAGGAAGTGGCACGCATTGCTACTTTCCTGCTTTAACGCCATCCTCGGTCACAATGAAAACCATCTCCACCCTGGTACCCACACCCACTGCGGTCCAGATGTTGAGTTCATCCGTACAGCGGTCAATGTTGACCAGACCCATTCCCGCACCAAAGCCCATTTCACGTGCAAGAGGGGAAGCTGTAGAATATCCAGCCCGGCGCGCCAATTCAACATTTGGAATACCGGGACCAGTATCGTGCGCCACAACGGTGATGCGCTCGGGGCGAATTTCAGCAACCAGGTAACCGCCATCCGTGGTATGAATGATCAGGTTGATCTCAGCTTCATAGGTGGCAATGGCAACTCGTCGCGCAAGTTGAGGCGCCGCTCCCATCTGCAATAACGCCTGCTTGATTTGCGCCGAAGCCTTGCCGCCGCTGGCAAAATCATTCACGCGAACGCGATAGCGCATCAGCAAACTGGTCTCATCCGATACCAGGGACTCGAAGAAGCGACGGGGTTGCTGTTGGCGGCGTTGCTCTTCCTCTTTGTTAAAAGCTTCTTCCAAAGCGCGCAGCAACCCAACCATGATATCACCCTTGGTCAACATACCGACCAATCGGTGGTCTCCATCCAATACCAACAACCGCCCCACACGAGTCTGCTCCAGGCGTTTGAGCGCCTCAAAAACCGGCTCATCCACCATGGCAGTAATCAAATGCTCTTTCGAAGTCATATAGCGCTTTACGGGCGCATCGAGAGCCTGTTCTTCAAAAGCGCGCATCAAGTCCTGCACACTGACGATGCCCACCAACTCCCCGTCATCCACAATCGGGATGCCTGAAAAGCGGCGCTCGCGCATGATCGTTTTCACATCATCCATGAGGTGCTGAGAAGATAGGGTATAGGGTTCGGGGGTCATCACCCGTAAAACTTTGAGCTCGAAGGTCAGCTCGTGTAATACCGATGTCGGTAAGTCCTTCCCCATCCGCGCGAAGAGCGAGAATTGCTGGGTCATGGTTTAGTTCTGCTGAACAATCGGGAGCTTGCCCATACCCGGCATGCCGGCTTGATACAACAACCCACAAGTCTCATACATGGTATATGGCGAAACCAGAATACCAATTCCGATTTCTTCAGCCATTTCAAGTAAGGTCTCCGAAGGACGCTTGCCGCGCACAAAGAGAATCACCGGCATATCTGACATTTCCGCCGTACGAATCGTTTGAGGATTGGTCAGACCGGTAATCATCAGCATCTTCGGTTGGGCAAAAACGAGAATATCGCTCATCAGATCGGCGGCAAACGCACGATCCACATCCACATCTATAGCGGGGAGGGTTAAAATCTCCCCATCAATGGCTTTAACAATTTCATCAACCTTCATTGAGATGCCCCCCTTCATCGTTCCACAAGCAGGCGCGATAAGCATTACCCAATTATACCATGAGTCAGGGGAAAGCGCAGTTTGCCTCAATTTTCAATTTGGTGAGTGCTCAGATTTCCAGCGTACCATGCAGCTGGCGGACTAAAATCCGCTAAAGAAGGTGGTGTTTCTGGGCAGTGCTGCGCGCGGCCCAGAAACACCACCCTTCCAAATTGCGGTTTTAGCCGCCTTTTCACAACGGGCAAGAGAGCGTTGAGAGCGGTGAGTGGTGAACTCACCGCTCAGCACTCCCTATCACCCCAATGTGACCTCAATTTGGTGTGTAGCTTCAGCATCCAGAGCTTCCAGGCGCGTTCTCGCAATCAGCATTTCAGGACCTGGCGTCATACCGAGAGATTCACCATCGAGCGCAACGGATGTGATCACGTAGTCTCCAACATCCAGCTTATCCGCGTTGGAATAGATGATATCCAACTGTCTTCCGGCAAAGAGAGTATGGACGCCAGCCTTACCCGAATCATCAAACTGCTCCCGCACCAGGCAGGGAGCCAACCGCAGATCGCCCGCCCGTCCCTGAACGCCAAAGGACTCCGTAAGCAGGGTGAGCAGATACCAGCTTGCTGAGCCTGTGAGGTAAGTGTAGACACCGCGCCCATCTGGGGTAATGTATTCCGGTAAACCGGGGTACATCCGGCTTACAGCAAAGTTCTGACAATGCTGGTAAATACCATGAAGCACGCGATAGCCCTCCCGTGCAAAGCCACGCCGGTAAAGTGCATTGGCGTACATGACTGCCATGTGGGTGAACATCGCTCCGTTTTCCTTGTGCCCATAGGCAAAGCCGAAACAACGGCCCAGATTGTGCAAAACTTCACCAAAATCGGTATTGAGGCGCGGACCGCCGACGCTCTCGTCGTAAAGGTAATGCTCGACGGACCTGATGAGTTCGACAACCTGTGCATCGGTCGCCACCCCTGTCATCAACGCAAAAACCTGCCCCGTGAGCGTCATCCGCACATTAAGGTCGCCCCCTTGACCGATACGCTCGCCTTCAACACGTTGCCCGTCATTGTCGTAGTAGCCGTTGAACCAGCGATAGTTCTCGGAGGTGCTAAGCCATTCCTGTGCCCGCAACTGCGCTGTGAGCCAATCCGCTTTTTTGTCAAGGTCCTGAGCCAACGCAGATAACGCCACGTTTGCCTTTTCGCCAGAGATCCTGGGCTGTACACGATCAAAATAGGCGCTAAGGTGCGCACGCTTACCCGCGACTGAAGCGTACTCGACCGGAGAACCCAGCGTGTCAAGGAGCGACAGCA
>JAKJAC010000138.1:2895-6069 GCA_022707705.1 Chloroflexota bacterium
CCACCGCCAGTGCAGTTTGGATCACGCCAACTTGTTCCAACTGCCGCAGAAGCCGCGCGATCTCGCGCAGATTACCCGCATAAAGCGCCGTGAAGGCCACACTTTCGCCGCGTTCGGGGGCCATGTCGAGACCGTCATTCCAATCTGCACCCTCAAGCCGGATGATGTTGTGTTCACCTACATTGAAGAAGACAGTGAGGTGTTGTACAAGCAGATGCTCTAGAACGCTTCCCTCGTAAGTCGCGCCCGCAGCAGTCTTGAGGAGGTTACCCGCTTCGGGTGCCCAGTTTGAATCCACCCGTTGGGCGCGGTGGGTGAAGGCGTCTTGAAAGAAAACCTGATCCGCGAGGAGAAAATCGAGGTCACCAGTAGCATTGATGTAGAGCAATGTGGTCAGGAGGGGCCACGCACCGTGATCCATCCACACACGGGGAATATTGTTGCGATCCGCCTTGAACTCGCCAGGTGCCGCGCCGATGATGGTGGCATTGCTACCATCCATCCGCACCCCCGCGAAGTTGTGCCATAACGCGGTGCGGATGTCTTCAGTGGTTGTCAGGAGCAACGCCAGCAAATCCTGCCAGAGGTCACGCCACCCACGGCCCCCGCGTCCGTAATCGTGGTAGGGCAAGAAGGAATTGCCACACCAGCGCCGCAACGTGGGCTGCAACGCCACCCAACGCATCCAACCATCGAAGCGTGCGTCGCCCGTCATCACCGCGAGAGTGTTCAATCGGGTGGCCCAATCAGCCCGAGTCTTTTCCAGCGAATCGGCGAAACGATCCTGTGTCCCATAGCGTGCCATCAGGGTTTCAGGTGTCTCATTCTCATCCAACACAGCCATAATAAGAACATAAACACAACTCGCGCCGGGCGCGAGTGCGATTTCGCGGAATCTTAAGCCGCCCAACGCTTCGTATCCATCACGCTTTGTACCCGCCGGCACACCGGGTTGCCCCTGACGCACGGCAGCGGGCCAATCCAGCGCACCGCCCTCGCCAATGAACTCCTCGATGGTAGGGAAAAAGGCCTCCGGCGCCGTGCCATCGCCTTCTGCGCCTAGCACACCGTAGGTAAGGGTGTTGGTTGTGTGCCCACGCTCGTCGAAGGAAAGCGTCGGCTTGACCAGGACGCCGAAGCGATGAGTGCAAATCCGGTGAAGCAAGGAGGTCACGTGACGGTGATCGCGAAGGTTATCCGCCGAGCGCCCAAACAAGGGAATCGCAGCCGTGGGGGTGAGAGCAAGGGTACGGTCACCCACGTTAGTCAGCACGACTTGCATCAGTTCAACATGGTCCGCACCTGCTGGCACAAAACTCATGATCTCAGCCCGCAAACCAAGCGCGGCATTTTGCCGTGTGATTTTGTGCCAAAGGAAGCCCGCTTCCAGGGTCACATCCTCTTCACCCATCAAGCCGGCACCCTGTGGAGCGCTGCTTCCCATTACCGACCAAACCGTGCCCTCAGCAGTGGACACCCAGAAATTGCGCGACGCTCGCGAGGCATGTAGATCTTCCACCGTCGCTGGCGGCAGGAGGAAACTGTTCTGCCCCGTCTTGGCATCGCCGCCGAGCGTGGGAGTCACCACAGAGACCATACCTGCAGCGTTGACCAGCGGGAAATACAGAGCGCTGGTCTGCTGTGGATCCCGCAAAACGAAATCGCCTTTGTCGTTAGTGAAATACCAATCAGGTTTTTGCATAGTGATCTCCAGAAAACGTGATGAGAATAACCGTATAGCGGCATCAACCAAAGTAGACGCTGATTGCCGGTATTTGTCCAGCCCTGACCTGTTCTGCATAGGGCGCAGGGATGACTGGTCCAGGAATCTCCTTGTCGCCGGAAGGCAGGTGCAGCACAACCCTGCTTATCGCCGTATCCTCAGCAAACGTATCGTGGCGTTCAGGATTGTGATAAGTGACCTCACACTGACCCAGGAATTTGAAGGTAATAGTACCATCTTCACGGAAAAGCCAGCCCGGCAGCACGGGCTTGAATGCCAGATGCAGCTGATTTCCCTGTAGGACAAAGGGCTGCGGGCCCGCCATTATCGTAGTCCACATGCTCAAGAATTCCGCCGTCGCCCCGCTGAGACGGGCGACGAATCCCGCGCCGTGCAGGCTCTCATCCGGATGCGCGCTGCTCACGATGAAGGAGGAGTTCTCCAGCGGGCTGCGCCCGTAAATCGCCGGATCGAGAAAAGGGGTAAGACCCTGCCGCAAATCGGTGAAAAACTCAGCGTAGAGACCAGCTCGGAGCAATTCGAGCAGGTATTTGTACGCCATGTGCATCCAGATGGATTCATTCTCCAGCCAACCGGGGGTGAAAGCGCGACAGCGCCCCAGCTCTTGGGATTCCTGCGCCAGGGACGCATTGACTTTGTACATGCCCAGTTTACGGTCGAAAAGGTCACTCGCACGGACTCGCGCGTGGATAGCGCGCGCTCGCACAGCGTCCGGTGCAACCTTGAGCGCGTGAACCGGTCCCTCAAGGAAAAGGGGCAGGATGTGCGGCTCGAAAGCCAGCGGACGAACCCGGGAGCGCCCCTGTGCGTCAGTCGCATCAAGTTGGGTATACTCCGTTACGGTGTAGGCAATGTAGGTGGGAGGAATGCCTGCGTTCAGCGCAACGGCGCGGTCAAGTCCTGCCTGAACTTTGGCGCGGAAAGCCCGCAAGACAGGCTCTAAGCCAGCGCTATCGAGCGGCGTCAACGCGCCCGCAAAACCATGCAGAGTCTGCGCACGGTAGGCTTCGCGCGCGGTCGCCACGGCATTCCAATAGCCGAAATCATCCGCAGCAAGTGGTCCGCTCAGAATTGTCTGGACTTCTTTCAGCAACCCGGCAAGTTCCGCCGGTAATTCCACCGTCTTGGGCGCCTGCGCAAGCATCACCAGCAGCATGTCCAACAGGCGCGCCAGCTCATAGCTCTCGCAGAGTGAGGAACCAATCAGCCCCGGTAAGCCATTGAGTGCATCGTACCAACCAGGACGCCCCGCCTCCATCTCGATGCCCATGCCCCAGGGATCGAGTGTGGCGAATTTGAGCAGAGCCAACCCCAACAGCTTGGCAAAAACCGTCACCGTTATAGCAGCGCTGGGCTGCGATTGGGCAGGTTCTTGCTCCGAGAGTGCGTGATACCGGCGCACACCATTGGGGGTCAACACGTATTGGCGG
>JAKJAC010000138.1:6079-11160 GCA_022707705.1 Chloroflexota bacterium
CTGGAGAAATATGGCACACGCTTCTCAAAGAACAGGGCGTTGGCTTTATCTGGGAAAAACGCCAGGTAGCTGTCCAAAAGGTCAAGATTGTAAAACCAGTGATCAATCCAGTAGCCCTCGCCAAACGTTGCCGCAAACCGCGCCTCAGCATGCACCAACACCGCCGCAATAAAATCAAAGGGAGCGACGGTCAGCCCCAATTCCTGATCATAGATCACCCGCAACAGGCTACCAGGTGTGAAGGGCTGCGCCAGCGCAGCGGCGAGTGGTTCCGGACGCACTACCAGCGCCAGCACGGCGGCGTGATGTTCCGCTGCCAGTGTGAATTGCTGTCCCTGCACTACCAGCGGGTTGTAACCATCAGACTGGAGCAGGCTGAGAAAACTCAACACGTTGAAATCACTCACACGCGGCGCAAAAGCCACATCTGAACGACGGTTTTGAGCCACGTCGCGGTAGTTCCCATTGCCCTGCGAGACCATCTCCGGTGCCAGATAGAAAGCGTTGTAATCTCGTTCCATATCGCCATGTTTGCGGGAATAGATATGATACACAATGGGATGCTCTTCCTTGCCCAGTAGCAGGGGCCAACCACCGCGCAAGACGTTATCCAGGAAGGTCTGGCGGCAGTAAGCGTCGAAGCGCGGCTCAGCGGTGTGAGTTTGAATCACATCCGTGAGCTCCAGCGCGAGCGCGTTGGCGCGCTCACGCTGCTGTTGCAGATAGGCAGCGCTGGCGATCCGCTCCTGATGGCGGTGCAGTTGCGCGCTATTGCCAATATGCCCGATGATGGCATGCAACGTAAAACTCTCACCGGGGGCAAGAGTCACGGCGTGACCAAAGAAGCCGCACGGCGTCTTGCCCGTCGTAATCTGGCGTCGGGCTTGTAGCGCCGCCAGCGGTTGCCCCAGGAAGCCCTGCGGCGTATGCAGCGAGGTATCGGCGCCGAAAACGATATCCGGATCAACCAGCGGCGGCAAAATCCGCGTTACGCCGTCGGCCTCACAAAAAGCCAGGTAGAAATGTCCAGCCTGAATTGCCGCAACCTCAGCCGTATCGCCCGCGCTAGATTCGAAACGGTAGAAAGGCACCCCCAGCAACCCATGCGGGGTAGATTCGAGATTGTACACTCCCTTCCAGGCTTCCAGGGTGCGCCCCATCATCTTCAAATTGTGTTCGTCCACGCCATAAGGCTGCACCCAGGGCAAGCCGTCAAGGATTTCGAGCGCGAGCGGCGCAGCGCCAGAATTCGCCACCGTTACCTGACGCACTAGCCCCGCGAAAGGCTCATCGCTCAGGGTGAAGTATGCCACCGTCGTTTGCAGCCCGCGCGCGGTGTCGGTCGTCTGCAGCTCCAGCTCGTTCATGCCGATTGCCATCCGCACAGGAGCAGATTCCCAGGGTGCGAATGGCTCGACCAGGCGAGCGTCGTCTACCAATTTGATAAACGTGCGGAAACCGGTCAGCGGGGTGGTCTGATACGCCTTGTTAGCAGGCTGGAATTCCATAATGGGATTGTTGCGGTTGGCAATGCCGAAGCCAGCGATAGCCTGCCCGCGATTGGTGTAGAACACCCACAGTGGAACGCCGAGCGGTCCGGCAATGCCGGGCAGGAAGCTGGCAAAAGGCTTACGAGCAGCAGAGTCTTCAATGACAAAGCGGTTTTGGGCATCGAAGGTAAATGGTTCCATAGGCTCCTTCACAAGGCGGAAAAATCGTCGCTCTCAGACAAACACCATTATAAGTGTTTTCCAAAAGCGACCAGACAGCAATCCAGAGTCACATTCGAAGTGTGATTAGTGAACCACCCCATCGCGAGCGCACTCGCGATGGGGTGGTTTGTACTGCAACTATGAGTTGGTCTTAAACACCAATGGCAGGTAGTAATACTGCAGGTCCTGGAGGCGAACCTGATCCAGGTAGAAAGTACCGTCGCTACTCTCAGGTAGGGCAAAACCATAACCCCAGACTTCGGTAAGGGTCAGCCCATCATTGGGCGCGCCCACCGGTTGCTCCGCACTGCGCACGAAACTGCTGAAGGGAATCAAGACTTTCCGCCAACCGGCGAAGTCATCGGTGAAAGTAGCCTCGAAGCGCTCGGCGGTATCTACCGCCTGGTAGACACGTACATAGTCGACCAGCATTTCCTTTGGATAGGTCAGCGTCGGGTCAACATCGCCGCCGAAGTTGCCGCCGATTGCCAGGTTCAAGATGACATAGAAGGGGTGATTGAAGACCCATTGGTTCGGGGCGACATCGGCAGGCGTCGCGTTGTGGTAGTTGATTCCATCCACAAACCAGTGAATCTCATCGGGCGACCACTCGACTGAGAAGGTATGGTAAACATTCGGAACAGGTTCACCCAAGTCATAGGTATCGCCAAAACCATTGCCGCCGGAGTAGCCAGGACCGTGGATGGTACCGAAGACCTCATTCGGGATGCGCCCCACATACTCCATGATGTCGATCTCGCCGCTAGTGGGCCAACCGACCGTACCGATATTCGTGCCGAGCATCCAGAAGGCGGGCCACAAACCGGCGCCAGCAGGTACCTGCACCCGCGCCTCGACGCGCCCGTAGGCGAACTCCGCCTTGTTGGCAGAGATCAAGCGCGCGGAAGTGTACTCGCACATGCCGTAGTGGCAAACCAGATCGCTATTGGCAGTCTCCACCTGGCGCAGGGTGATCTTGAGGTTGCCCGCGCCATCCATAGCGGCGTTATCGGTACTGTTGGTGTAGTATTGCAGCTCGCTATTGCCCCAGCCCACCACATCGTTCAACACGCCATCACCGAGCTCGTGCGTCCAGATATTGCTATCCGGCGCGGTGCCCACAGGCTCGTTGAATTCCTGGCTCCAGACGGGAACCCACTCAGCAGGAGCAACCTCTGCCGTGCTGGTGGATTGATTATCCAGCAACTGCACAGTGATCTCTTCGCCGCTATCGGTGCCATGGAACCAGAAACTCAGCCCATCGTGAGTGCTCCAGTCCTGACCCACCGGGTAGGTGCGGACGAATTCGCTCGCCCCGGCAGCATTTACCTGCAGCACATGCTCATACGCGCCCTGTCCGGGCAGCGCTAACGGAGAAGCTGCCGCGATTTCTGTCGCATTCAGCGTCACGGTGCCGGTCACAACCGTGAAGGGATGGAAACCCTCGAAATCGTCCAGCAGATTGGGATCGGCGCTTTCGTTATCCTCGATAACGAGTACCGTTCGCCGTTGGAAACCCAGCGTCGCACCTTCGGAATCGAAGAGCAGCACGGCGACGCGCTCGGCGACCTCAGGCTTGCCGTCATCCAGGGTGGGGATGGTGATATCCACCGTCAGCGCGCCGGGTGCAATGGAGAGAGTCCCCGAAACCGGGGTGAAATCACGGTCGGGCGTGGCGAGGCTCTCGGCAGTGGCATACGTCACCGTTACTGGCGCCGTCGCGGTGTAATTCAAGGTGACCACAAGTTGCGCCGCCTGCCCTTCAATTACAGAGTATTCAGGGTCAGCAAAGGCAACGGTTAGTTCAGGTTGCCGTGAATCGCCGTAGAGCATCACGTAGTCGAAGTAAGCACTGTGCGCGCCTACACCACCGGGGAAATCCACGGCATAGCCCCAGGTCTCGGTCAAGGTCAGACCGTCATCAGGAGCGCCTGCAGGTTGCCAATCACTCCGGCGGGCGAAGCTGGTGAAGGGGACCATCAGATGCTGCCAACCGGTGAAGGTATCGGGAATCGTGTAGAAGAAGCGCTCGGCTGAGTCACCGGTAGCATAGGGACCGGTGGCAGCGCGGTTATCGAAGAGGTCGAGGCGGAAGTTGCCGCCGGTATTCGATCCATATACCCACAGGCTCAAGCCCTCGTAAGTGCTCCAATCCTGGCTTACCCATTCGGAAACACCCTCATTCTCAAATGCGTGGGAGAAACCGCCACCCCACCCCGAGATAGCATAATCCACCTGCAGCAGGTGATTGTCGCCGAGCTGGCAGGGCAAGGCAAGCACATCAGTATCGGCTACCAGAGGTGTGGCAAGGCTGGGAGCCTCGCTACCCCACGCAACAAAGCCAATACTGTTGCTGTTGGCGTCGGTTCCGGAAGGCAAGCCTGATTCATAGTCATCCACCACGAGAACCCGCTCAACGAGGGCTACGTTATCGAGATAAAGCGTCTGAGGACCACCCGTGCCCAGTGAACCGAAAGCCCACCCGTGAACCTCAGTGCGCCCGAAGCCATCATTGGGGGCATTGTTGCCGATCTCCTTGCGAGTGAAATCGCTGAAGGGAATCTCAATATAACGCCACCCTGCCACGTCATCGGTAAAGGGGTGAGTCCAGATTTCAGCATCGTCTTGGGTATCTGAACCGGTGCGGTTGTCTTTGATCTCGAAGAACAACCCGGTCCCATCGCCTTCGCCATAGAGCCAGAAGCCAATGGCGTTATAGCGGCTCCAGTCCTGGCTTACCCAGGTATCGCCGGCAGGGTTCATGAAGAGATGAGACATACCACCCCAACCACCGATATCTGCATCAAGTTGAAGGGCAATGTTATCTCCCACTTGCCCGGGCAATGCCAGGGGATCGCCGGAGGCAACCGTAGTGGTGATGATAGACACGGAACTACCATCACTCCAGGTGACAAAGCCGATGTCAATGGTACCATGTTGACCTGCGAGCAGCAGTCCATCCTCGAAATCATCCACCGTGACCATGATACGGCGGCACAGGTCAATGGCTTCGTTATCTTCGATGAGCAACGTCGCCTGGTCGCCCGCGCCAAGGGTCACGCTGATGGGATTGGAGAGCGTGAGCAGCACCGTGCGGGTACCATCCTCTGTAGCGTTATCTATGGTATCAACCGTGAAGCTCTGCGTAAGGGTGTTGGGCGGGAAGACGAGCGTGCCGGTCGCGCTGACGTAATCTGTGCCCGCGATTGCCGTCCCATCCGCAGTGGCATAGGTCACGGTGACAGGGTACGTCACCGTCATATTGAGCGTGACATCAATGGTGCCGGTGTCACCCTCCTGAACGGTCTGGGTAAGGGCATCGAACTCGACTTTCAGCGGGATTGGTCCGCCCACATTCTGGAAGAGCGC
>JAKJAC010000139.1:0-10735 GCA_022707705.1 Chloroflexota bacterium
GCTAGTGCGCGCTGCGACTTCTGAAAGCGCGGCGCCGGCAGCGGGGGGACCTTGTTGCCCGCGCTGCCCAACGCGGTTGCTGCGCCAGACGGTGGAGGCTGAGCCGCGTTTCTCGATGTTGGAGACGATTCGAGATTTTGCGTTGGGGCAGCTGCATGCCTCCGGGGAATTGGCTGTGTTTCAGCAACGCCATGCAGAGTACTTCGCGGGGTGGGTGGAACGCGCCGCTGCGCAGCTGCAGGGTCCGGAACAGGGGCTGTGGCTGGCGCAACTGGAGCGCGAGATGGATAATGTGCGCGCGGCGCTCGATTGGTTGCTGGCGACGCGGCAGCTGGAACTTGCTGCACGCATGGGTTGCGCTCTCGGCGCTTTTTGGCAGCGGCATGGTTACAGCAGCGAAGGGCGTGAGTGTCTCGATGGGGTGCTAGAGCAGCTGCCCGCAAGCCCGGTATCCGAAGGGCTGCGCGCTCGCACTCTGCAGACTGCCGCGATGCTGCGCTACAGACAGGGCGACAGAGCCGCCGCGCTCGCGGCGCTCGAAGAGAGCCAGGGACTGTTCCATGCCACTGCCGATGCGCTGGGTGAGGCTGAGGTCTTGTATGATCTGGGGCGAATCGCGCTGGATGGCGCGGATTGGCAGGCTGCCCTGGGTTTCAATGAGGCAAGCCTGCGCCTGGCGAAACAGGCGGGCGACCCCTGGGCGGAGTACCGGGCGCTGACCCAGATTGGGCGGGCGCAGCTATCTCTGGGACAGCGTGACCGCGCAGCATCGCTTTTCCGGGAGGCTTACAAACTGGCGCAACGGCTCAATCACACACAGGGGGTGGCGGTGTCGTTGGTCAACCTGGGGCGTATTGCCCTGGCGGAGGGGGATGCCGCTCGCGCTACGGCATTGGCGCAGGATAGTGTACGCCTGTGCCATTTACTGGGGGAGAGGGAGCTCCTGCTAGAGGGCTTGGAGCTGCTGATGGCTGCCGCTGTTAGCGAGGGGAGCTTGCTCCGCGCTGCGCAGCTTGCTGGTGCGGCTGAGGCAATTCGCGAGGAGTTGCGGCATTCCGCGCTGCCTGGTAGGGATGCCGCGGCGGAGGCCGGCGCGGAGCGCGAGGGCATCCTGCCGGCGCTGCGCAGCCAACTCACCAGCCTTGAGTTCGAGATGGCGCGGCGCCGCGGTCGCGCGATGTGCCTGGATGCTATTGCCGCCTTTGCGCTGGGGTGTGACGGCGATTCCCCTATCCAGGACGCCGGTAGGGTGTAGGTTGAGGGTTCGAATCGGTTAGCCGCGAGGGGAGAGAGCGGCGCCGGAACTGGTGGTGTGGACCCTGGAGGTGAGCGCTCTGGTGGTTTGGGTGTAGAATGGAAGTATCTCAAAACTTTTCGGGGGAAGCATGACATATCTTGAAGCGGCTCGTATGGTGCAGGAGAAGACCTCACAAGCGGTGGACCTGTTGCAAGCGCAGGGTCTAGACCTCTGGTTGACTTTTGTGCGGGAGACGACGCAGGTAAAGGACCCGGTGCTGGATTTGATTCTGGGCTTTCACCTGACGTGGACCTCAGCCTTGCTGGTCAGCCGAACCGGGGAGCGCATCGCCATCGTAGGGCGCTATGATGTTGCCAATGTGGAGCGTCTGGGGGCGTACACGCAGGTGCTGGGCTATGATCAAGCGCTACAACCGCAGCTGCTGGAAACACTGGCGCGCCTCGATCCACGCGCGATTGGCGTCAATATGTCGGAGCACGATCCCGCTGCGGATGGACTTACTCACGGGATGTTCCAGGTGCTTTCGAAGATGCTGGCGGGAACTCCGTATGCCACGCGGCTGGTCTCGGCGGGGCAGCTGATCGGCGAGCTGCGCGGACGGAAAACGGCTTCGGAACTGGCGCTCATTCGCGGGGCTATCGCAAGCACCGAGGCGGCGTTCCAAGAGCTTACGCCGCTGTTGCGTCCGGGGGTGAGCGATATCGAGGTGGCTGACTTTCTGCACGGCTATGCCGCAGAGCGCGGATTTGGTTTTGCTTGGGAGCGGGAGTATTGCCCGGTGGTGACGGTCGGTCCAGGGTCGGCGGTGGGACACGCCATGCCCGCAGGCTTGCGCGCGGACGCCGGGTCACTGGTTCAGGTGGATTTTGGGCTGGCGCGGGAAGGTTTTGTGGCGGATTTGCAGCGGACGTGGTATTTGCGGCGTCCAGGAGAGACGGCGGCGCCGGAACCGGTGCAGCGCGCCTGGGAGGCGGCGCACGCGGCGCTCGAGGCGGGACGGGCGGCGCTCAAACCGGGCGCCAAAGGCTGGGAGGTGGATGCCGCGGCGCGGGCTACGCTGGTGGCGGCGGGCTATCCCGAGTATTTGCATGCCTTTGGGCATCACGTGGGACGCACGGCGCACGATGGCGCCACGGTCCTGGGTCCGCAGTGGGAGCGCTACGGGGAGTCCATCAACGGCGTGATCCAGGAAGGGAATGTCTTTGCCATTGAGTTGGGCGTGAGCGTGCCCGGGTACGGCTACATCGGTTGTGAGGAAAATGTGGTTGTGACCGGCAGCGGCGCGGACTATCTCAGCACGCCACAAGAGGCGCTCTGGTTGGTGTAGAGTTTGTCGAAACGGCAGCGGTGGCAGGCGCAAACAGGCGCTGCCACCGCTGTTGTTTTGGGGAAGTGTAGTTCAGGCGCCAAAGCGCTGGCGGAGGTAGGCAACCACCTGCCCATCAATCCAGTCAGTCTCGCCATCCCAGCGCTCTTCGAGGTTTTCCGTCCCCACCAGGGCGCGCAATGCGCGGCGCGTCGCAGCATCGAAATGCCCGTTGAGCGGACCGGTGTAGTGTCCGGTGCGCTGCAGCAGCGCCTGTAGTTCGGCGGCAATCTCCGCGAGGGGGATGCCGTTGGCGGGGTCTACGGCGCCAAAGTAGAGATGGTGCAGCTCGACCAGGGCGCGAAGCCGGTTGATGGGTTCGGGGTCGTCATCCACGCGCAGGTCGAGGTAGCGGTCGTTGTCGCCGCCGTAACCGCCGCCGGTGCGCACGACCAGCACGCCCGCCGCCTGACGCCCGCGTTTGTCGCCCCCTGCTGCCTGCCCCGCTGCGAGCGCTTCGACCAGCCAATCGGCGAGCTCTCCGGGACCGCCGCGCACCGCTTCGAAGCGCGCCGCCATCGCCTCGACCGTTCCGGGAACAAGGATGTTCCCCTGGCAGGCGAAGCCCTCGCCGGTAAGGTGCCCTGCCCAGGCGGTGCACTCCTCACCCGTGTAGGCTGCTGCATGTCCAATTTTGTCTACCATGCCCACCTGTCGCAGCGCTCGCTGGGGATCGGCGGCGATGAGTTGCGCGATGGTTTCTTCCGCCGGCGCGCCTGCCGCCATCAACGCCAACCCGCGCGCCCCGTAGGTCACATTGGCATATGATTGAGTTGCCACAGCGCCGGCGCCCGCCTGCGCCCAGGAGACCACTGCCCCTGCGGCGAGGAATTTGGATTGCACGGCAACGCCCCATTCCTGGCGTTGCGGGTCAAAGGCGACGATGGAAAAGGTAGCAATGCGCTTCATGGTTTGTCCTTTCCGGTGACATAGAGCTCGGTTTGCGTACAGGTAAAAGGTATTTAGCCCATGGCGGCCAAAATGGCGGAGCGAATGCCTTCCTCGGGCGCCTCGTAGCCCCAACCGATTTCGTTGCCGTTGATGTAAATCGCACGGGCGCATTGGCAGGTGAGAAAGGTCTCGTGGTCCTCTGCCTGATATTCGCGCAGGATGGCGGCGTCGCCGAATTCCCTCACCACCTTACGCACCCGCTGCGCCTCGATGCTGCTCGTCGGGCAAAAGGCGTTCCAGAACAGGGTGATGACGACTTTCCCGGGCACTGCTTCGAAGCTGAATTGCGGCTCTAGCAGCTGTGGAGGTTCAGGGTCGGGCGCAAAGGGTTTCCAGAGCAGCGCCTCAATGCCACGGCGCTGCACCGCGCTGTAGCCTAGATGTTCGAAGAACCGCGCGGGCATGAACCAGAAATCATCTTCCCGATAGTAAGCGTGCACCACCAGCGCCTTGTAAGGATATGCCCGCGCCTCGGCTTCGCAAGCCTGCACTAGCTGCGCTCCCGCCCCCTCTTTCTGTGAATCGAATTTGACGAAGAGACATGGGAGCACTGCCAGTTCATGCCCCAAGGGTCCCCAGGGGCTGAGTTCTACCGGCACGAGATGGGCAAAGCCCACGGGCTTGCCCTCCAGCAGGGCGACTTTGGTGCGAACGCCTTCGGCGTGGTGCTCGCGCAACCACGCAAGCCTGGAAATGCCTGCCGCATCAATCTCCGGCGACTCGTTGACGTGGCTACAGGTGGCAACGAAGCCTTCGTCGCCAGATTGCATGTCCCGAATCGTTAGCTGTTGCATACGTCCCTCACTTCTGCGGTGTTATTCCAGCTGCAGTTCCTCTCCCAGCAGATAATGGCTGAACCAGGTGAGGTTTTGGTGCAGGATGGCGTGGTTCTCGCGCGGACGCGTAATGGGATGTCCCATGCCGGGGAAGATGAAGAGCTCCACGGGCACGCCCATCTCCTGTAAGCCTCGGTACAGTTCCAGGGCATTGGAGAGCGGGACGCGACGGTCCTCTGAGCCGTGTTGGATGAGCATGGGGGTGGAGGCGTCCGCCAGGTTGCTGATGGGCGAGGTTTTGAGGTACAGCTCACGGTCGCGGAAGGGCGAGCTGGAGAGGTAATCCAGGGTGAAGCTGGGAATGTCGTTGCTAATGTGATAGGTGTACCAATCGGAGATGCCAGCTCCCACCGAGACGGCTTTGAAGCGTTTGGAGTGCAGTCCGGCGAAGGCGGAGATATAGCCGCCCTGCGACCAACCCATGCAGCCGACCCGTTCTGTGTCGATCCAGCCGAGCCGGTCGAGGTGGTCAATGGCGCTTTCGACGTCCCACAGGTCCCCGACACCCAGGTTGTCCACGTTCAGTTCCATGAAAGCCTGCCCCCGTCCAATCGATCCGCGGTAATTCGGCTCGACGATCAGGAACTCCTTGTGCAGGAATTGCGCGGCGGGATAGTAGCCCCAGTTATCGTCGCAGAACCAATACTCGGGGGAGAACCAGGAAGGACCTCCGTGCACGATGAAGAGGAGCGGGTATTGCTTCTGCGGATCGAAGTTGGACGGCTTGCGCAGCACGCCTTCGATTTCGACGCCGTCCTTGCTGGTCCAGCGGATGGTCTCGGCGGTTCCCAAATCCCAATCTGCCACAGCGCGCCCGAAATCGCTGATTTTGCGGGGCTGACCCGGCAACCCTTCCGGGGTGAGGTCCACGATATAGGCATCGGGATAGGCGTGGGAGTTGGCGCCGATGAAAGCCAGGCGCCCGCTTTTGGAGACGTTGAACTCAACCCAGGCAGCGTAGAGGTCACCCAGGTCGAGGGAGGTAACTTGCCCATCGACGCCAAAGCGCGCTAGACGAATGCGGGTGCTATCCACGTAGGAGCCGATGATACCAGAGGAGGTCCAGGTGACATCCATAACTTCCTCATCGAGAGCCGCGGAGATATTAGCCATGGCGGCGAGGAGCGTTTCTGCGTCCGGCGCCTGCAGGGCTGTGGCGGCATCCACGGTCCAGAGGTCGGTTTGGGTGTACATTTTATTGTCGCGCGCCTGATAGCTCAGAAGCAGCTGGCGCCCATCCGGAGAGACCTCCGTGATGGTGGCGTCGCGAGGCAGCGGCAGCTGGATGAGCTCGCCCAGGTAGGAGACGTCCGCTTGCGTTTCTTTGTTCTCGTCCTCGTCCTCGCCTTTGCCTTCGTCCTTGTTTTCTTCTTCGTCCGCGCCGTTTTCCCCTTCGTCCTCCTCGGTTGCTTTGGCGGCGGAGGCTTTAGCCGCCTGCTTTTCCTGCTCGCGGCGCAGGTATTCGGCGAGCGCCGCCGGGGCATCGAGACGGATGGCGTAGGAGCTGGTCTCGTGATAGTAGACAAGGTCATCGCGGGGCCAGCAGTTGAGGTAGATGGCATCGCCGGCAGGTGAGGGGATGGCTCGCCGGATGGAGAGGGGCTGAGGCAGCAAGCGGCTGAGTTCGATGATGGGCAAGGTCAGTTTATCTGCCTCATCCTCGGTAGCCGCTCTGAGCTGCGCCTGGTATTGGCGTAGTTCTTCAAATCCGATGTAGTAGAGTGCGCTAGTGCTGTCATCATGCTCGAAGTGCGTGTATCTGCCGAAACGGCTGGTGCGGGGTTTGCGTTTCTCGCGTTCAGGGTGAGATGCGAGGAACAACACGCCTCCGGCGAAGGGGGCGAACCAATCCACGCCGGTTCTGTGATGGGTGACCTGCCAGGCTTGACCGAGGAGTCTTTCGTATAGCCAGATTTGAGGCTTGTCATCGTAATCTGGTCCGGTCCAACGCAGGATGAGGGTGTCTTTGTCGAGCCATTCCATCTGGAAAACGTAGCCCGTACGGGTGAGGGGGCTGGTGACGCCAGTGGTCAGGTCGTGGATGTAGCAGAGGCGCTCGTATTGGTTGTCGTTCCAGTTGGTGGTACGGGTCAGTAGCGCAACCTGGTTGCCTTCGGGCGCGGCTTTGGCGGCGAAAGGGATATCCAGCATCACCATGTCTCGCAGGGTGGGTTGGGGTTTGGAGATCTCGGGCGCTTCGATAGGTTCAGAGGTCATGATTATGTTCTCCTTGATCAATCGTGCTGACTTGGGGATTTTACTCTGGTTTTGGGGAAAGCACAATACGCGGCAGGAGAAAGGAAACTTAAGAAATGCGTGAAGGGTTGACACGCTTTGGGAGTGGCGTAGAATGGCGTTGGTTGCGCTGGCAAAGCCCATAGTTTGGGCGCCGGCGATGGGTGGCGTGCGATTCACTCAGTCCTTCATTTCAGTCCTCGGGGGTTGGGCAATGCCCTCATTAGTCAAGTTTGTGTTGCGCCGGTTGGCGGCGATTCCCGTCACGCTGCTGCTGATTACGGCGGTGCTGTATGGGCTGCTGATGTTTTCGCCTCCAACGGCGCGCGCACAGCTCTACATGCCCCGTGGAGAGTCCCATAATCCCAACCTGCGCCCAGAGGTTTTGCTTGAGCAAATCATTGTCTCCAAAGGACTCAGGGATCCTTTCCCGTTGCAGTATGCGCGTTGGGCAGGGGGCTTGCTGCGAGGGGATTGGGGCTGGAGCCCATCGCTGCGGGGCGATGTCCTGGAAGGGTTGTTCGTGCGCACACCCGTGACCGCAGAATTGGCTCTGTATTCCGTCGTGTTGTTTCTGCCGCTGGGGGTGATCAGCGGGTTGACGGCCGGTATCCGCAACGGGCGCTGGCAGGACCATTTTTTCCGCATGGGGGCGTTCGTGGCGACCGCGATTCCGCCGTTCGTTCTGGGCATCGTGCTGCTGACGGTTTTCTATGCCGGATTGCAGTGGTTCCCGGTGGGACGTATTGGCATGGCGGATCAGTATTTGATACAGGGGGCGGATTTCCGGGTGGTGACGGGCCTGTTGACCCTTGATGGCTTGCTCAACGGTATGCCGGAGTTGAGTTTGCAGGCGTTGTGGCACCTGGCATTGCCCGCGTTCACATTGAGCCTGTTGCATTGGGCGACGTTGGGGCGCATCACGCGCGCTGCAGTTTTGGAGGAATTGGATAAGGACTATGTCATGGCAGCGAGGGGACGCGGTCTGCCCCGGCGCCGGATTGTGTGGCGCCACATTCTGAAGAATGCGATGGCGCCGGCGCTGAACAGTGTGGCGCTCTCGGCTGCAGCATTGCTCACTGGCGTCTATTTGGTGGAAAAGATTTACTCCTTTCCCGGCATTTCCGAGTTCATCGTGGGGTCGGTGCGGATGGCGCCAGATTTGCCGATGGCGATGGGTGCAGCGGTGTACAGTGTGTTGATGATTTTGCCCCTGATGTTGGTTCTCGATGTGCTGCAGGCGTTGGTGGACCCACGCCTGCGGGAAGGGCTGCTATTCTGATGCTACGTCTACGACACGGGTTGATGTTCTGGCAAATCACGCTGGGCGCGTTCCTGGTGCTGGTTTTCTTGCTCGTGGCAGCTCTTGCGCCCGTGTTGGCGCCGGTGGAGGTCAGTCCGGCGCCGGCGCTCAAACTGGCGCCGCGCCCGGCGGAGCGGACGGCAGGCGTCTCCGGGCGGGTGCCGCTGCCCCCGGGACCCGGGCTACCGTTGGGGACCGCGCCGGGTGGGTACGACATCGCCTATTCGCTGGTGCGTGGCATACTCCCGGCGTTGCGCTTTGGCGTGATGACGATGGCGCTGACCGGTTTGTGGGGGAGTTTTCTCGGAGCGATAGCGGGATATGCGGGTGGCGTCACCGCGCGGCTCATCTTGCGGATTGCAGATGCTTTTCTGACTTTTCCGGCAATTGCAGCCATTTTCATATTCCGGACGCTGTGGATGCAGGTCATCAATCCGCAGACCACACCCTCACTGGTGGTGGAGGCGGTGACGCTGCTGCAGCTTAATCCCACCATGCTGGCGCTAATCCTGTTTTCCTGGATGCCGTACACACGCTTGATGTATGTTGCGGTCTCGCGCCTGACGCAGACCGAGTTTGTGTTGGCGGCGCGCTCGGTGGGGGCGCGTCCCGCGCGAATTATCCTGCGGCATCTGTTGCCCAATGCGCTCAGCTCGGTGATTGTGCTGGCGGCGCGGGATGTGGGCGGGATGGTGCTATTGGAAGCGGCATTCACCTTCGTTGGATTAGGCGCCGGTTTGCCGTGGGGCGCCCTGCTGGTGTTGGCGCGCGATTGGATTGTCGGTCCGGGCGGAAATCCCCTGACCTATTGGTGGGTATTTGTGCCGGCGACCGTGACCCTGATCGTTTTCAGTTTGGGCTGGAACATCCTCGGCGATGGGCTGAATGCCTTCTTGCAGCCACAGGAACGCCGGCGGACGATCGTGCGTTGGGTCCGGCGCTGGGGCGTTTAGCGAAAACTCATCAGTATGAATGAGTTTTCCTAAGGCAGGAATCCAGGCTCACTTTCCAGGAGCAGTACCTCTGTGTAGGGCTTCTGATCCTGCGACATCCAGTTGCGCCCGAACGCTACCCGTTTCCCATCCCCCGACCAGACCGGTCCCCAAGAGAAGTTGCGGCTGTGGAGGCTGTCCCATTCCGGTGAGCAGCCACAGCCCCGCTTTGCCCTGGGTGGCGTCTTTGCAGAAGAGTGAGAGGGGCCAACCCGAGGCTGTGGGCGACCATGTGGGTTGGGTGCACCCATGATTTTCCGGCGGCGCTATGGGGATGAGGGTATCCTCCGCCAGTGCGGCTAACCAGACTTGTTTATCAAAACCGGCAAACGCTACGAATTTGCCATCGGGGCTCCAGGTGGTCTGAGAGGAGGCTGAGGCATTGTCGCTCAGCCGGCGCGCTTCGGAGCCATCGGCGCGCAGCACCCAGAGCTCGCCGGGTTGGTCATAGCTGGTATCATAAACGTAGGCAAGCCACTCCCCGTCCGGCGACCAGCTCTGCGCATGGTGATTGCCACTTTGCCCGGCAGTGAGCGTCTGCAATTCACTGCCATCTGGGCGCGCCCGGTAAAGTTGTATGCCGCCGTCCGGATCTGCAGCATAGAAGGCAAGCCATTCCCCATCGGGCGACCAAAAGGGCCAACCGTAGTAACGGTCGCCGCCAAAACACGCGCGCTCTGCGCCATCCAGCGCCTGGGTGCAAATCTGCGGTTTCGCCCCGCCATAATCGGTATACGCCAACCGGTCACCTTTGGGGTTGAACGCGGGCGCTTCCGCGCTGAGGGGCAAGGTTGCGGTCAGACTCGCTCCCGTACACAGATCGGCGTAGACCGGACCGCTGGCGCCTTTTTCGGAGGAGGCGCTGCCGGGGACGTAGTAGAAACTTGCCAGGTAGCAACCCTCTGGCGAGAGCGCTGGACGTGAGAGAAAGCCGGTATGGGTCATGGTTTGGGCTGTTCCGAAGGCGGGAAAGATGACGCTGAGTTCCGCATCGCCCGCCATTCCCCACCGCACTTGTTCCTCTGGAGAGAGTTGGTGCGGGGTGGAGGGGTCACCGCCCACCGGTATGCGGGTTTCGTTGCCCGCCGTCACGGTGATTGTTGCGGCGCCGGCGATAACGGAAACGGCGCCCTCCTGGGCAGAGACGACGGTGCGCCCATCGGGCGCGACGCGCACGCTGAAGCGCGTGCCGCGCACGGCGGCGACCGCACCTGGGGTTTCGACCTCGAAGCTCTGATCGGGGTCCAGCCCTTCGACGTTGATCCAGAGTTGCCCTTGTTCGAGCTGCAGGCGCGTGCTATCTGCATCCGCCTGGGCGTAGGTGAAGATGGTGTTGGGCGCCACGCGAACCAGGTTCTTGGGTAGCGCCACCCGCGCGGTCGAAGCCTCTTGCGCGCGGACTTCACCGCCTTCATAGATGAGCATGTCGGTTTGGGGGGCTTCCCAGTCCTCGGCGGGGAGAGGGTGGGCATCCACCAGATTTATCCAATCCACAAGGCTGGCGGGGGGACCCGCGGGTTGGGGTGTGGAGGACGGCGTGGGCGCAGGCGCGGTCGTGGCGCTGCTCGGGGGTGCGGTCGCGGCGATGGTGGTGGTCGTGGGCGCGCCGGCGCCAGTGCAGGCTGCGAGCAGACTGCTCAGAATCAAGCCGGTAAGCACGGTGTAACTGCTGCGTTTCATGGGCGACCCTCCCTTCATCCTAATGGCTCACGCCACCCGAGCACGCGTACCACGTGCAGTGGCTCGGATTTTCCACGCGCCTCAAAGGGTGGAATGGCAGTATCTGCCAGGATC
>JAKJAC010000139.1:10809-11104 GCA_022707705.1 Chloroflexota bacterium
GGTGGCGCTTTCCGGAACCTGCCCGCCCGGCGGACGTGGGACTTCCATGGCGACTTTGCAGTGCGACTCGATGCGGGCGGCGGCATTGACGCAATCGCCGATGACCGAGTAATCCAGCTGGCGCCCGCGCCCCACGACGGCATCCACGATGGGACCGCAGTGAATGCCGATGCCCATGCCGAAAGGCGCCTCATCCCGCAGGGGCCACTGTTCCTGAAGCGTCGTGGAGACTGCTGCCATGCGCACGGCGGCGCGGACGGCGTGCTGCGGATAGTCTGCGAGGGTTTCCGGCAAA
>JAKJAC010000013.1:0-257 GCA_022707705.1 Chloroflexota bacterium
TTTGGTGTAGCCCGCCGCTTCGATGTAATCGACATAATACCGGGGATTATAGGTCAACATAACTACAGGTGGACCGTTCCAGCCGTCTACCAGCAATCCGACCTCTTCGTTAGTAGAGAAGTTTGCCGGACCCCGTAGCGTCGTCATTCCCTGCGATTTGACGTAGTCCTCTGCAGTTTTCAATAGCGCTTGTGAGGCTTCAGGGTCCTCAAGTACCTCATATAAGCCGAAGAAGCCGATTTTCTCGTTCCAGACCT
>JAKJAC010000013.1:293-36493 GCA_022707705.1 Chloroflexota bacterium
CGCGCCGGGCGAGAAACGATTTCACGGTGGCGTGTTCATAGAATGGATGCCGTTGTGGGTCCATTAACTCGAAGCGCTCTGATAGCAGGGATGGTACCCACAGAGGATCGTCTTTGTAGACCTCCCATTGAAAGTGAATGAAGGTCTTGATATCTGCTGCCGTTTCTACCGGGGTGATGCTAAGTGCTTTGGCCATAATGCCTCCTCATAATAGCTTCATGCAGCTGTTTCTATCGAGCCGCGGTTCGATAGAAACAGTTCTCGATACAAAATCTAGAATAACAACAATGATTATACGAGCATTATCCCTGGGGTCAAAGAAGATGGGGTTTATGACTGCTCGAAGTCCCATTGCAGGGGGCGAGTCATCGAGATCTTTCCGGTGCCCATCTAATGTGGTTCTAACATTGTTCGACTAGAATACTGTAAAACACAATTGAGGTGAATATCATGGACATGAATCGTTATACCGAAAAAACTCAAGAAGCACTGTTGAGAGCGCAGGACCTTGCTGTTGAATATGGACACCCTCAAATTGAGCCCGAACACCTGCTATTGGCTCTTTTGGAACAACCTGAGGGGGTTGTTCCACAGGTGATTCTGCGAATTGGTGGTGACCCGCAGCGTTTGAGCGGTGACTTGCGGCAGGCTTTGAGCCGTCGTCCTCAGGCTCGAGGCGGAACCTCTCAGGTGGGGCTTGCCGCTGCAACCTCGCGGTTGTTGCAGGCCGCAGAACGTGAGGCGGAGGGGTTGCACGATGAATACGTTAGCACGGAGCATCTGCTTCTGGCGATGGCTGATGCGGGTGCGGGTGACATTTCACAGCTTCTGACAACATTTGGGGCTTCTCGCGATGCGGTACTGCGTGCCTTACAGGGGATTCGTGGCGGGCAGCGTATAACCTCACCAACGCCCGAAGGAACGTATGCGGCTCTCGAGCGCTATGGACGCGACCTGACGGTTTTGGCAGAGCAGGGCAAACTCGACCCGGTTATTGGACGCGATGATGAAGTGCGCCGGGTGATGCAGATTCTTTCTCGTCGAACCAAAAACAACCCTGTGCTGGTTGGCGAGGCGGGTGTTGGCAAAACTGCCATTGTTGAGGGATTGGCGCAACGCATTGTGCGTGGCGATGTTCCTGAGAGCCTGAAAAACAAGCGCATTTTTCAATTGGATATGGGGGCGCTGATTGCAGGCGCGAAGTATCGTGGTGAGTTTGAGGAGCGTCTCAAAGCGGTGCTTAACGAATTGGCGCGTGCTGAAGGGCAGATTCTGCTCTTTATTGATGAGCTGCACACAGTTGTTGGTGCAGGTAAAGCCGAGGGGGCGATGGATGCCGGGAATATCCTTAAACCCATGCTGGCGCGGGGAGAGCTGCACACCATTGGCGCAACAACCCTGGATGAGTATCGCAAATATATCGAGAAGGACGCCGCGCTTGAGCGGCGCTTTCAACCGGTATATGTTGGCGAGCCGGGCGTAGAAGACACCGTCAGCATTCTGCGGGGACTCAAGGAGCGTTATGAGGCTCATCATGGCGTGCGTATTCAGGATCCGGCGCTGATTGCAGCGGCCTCTCTAAGCCGGCGCTACATTACCGATCGGCAACTGCCTGATAAGGCGATTGATTTGGTGGATGAGGCTGCGGCCCGGCTGAAGATGGAGATTGACTCCAAACCAGAGGAGCTGGATGAGAGTGACCGCCGCATCATGCAACTCGAAATCGAGCGTGAGGCACTGCGGAAGGAAAGCGATGGTGCCAGCAGGCAGCGGTTGGGCAAGTTGGAGCAGGAGTTGGCGGACTTACATGAGCATAATCGTGCATTGCGGGCACGTTGGGAACAGGAAAAGTCGTTGATCCAGCAGTTGCAGACGGCACAACAGGCGATGGAGGCGCTCAAGGTGGAGATCGAGCAAGCCGAGCGCGCTTTTGATTTGGAACGTGCTGCGCGATTGCGTTATGGGAAAGCTTCAGAACTGCAGAAGGCGCAGGAACTGGCTCAAGAGCGGCTGCGTCTGGCGCAGGGGGAGCATCCCTTGCTACGGTTGGAAGTCAGCCCAGAGGAGATTGCGCGCGTGGTTGCAGAGTGGACAGGTATTCCCGTGTCGCGATTGTTGGAGGGTGAGCGTGCTAAGTTGCTGCGCATGGAAGAAGGTTTGCATCAGCGTGTTATTGGACAAGCTGAGGCAGTTGCTGCAGTTTCGAATGCCGTGCGTCGTTCGCGTGCTGGGTTGCAGGATCCCAACCGCCCCATCGGTTCATTTTTGTTTCTGGGACCCACAGGGGTGGGTAAAACTGAATTGGGGCGTGCCTTAGCGGAATTCCTCTTCGATACTGAGGATGCGCTCATTCGCATTGACATGAGCGAATATCAGGAGAAACATACGGTCTCGAGGTTGATTGGCGCTCCTCCCGGTTATGTGGGTTATGAGGAAGGGGGACAGTTGACGGAATCCGTGCGCAGGAGACCATATAGTGTGTTGCTGCTGGATGAGATCGAGAAAGCGCATCCTGAGGTTTTCAATGTCTTGTTGCAGTTGCTTGATGATGGTCGCTTAACCGATGGTCATGGTCGCACGGTGGATTTCAAAAACACGATCATCATTCTCACCAGCAATGTGGGTAGCCGTTGGATCAAGGATCTTGGGGTGGAGGCGGCGCGTTCTCAGGTGATGATGGAACTGGATCAAGCGTTTCGACCCGAATTTCTGAACCGGATTGACGCCGTGATTCTCTTCCGCAATCTATCTCGCGATGATTTGGCGCAGATTGTGGATATTCAAATACGATATCTTCAGACGTTGTTGGCTGAGCGTCACAACACGGTGACCTTGACCGATGCGGCGCGGAACTACCTTGCGGAGGCAGGCTACGACCCTGCCTATGGCGCGCGTCCGCTCAAGCGCGTCATTCAGCGTGAGCTGCAGGATCCGCTGGCGTTGGCAGTCTTGGAAGGACGCTTTGCCGAGGGAGCAGAAATTCGCGTGGATGTGCGCGAAGGAAAACTGACTTTTTTGACAGTTTGACTGCGCTCAAGAGCAGGGTCGTGGTGGATTTGGTTCCACCACGACCCTCTTTGGGCTAACTAGAAGACCGCGCGAATCATGAGCATGACCCCCAGAATGGCGAAGGGGATGCCCACAATGGCGCCGATCACGGTGGCGGTCAGTACCACGCCCACGATTACCAGCACCAAACCCAGTATCGCTGCGACCAATCGTCCGGTCAACTGCAAAATCACGCACACCAAATTCCAGAGCACCGCGAAGGGCCACAGAAACCACGGAACCGTTGTTGTGTCAATCATCGTTTACCTCCCTTTTTCTCTAACAGCTGCTCGTGTCAACACGTCGTTGTGTGCTTTCACGTAATTCAATTACGCGGAAGCACGAAAAAGGTTGCATCTTTTTGGGATTTCATTCCCGTGAGGTGATCTGGACACTTCCCAAGGGGACCAGTGCATTGGGGAAGGGTGTGCCATTCTCCTGCACCGGAATACGGGTGCCATCGCTGACGCGGTATAGACCTGCCCACAAGGAATATTCGCCGGGGGGAAGCTCTGCTGGAATGCTCAAGGTGTGGATATCGGGAATCGTGTCACCGGCTTGCCAAACCGTAGTCGGAAACCAACCATTGCGAGGTTCACTGTCGTGCTGCGCGTAAGCGGCGGTTTCTCCCGGTTGCCACAGATGCACAAAAGCGATGAGCTGCTCTCTGATGCGATCGTGTGCCTCCCAGTGCAGGGTGACGGTGAGTGTGCCGCCTGCCTGCACCATTGCATCGCGGTCATAGCCACGCAGGGTGATTGCGTTGTCGAACTGTGCAGTTAGTGGCGAGGTGGGAGCCAGGGCATGGGAAGTTTTTGCTGCCACAACCACTGAAGAAACTACGGGCGGTTCTATGGTGGTGCCATCAACCTGTGCTGGCAAGCGTTCACCAGTTGTGGCATCGAAGAGCCCTATCTCTAGCAGGGCGCGGAGTGGGGTATCAATATCAGCTGGCAGGGTCAGGCGGTATGCATCGCAGAAACCGCGATCTGTGGGCCATAGTGATGTGGGGAAACGCCCTAGACCTGGATAAGTGCGTCGTGAGCTGATAATACTGTTCTCGGGACCAAGGAGCTGCACAAAAACGGTGTAATCGTGAGACATTGGGTGTGCAGCTTGCCAGCAGGCATTCACCACGAGGAGCTCACCAGGGGAAACGCGAGCCATGTTGCCCTTGATTGCTGCGCTCAGTAGGAGCGCTTCATCGTTGTAAAGTACCGAGGGGGTATTGCCTGAGATGGCGGTGGGTGAAATCAATTTGGGAGGTGCAAACGTTGCCAGAATCCGCGCGCCGGGCGCCAATGTCGTCACTGCGACCAAGAGCAGCAGCAACGCTTGGTGTCGGCGCTGTGGTCGTTCTGTGCCGGACAGTCCCATTGCCAGCAGTCCCGCCCATGCACCGATGGCGGGGAAGAGCAGTCGCCCGTGAGGTGCTTCCACCTGACGCATCCATTGTAGCAGCGCCGCGAAAATCCCCAGCACCCAAAAGGCGCAGAGTAGATAGATAATTCGCGCGGTTGGAGCAATATCGGTATCTGCGTTCGAGGATGGAGCGCGATGAAGCATGCGATAGACGCCTCGCGCTAAGGTACCTAAAGCAACGAATGTGAGCACCGCATAGACCCAATCGTGCCACCAGATGTGCCCCCAGCCATACGCTCCCCAAAAGGAACGGAGCAGCAGCGGCATTTCCGGCAAGAGAGAAAACAACGAGACCGGAGTGGGGCGCCCCCAGAGTGTTTGAGTGTGATTGGAGATGCCAAGTGGGTCACCGTAAAGAACCAGGTTTCTACCATACCACCAGGCGCCTGTGAGCAACGCTGTTAATCCGAAAGTTAGAACGGCTTGAAGAACGTTTCTGTGACGCCGGAACCCGGTGTGTTCTGCAGGCGAAAGTTCTCTTGTCTGCTGCCAGCTTTTCCAGAGCAGGCACAAGCCCGCGAGCGGGAGCAGCAGTAGAGCGCTTGTTTTGGTTAGGGCAGCCAATCCAGCCAGGCACCCCGCCATAATGGCATTGCGCGGCGTCACACCACGGCGCAGGAATCGCGCCGTGGCCCATAGCCCGGCGGTGCAGAGAGCTGCAGCGGCGCTATCGTTGCTGACAACGCTGCTGATGAAGACAAATTGCGGATGGAAGGCAACCAGAGCTGCTGTGAGCAACGCTGAGCGCCGGTTGCCGAACAGCTCCATGCCCAATCCCCACGCGGCGACAACGGTTAACCAACCGAAGAACAACGAGGTGAGCCGTGTGATTCGCACGGCGAGCACTGCGCCGCTGCCGGGAAAACGTTCCTGTTCTGTGTGGATGAGCATGTTCTTGTTGTCGGCTACGGTTCCCGGCGCTTGATAACCGAAGCCCGGGTTGTGCCAAAACAACGTCTGCAAAGTATCATCCGGGAAAGGGGCACTAATCAGTGCTGCGGTGGCATAATAGAGCGGTGGTTGTGCGACTTCTTGATTTGCGCCGCTGGTATCATCTGTCATGGAGGGCAAGCCATTTCCCTCGGCAAGCCAACGGACGTAGGCGTAATGCCAGACTTCGTCGGGCGCTTCAAAGAGTGGTGTTGCCTAGCTGTGGAGGCAAACCAACACGGTGAAGGCGCCGAGCAGAATAGTCAGTGGATGTAGTGCAGAGAAGAAACGTTTCATTACGGCTCCACATGGATTGGAATGATAACAGCGTCTTCTGGCGACGTTATTGTCGTTCCACTTGTGACGGGTAGGCGACTGTCCGCGTTGTACAGACCAACCCGCAGGTGGTAATCCCCGGCAGGCAATCCTGCCAAAGGATGCGCATCGGCGATAATCTCGCCGGGTACCCAGGTATTGGTAGGCTTAACACCAAGCGCGGGCCAGCTATCGTGTTGTGCAATCAGTGTGCCAGGATTGTCAGGCGGCACAACGTGGACGAAGACGTTGTAGGGCGTTTCACCGGTTTCCCCTGCGCGCCAATAGAGGGTGATGGTAAATGCTTCTTCTGCGCGAGGCTCCGACTGCAATTGATAACCTAAAAGGGTGGCGATATTGGCGCCGAAATCTCCATTGGCAGGCAGCAGGCCTGCTGGCGGGTCGAACTTGCGTCCGGCGTCAATATGGATTTCAGGTCCGCGCCATTGACCGAGCGCTGCGCCAGAGGGCGTAAGGAGTGTTATGGTCAATGGCATTCTACTATCCAGTGCACGGCACGCGATGGAAACCCGGAACTGTGTGGCGAAACGTGTTCCTGCGAGCAGGGGGACGGTGCTGGGGGGGGCCATAACAGGGAGCGCTGCTGTGTGATCATTTAGCGCAAATCTCAACTCATGCCTCTCTCCTGATGCGATGGTAAGTCTGCTTTCCCAGAATGCCCAACCTTCGATTGTATCGCAGGGAAAAACCGTATTTCTAGCTAACCATACCCCGAGCAATTGTAGTAGTGCAGGTTGTTCGCTTGCATTCACCTGCTCAACGGAGCTGATGTTTGTGGGCAAGGCGGGCGGCGATTCAGATGGCAGCAAGGTGACCGGTTTCAAGATCACTGTGGCAGTAGCCCCCTCTGCAATAGCCACAGTGAGGGTTGGCGTATAGATACCGGGGGGCGTCCAGGGATCAGGTATCAGTGGATAGCGCCCCAGAACTGGTATTCCTGCGCGCCATCGTGAGGGGCGATAATCGCCACTGCCAGGTGTGCCATTGTACCGCCCCCATTCATCCCCGCGTGCGTCGAGCAGACGTAGGGTTACTTGATAGAAGCGATCGTCGTGAGCATCCGGATTCTCTGTCATCCAGAATGTCCAGATATCCAGCGCACTTCCGGCTGTTTGGTGGGTTTCAGGAAGCCGGTACCCCCACAGGAATAAGCCAGGTAATGTGGGGATTTTCGGTTGGGTAGTCAGCTGTGGGGTGGAGGGGAACTCAGGACGGCGTTCAAGCGCAAACAGGCGCAGTCCCAGACCGTGAAATTGTGGCGTCGGGAGCTCTGTGCCGATATCATCCAGCAATGCTGGAATAATGCCGGTAGGATCAGTGATGTGGTCCAACCAGGTGACAAGCCAGACGCGTTGCGCTTTCTGAAGACGCAGATTGAGTTCTGGGGTGCTATTCGTGTAGTCGAGTATGTTATTTACATCGAGTAGTTCGTCATCCGGTAATGGTAGCAGGTTCCCAAAGCCGGCATAGTATGCCCAGGCAGGAAAAACAGAACCGGTCTCCACGATGACGACATCATCGGTTGCACGCTGTTCAGTGATATAGTGGGCAACGCCGCGCCAATCCTCGGTGGCATAAGTTGGATTGGCAAGAAGATTGATGTTAGTGGGCACGGAAATCGCGACGAGAACCAGGCTGCACAATCCCATGCCTGCGCGGGTAAGCACGCGAGCAGAGCGGTTGTGAATTCGGGCTGTCAAACCCCAGCTTATCGCCAACGCTAGAGCTGGCAGCGGTGCGAATGACGATGCATGACGACTGCCCCATTTGGGCAGATTGCGGAAAACGAAGGCGACAACTCCGAGCGGTAGGAGTTGCAATAATGGATAGAGTCCTGCATAAGGACGATGGCGAGCGATGAGGAGCGTGGGAAGTGCCACGAGAAGGATCAACCCTCCGGTAGTCATTCCCCATTCTGCCGGTAGATAATTGGTCCCCGTCATCCCGGCAATAGAGATGCGCAGAAACTCCGCAACCGGAAGATAGCCTTCCCAATATGTAGCATTCGTACCCAGCGACGGCAATGCGCCAATTAGCCATGGTATAAAGAGCAGACCGGCAATGGCGGCAGGTGGGATCATGATACGAATCCATGAGCGTGTGGTTGACCACGGCTTGCGAGCTAAAACGACCACGGCGAAGAGCACCTGTCCTATTAGCCAAAATGCAGAAAGAGTCAGGTTCGCGATGGCGCCCAGTACGGCGCCGCCCCACAACCAGGCATAGCGGCGGCGGGTGTGAGGATTACCTGCAAACAGGGTCTCTATCAATGCCGTGCCGGCAACCAGGCACCAGGCAATGAAGGCTCCGTACATGCGGGTTTCGCGCGAAGCCCAAATCAGTGGGGTAGCAGTCGCACCGAGGAATAGCGCCCAGGTTGCAGCGGACCGATTGCCCGTTAGCCGGCGAGCAAGTCGCGCCATAGCTGCAAGCGCGATTAAGCCGTATAGCACTGAAGGAAAACGCAGTGCAAATTCACTGGTCCCCGCGAGCGGAATCCAGGCCCGCAGGAGGAAGTAGTGCATGGGTGGGACGAGCTCACCCATGCTGAGCTCAATCATTTTGCTGAAAGGCAACTGTGTGGTGCTCCACCACAGGTAAGCCTCGTCGTACCACAAGCTCCGCGCGCCGAGGTTCCATGTACGCAAAACAAATCCAGCCAAAAGCAGAAGTAGCGCTACATGGCGTTGTCCAACCCCTCGTTTCACGGTTGTTCCAGAATTCATCTATGCAGATCAATTACCTACAGAAGATGCCTTGGTTTTTGCAAAAAGTTTACCACGGCTGCGCCTCAATTCTCATCCGTGGAAAAGCGTAATGCCTCAATTATTCACCGGCATCTACGGTTTCGTGACTTCGATAGGGCCGAATCCCTCTGTCATGCATGCGTCGGGACCGGGGCGGCGCGAAAGTACCTTGACGATGATTTTGTCGCCTGTCTGCAGGGCTTGCATCCCTGGGATATTCACGCTATGTGCGGTTGTAGGATTCGTGTCCAGGGGGGTAACCTGCCACTGTTCAGAAGTTGCCACGAAGGGAATGTACACGGTTCCAGTTGTCGGTAGCGTCGTGGTGATTGGATTCGTAGCAGGTGCAATCTGGTACCACACTTGTGTCGAGGCGGGTGCGACAGTGTTCCAATAGATCATAAGTGTGTCGCCGCTGATATAGGTGCTTACCTGGTCACCCGAACCCCAATAAGTGGGTTCTGGCAGTCTGCCATTGGGGAATGGAATTCGCTGTAGAATGCCACTATCCCACCAGGTATCATACCATGGTGCTTGTGCGCCGGTATAGATGGGATTGGCGTAAGTGATTGCAGTTAGTTTGGTGCTCAGCGGTTCAGCGGTTGTGACCAATCTATCCCAGGCAAACAGCGCTGTTTGTGTGGCAGACCAGGTGGTCAACGGCGGCATTTGTCCACCGATGAGGTCATTGTGGACATGGTCCAGGGTAATCTGTGTGCCTCGTGGGTCAAGTCCGATGCGCGCATTGGGTGCGGTGCCCGTGTTGCCACGGCTGTAGACAGCCATGGAGAACTCATAGGGCACGCAAGGTGTGAGGTTCTCGACGACCTGATAGACTCCTGCCTGGTAGTTGCTACCCTGTTTGAAGTGGACTTGTGCGTGAGACCCGCTGAGAGGGGGCCAGCGCGGCGAAGTGGGTCTCATATCATCGTATTGCGGAATCAGCGGTTGAGATGGCCAACCGTTCACCCACCAGCGGTACCAATGTGGCGCCAGATAGTAATCGGGTGGGTACCAGATGAAGCCGCGTGTTTGAGGGTCCTCTTCTTCAAAGTCGCCATTGACGAGCACATTGCCATCATTGGCTTGAACCGCAAGATAGGACTGAGGTGGAAGCAGCAACAGACTGCAAAGTAGCACAAAGCCCCAAATGAGTCTCAAACGTGATGTTATCATAGGTCTTCTCTCTTTTCCGATAGAATTAGTTGGTGTTTGAACGCCTAGAGTGGTGTTGTTAGCTCTTTTCTGACGGATAGTGTTGTTTTGCACTCCAGGAGATGATTCTACCATATTTCGAAGTTGTTCAGTGCTCTCCCGCTCCCCATAGCGGTTACCAGATTTCTCTATCGTTTCATGGCGACAAGATTACGAAGGCATCATCAGGCTGCCGTTCTGTCCCCAGGAAAAGCTCCAGCCGTGCGCCGGTCTGCGGGTGATATAACCCCACAGCGATACTGGCAGGCGCCCGATCTGTTTCTAGAGTGTGAATGTCCAGAATGCGGTCTCCGGGTTGCCACAGCCGGGTTGGGAAGGCTTGTGCCATGGGTGGACCATCGCCGGTCCCCAGGAGTGCACCATCTGCGTCGTAGGCATGCACAAAGACCGTATAGTCACCGTCTACGGCCTTCAGACTTTCCCAACAGAGATGTACTTCCCACCCACTCGGTCCTGGTTCGACACCGGCGTGTGTGAGCGCGATGGCTTCATTAAAATGCGCGGGTGTTTCCAGTAAGGGGAACGCGTCGCATGTGGTTTGATTCCCCGGAATCCGAAAGATATTCAGTGCTGCCGCATCACCTGATGGTTGCCCCTCAACAGTGACCGGTAATCTGGCACCGGTTTTTTCATCATAGAAAGCAACTTGTAGCTTCCAGGCCTGTGTGGGAAGGCTGCTTTCAGGCAGTGGCAATAGCAGATGCTCGCGGAGCAGATTCCCTGTGGGAAAGGCTGAGGTGGGAAGATTCCCATGCCCGAGCCAGGCATCATACGTGAGGCGGAGGGTATTGTCGCCAGGACGCGCGGAGACGAGTTGCACTGCTAAGCCCCAATCCTCGCTGAGCGGGTGTGATGCTTCAAAGTCCAGTGTGAGATCAAGGGCGGAGCGGCAGTAGCTGCTTTGTGCCAACCAGCATGCCAGGCGGGGCTTGACCAGCCGACCTTCGTAGCTGTGCAGCGTGATGTCATCTGCACCGAAAACGATATTGGCGGTGTTGGTGGTGAGTGGTGTCGTACTCAAGCGCAGAGGCGGTGTAAAAAGGGGCGCCACACCAAAAAGCAGTACCAAGAGTGCTCCAAGCGGCAACAACCCGCTCCAGGCTCGCGCCAGGTTTCTGTGAAGCTGTTGCCACCCAATAGCTAGCAACACTGCTAGAGCTGGCGCAGCAGGGAAGAGCAGCCGTCCACCAGTCGCTGGTGTGAGTGCGTTCCAGCGAATCCATGCAATGACGATGATGGCAAACCATCCGCCCAGAATGAGCAGACTTGCCCGTTCTGGCGAGTAGCGACGCGGGCGCAGCAGCAGCCCTAGAAATCCGCCACTTAACAGGATGAAGAAATGCCAGTAAAGCGCGCGGGGATAGAAGGCGCAGGGCAACTGTCCCCAGTACGAACGGAGCATCAATTGAAAGGTGCCCCAGAAATCCACATGCGTGGTGGTGGACCCCACGATTTCGAGCATGGGAGCAAGCGCTGTGGGGTCACCGTAGAGTTGCCAGTTTCGTATCAGCCACGGCGCAACCAAAAGCAGCGCTGGTATCCCAAGGAGCAATCCCCAGACCAACACCTGCTTAAACGGTGCTCGCCTTTGCCAGGTATAAACCAAGAGTGTGATTCCGGCGAGCCCCAATAAACCGATGCCACTGAGCTTGCTCAATGCTGCAAGTCCTGTGAGGACGCTGAAGCCCAGGAGTCGCGCTGGGGTGGGGCCGCGCTTCCAGATATCCAGGAGCAGCACCAGCGCCCAGGTTGCCAAAGGGGTGACCAGGTTGTCGTTGTTCACGCCAGCAGCAATGAGGAGAAATTGGGGATTGAAGGCGACAATAGCGGAGGCAAGCAGCGCCAGATAGCCCCGTGGGGTAACACGACGCGCCAGCGCCCAGGTTCCGATAACCGTAGCACATTGAAGCAGGGTGGAGAGCAATCGCAAGTAGTGCGTCGTGCGCCGGTGACCTTGCCAGGGGAATTCAAGATAAGGGTCGCGGCTCCAGGTGACGCGGTTGTAGCTTGTATCGCCGGAACCGCAGGCGACGAAGGTCTCGGGGATTGGTTTTGCTGTTGGGGCTTCCAGGGGTAGGTCCCATAATCGCACCCACGCTGCACTCAGGAGGTGATAGAGAGGTGGTTGCGAAGCTTCCTGCCGGACATGAAATCCGGCAACTTCTGCTTCTCCGTGGATGGGGAGTCGCCCGGTAATGGCGATGTGGCGGATGACTTCGGTATGTTCCAGCTCATCAAGGTTTTCGTAAGCAGGAACGCTGCTATTCCAGGCGAGCGCCAGACTGAAAAAGGCCATCAGGAGTAGCAATAGACCGATATGTGTTTTGTTCATTTTGTTTCAGGCAGTGGAATGGTATCGCTGTTGAACCAACTTCGTGCGGTTTGCCAGGCACGCTGACGGTCAGAATCAAGGATGACGTTGTGCCCACCAAGCTCAAGCCAGAGCAGCTCGTGGGGAGCACCTATCCGCGCAGTGATTCGTGCAATGGTGCGTGGCGGAACGACGCGGTCGCGCCGGGCGTGAATGAGCAATGTGGGGGTGCGTATCTCAGGCAGACGGGCATCGAGCGCCTCGAGGAGCTGCGCTACCTCCGCCGTTGCTTGTAATGAGATTTGCCGATAGACGAAGTGCTCGTGACGGGCTTCGGCATCGTGCATATCGGAGCCTATTTTGGGCACAAAAGGGATTGCGTGGGCGATATGGCTGAGCCAGGAAGCCGATAATCCTCGGGTCACGCCGCGACCTGGCAGGGAGAAGACCACAATCTTCTCGATCGGTTCTTCAATAGCAGCATACAAGGCTACTGCCGCTCCAAGGGAAACACCGGCAATGCCGAGGTGTTTACAGGGCTGCCGGAGCTCTTCCAGTCCAGTCTGTACATCTGCTACCCAATCTTGCCAGCGGACTTGTGCTAAGTCTTTCGGTGTGGTTCCGTGTCCCCGTAGGCGTATCCCGTAAACGGTCATGCCTGCTTTCGACAGGACTTCCCCAAGCGGGTACACTTCATCCGGAGCGGTGAGGAAGCCATGCACCAGTAGTATGCCGGGTTCTCCACCAGGTAGAAAAAACGGGGCTGTTCTGCAATCGGTGTGTGCGCTTCTCATATACTGGCTGAGTATAGCACATTCCGGGTAGGGCGAAAAGGAAAAATCTGGCGTTGACAAAAGGTCCCAGAAGGCTATAATTCGCCCCTGAGCTCGTCGGCAGAGGGTTCTTGACCGATTGGACCTATTCTTTAGTGAGGATTCATGAGTAAGAAGACGACAACTTCATTGGCACTGGTTTTGGTGTTGGCGGCTGTGGCACTCTACCTGGTTGTGCCGCCGGCGCATCCTGAGTGGCTGAGGCGATTATTGGTGTGGCAACCAGAATCTGCGCGTTCCCTGGATTTCCGGTTAGGATTGGATTTGCAGGGCGGTCTGCAGGTGCTTATGGTCGCCGATGTGCCGTCTGAGCAGGCTCTTACGGCTGAGACGATGCGCGCTGCGGCGCAGATTGTGGAGGGACGTGTCAACGCGCTAGGTTTAAGCGAACCGGTGGTGCAGGTACAAGGTACCCGGCGTATCATCGTCGAACTTCCTGGCATTGCCGACCCCGAGCAGGCAATCGACACGATCCGGGATACGGCATTGCTTGAGTTTGCCGAGCCTCCTGTGGGCTCCGGCGACGCCGCATTGGAGCCTGGGACGATTGTGAGCACCACTTATGGTATGGGTGAAGGGAGTGTGACGCCACCGGGTTACTACAAGACGGTGCTTATTGGCGACGCCTTGGATTCCGCATTTAGCACCATCGATGATCGTTCGGGTCAACCGCTGGTGATTGTTCGTTTCAAGACAGCTGATACGCAGCTTTTCTACGAATACACAAGCGGCAACATCGGGCGCCCTCTATGCATGGTGCTTGACAAGACCATCCTTTCTTGCCCTACCATTCGCGATGCCATTCCTAATGGTGAAGCTCAGATTTCTGGGGGATTCACCTCGGATAGTGCACAGCAGCTAGCCATTCAGTTGCGATATGGCGCGTTGCCGGTCCCGCTGAGAATCGAAAGTTATCGCGCTATTGGTCCCTCCCTGGGTGCGCAGTCGGTTGAAAAGAGTATCCGCGCGGGTGTTGTGGGCCTAATCGTGGTGTTCCTGTTTATGTTGATCTATTACCGGTTGAATGGTCTCGCAGCAGATTTGGCGCTGGCGCTTTATGTGTTACTTAACCTGTTGCTTTATAAATTGCTGCCAGTGACGATGACTCTGCCAGGTATCGCCGGTTTCTTGCTCTCGGCAGGTATGGCGGTGGACGCCAATATTCTGGTCTTCGAGCGCATGAAAGAGGAACTGCGTCACGGTCGCTCATTGGAGCGCGGTGCGGAAGCGGGTTTTAGCCGCGCCTGGACCTCGGTGCGGGATTCGAATTTGGCGACGCTCTTGACCTGCGGCATTCTCTGGTTCTTTGGAAATGCTTTTGCCGCAAGTCTCGTCAAAGGTTTTGCGTTGACGTTGGCACTCGGTACATTGATCAACATGTTCACAGCGCTGGTTGTGACCCGAACTTTTGTGCGTTTGGCGCTGGGGTTGTTGGGGGAAGAACGTGTTCGGCGTCACCCCTGGCTTCTGGGCATTTAGGAGGCTGATGAGATGATTGATTTTGTCCGCAATCGCAGAACCTATTTTGTGGTGGCAGGGGTGCTAGTAGCGCTGAGCGTGATTGGGATGTTGACTTCCTATGCCGTCTACGGGCAGTTGCTGCGTGTCGGTATTGATTTCAGAGGCGGTAGCCTTTTCTCGGTACGGTTTGCCAAAGCGGTTAGCGAGGAGACAATTCGTGAGGCTTTTGTCGCCGAGGGCTATGCTGGTACGATTGTGCAACAGCTTGGTGATCCCACTGACTTCGCGTGGCAGATTCGAACCAGTTTCGCAACGACGGACCAGGTCAATGCGGTGCTGGAGCGGCTAGATGCAAGCACCGGCGCCGTGGATCGCGGAAACTCTGTGGTGGATACTGTGGAGGCTTCGGTCGGCGCAGAAGTGGCACGCAGCGCTGCACAAGCGGCAGGCGTGGCTGCGCTTGTGGTGCTTGCGTTTATCTGGTTTTCATTCCGTAGGGTACCCAATCCAATGCGATATGGCATTGCTTCGGTAGTGGCGATGCTGATCAATGTCGTTGTTGCCATGGGGTTTTATGCGCTCATGGGTTTCCTGCAAGGTTGGGAGGCGGATGCCCTCTTCCTTACGGCAATTCTTACTGTGATTGGCTTCTCGGTGCAGGATATCATTGTGGTTTTTGACCGCATTCGCGAGAATATTCCCCGCCATCGTGGTGAGCCCTTCTCCATGATCGTGAATCGCAGTATTATGGAGACGCTGCACCGTTCACTGGCAACGCAGCTAAACGCCATGTTTGTGATGATTGCGATTCTGTTGTTTGGTGGAGCTACTCTCAAGCCTTTCATTGCCGTGATGCTCGTCGGGATGCTCAGCGAAACCTTTACTTCGATGTTTGTAGCAGTTCACATTGTCGGATTGTGGGAGGAACGCGGTCGCTTACGTCCGGCGCGAGCAGCGTGATGAAATTCTGAGCGGGTCCCGAAAGGGACCCGCTTTTTGCACCAGCTAGATTCCGTGCTATAGTGCTGTTTATGCGTTTCCTAGATCCCGGCAGCTTATGGCTTCTAGCACTGGCACTGCCGATTATTGTCGTGTACCTGCTGCGCCTGCAGCGCAGAGAGATGTCTGTTGCCAGTATTTTGCTCTGGCAGGCGGCAGCTACGGATCACCACGCCAATCGCCCCTGGCAGAAATTGCGCCGCCACTGGTTGCTCGTGTTGCAACTGCTGATTTTGGCTGTCTTGGCTGTGACTGCGGCGCATCCAGCTATCCCTTCATCTATCACCTCTTCTCAGGGACAGGTATTGGTGTTGCTTGACGCTTCTGCGAGTATGCAGGCGCGTCGGGCGCATGGAGGCACACGTTTTGAGGCGGCGCTTGTGGAGTTACGCGACCTGGCTGATTCCCTGGAGCCGGCGGCACGCGTGACGCTTATTGAGGTGAGTGCCGTGCCTCAAGTGCGCTTACGCGAGGGTGATGCGGTTGCGTTGCGCCGCATCTTGTCCGGGCTGCTGCCCACGGATGGCGTTGCAGATTGGAAGGCAGCAGCTGAACTGGCTGCAGGTTTGGCGGCCGGAGAGGATAGCGCTACTATGCTCGTCACCGATTCGGCGCTATCGCAACCGCTTCCCGCATTGCCGGGCGCTTTGCAGCTGGTCACTGTGGGAGATGCTTCTGCCAACGTGGGGTTGGTAGCCTTTTCCTTGCGGCGTAGCGCGGAGACTTACACCGCCTTTGTTCGGGTGAAGAATGCCGGTCCCGCGCGACCTGCTGTGTTGTTGGTGTTGGGTGAAGATGATGTATTTGCCCGGCGGGTTCTGGATTTACCTGGTGAAGGTGAGGTTACGTTCTCGGTCCCCGATCTTCCTGCTCGACGCTGGTTTGAGGCGCGTCTTGAGGAAACCGGCGATGTCTTTTCGCTTGATGATCACGCCTGGATTACCCCGCCTGTTTTGGGTAGTGGGCATGTGTTGCTTGTGACTTCTGGGAATCGCTTTCTCGATCTGGCTTTGCGTGGGCTGCCGGGTATTCAGGTCGTGCAGACTGCTGCCCTATCGCAAGAAATCCCCGAAGCGGAGGTTGCGGTGCTCGACCAAATCAGCAACACCGTGACCTTGAAGGGCAATGCCTGGTTGATTGCACCTGAAACAACAACACTCTGTGGCGAACCGGTGGGCGTATTCACGCCTACAGCGACCCTGCATCCCATTTCCCATGCGGTCCTGCAATATGTGAGTTGGGATGATGTTCATATAGCCCGCGCCACGCGCTATACGGTGCCTGCAGACGCCCTCACGCTGTTGGAGACCTCGGAGGGTCCTCTGTTGTGGGCGCTGAACCGTCCCGGGCAAAGGGTGGTCTGTCAGGCGTTTGCATTGCAGGATTCCGACCTCCCTCTCCGCGTGGCTTTCCCAATCCTTTCCAGCAATTTGATGAGCTGGTTATTGCCGCAGATTTCGGAGAGTCCGATTTTCCCGTTGCCTGCTGGCGAACCCTGGACGCCTTCCTTGCCTCTCGAGACCATTGCTGCATCATTGATCACACCCGATGGACAGCGCGTGGACTTGTCGGGCGACACGCATTCTCACTTGCCACAGCGAGCGGGTCTTTACCGGCTTGAATTGGAAACCGCTGCAGGAACGGAGGTGCGTTACACGGCGCTGGCATTGCTGAATGCTGATGAAAGTGACCTGCATGCTCGCTCTGTGATCGTGGAAGGGCAGACATCATTGGAAGGCGATGCGGCGACTACCGGTTGGCGGGACCTGAGCCGATGGGGCATTATCGCGGCTTTGGTTTTGGTTTGCGTTGAGGGAGTTGCCTGGTGGGGGCGCAACGGCGTTTTCCGCGAAGTGGCCTTGCATTTTGGCCGTTGGCGCGATGAGTGGCGTTCTCTGCTACTGCGGGCAGTGTTGTTGTGCCTCTTGGGCCTCGCCTTAGCGGATGTGCGTGTTGTGCAATCCACCCGCGATCTAGCGACGATTTTCGTTGTGGACCGTTCCGCCAGCGTCGAAGCGTATCGCGAGGAAATTGATGCCCTGTTATCCACTGCATGGGAGAGCAAAAGTGCGCGGGATCAAGCTGCGGTTGTGGTTTTCGGTGATGATGTTGAGGTTGAGCAACCGCTGACGGTGGGGGCGTTGGCTGTTGGTGCAGCTGTCGTGCCGCAGCGTGATGGCACCGATATTGCCGCCGCGATTCGGCTCGGCATCAGCCTGATTCCGGAGGGTGCGCCAGGGCGTTTGGTGCTGATTACGGATGGGCTGGAAACGCGCGGCGATGGCGCCATGGCATTGGCTGAAGCGCGCGAGCTTGGTATTGAAACGCTGGTCGCGGGGGTGGACCAAAGCTCATCATTGCCGGAAGTGTGGGTCGAGGAAGTGCGCCTGCCTGCGCAGGCGCATCCAGGGGATACAGTGACGGTTCAAGTGCTCCTGGGGACCACGATTGCACAACCTGTACAGCTGGTTTGGTCGGTTGGGGAGCAAGCGGGTGAGGCGGTATGGCAGGTCTCGGAGGACCAGAATAGCTACCTGATCTCGTTCACAGCTTACGGGGTGGGGCTAATGCCGGCACACTTCTGTGTGATAGCAGAACTGGACCGCCATCTTGAAAACAACTGTGGTGGAGGCTGGTTACGTGTTGAAGGGGCGCCGCAGATATTGATTGTGGGATTGCCTGAGGACCGTGCGATGGTAGCTGCTGCGCTATCTCAGACCAACCTGGAGGTCGTACAGCGTTTGCCCGGTGAATTACCGCTATCGGCGCAGGCACTGAGTGATTACGCTGCTGTGGTGTTGGTCAATACTCCGGCGCGTGCTTTGCCCCTACAGGCGGGAGCAGCTATCCATACCTATGTGCGTGACTTGGGCGGTGGGTTGGTGGCAATAGGGGGTCCCGAGAGCTATGGGGTGGGGGGATGGTCCTCCACAGCCCTGGAGGCAGCGCTGCCTGTTGTTGCGCAGGTACAAGATCCGCGTCGTTTTCCACCTCTAGCCGCCATCATTGTGATAGATAAATCAGGCAGTATGGGCACCGCGGATGCCGGTGGGGTGATACCGAAGATACGGTTAGCCGCAGAAGCCGCATCCCGTGTCGCGGAGGCGCTGAATGATGACGATACGCTTGCTGTAGTGGCTTTTGATGATCGCCCTGCTGATACATTGGGTCCAGTTTCAGGGCGTGACCGGGCGCTATTGATGGAGCGTTTGTTGCGTTTGCAGGCAGGCGGCGGCGGCATCTACGTGCGCGATGGGCTTGCCTATGCGGCAGAGTTGTTCGAAAGCCGTTTCGAACCGACCCCGGAGCAACAACGGCACGTTTTATTAGTGGCGGATGGCAGCGATGCTGAGCAACAGGCAGGTGCTTTGGCGCAGGTGACTGCTCTGCGTGCTAAGGGGGTCACGGTCAGCGTTATTGCTATCGGCGCTGGCAGTGATGTCTCATTCTTGCAGGAGGTCGCCCAGGAAGGTCAGGGACGTTTCTATCTCACGGAACAAGCTGCGGATTTACCGGTGATTTTCACTGAGGAGATGGCGCGTGTGCGGCGTTCCTATATTGTAGAACAGACTTTTTCTCCGCTGCGCGGGGCGCCGTGGGACCTGCTCGAAAGTTTCACGGCGATGCCATCATTGAAAGGTTATGTAGCAACAACACCGAAATCAGGCGCAGAGGTGTCTTTGTGGGGTGCTGTGAAGATGGATCCATTGTTGGCTGTGTGGCAGTATGGATTGGGGCGCGCTGTTGCATGGACTTCTGACGCGACCGGGCGTTGGGCTGCTGATTGGCTCGTATGGGAGGATTTCCCGAGATTTTGGGGCGGCATAGTTCGCTGGGTATTGCCCTTGCCTGTTGATGAGGGCATGGCACTGACCGTGGAGCCTGAAGGTGAGCAGGCGCGCGTTATCCTTGATGTGTGGGATGTTGAGACAGGAAACGCTACTGAGGGCCTCGCCCTGCTCCTGGAGGCATCGCAACTGGAGGGAGTCGCGCCTTTGGCGGCAACAGAGTTGCGCCAGACTGCGCCAGGGCGCTACGAAACGACGCTCAGGTTAGGCGATGCTATGGCGCCATGGTTGTTTCGCGTTTCCGGGCAACGCCAGTTTGCTATGGGATGGATATCACCCTACGCGATTGAATTTGCTCCTGGCAACAGCGAGGAGGCAATAGCGCGCTTGATGGCACGCGGACAGGCGCAACCCTTGCTAGAGCCCTCACAGGCATTTGCCCCAACGTTGAAAGGACGTCAGGCTGGCTTACCTCTGCGGCATGTGTTGATGGTGGTGGTGGCATCGCTTTGGATTCTGGATGTGGTGGCGCGTCGTCTAGTGGTCAGTCAGGGGACTATACGGAGTTTTGTCAGCCGGTTGCTGCGGGTGAGGCGCACGCACTCCCGTGGGTTGCGGGAGCATCGCAGGGACTCCGGAAATCGCCCGACAGATGGTCTAGATGACTCCGTTGTGGCAAGCGAGACTTCTGAAAGCATCGCCCTGGCAACGCAATTGAAGGAGCGTCTGCGGAGGAAACCGCCGAATTAAATCAAGGCTTGCTTGAAGATTGTTTCAATGAGGGAAACAGAAGACGCGGCATTGTGCATCACTCTTGGGGTGGGCTTTCTGTGACGCAGCATAACTGCCTCACGAAAAGCCCACCCTGTGGTTCCGCAGTCTACATTGAGGATGCTGCAGTTCGGAACCGTGATAGGTTGCTGCAATGTTGACTATCTAGTTGCCTTGGGCCTGTTTGGTTTCCTTGAGGGCGTTCTCTATTTGAGCCATGTATGCAAGAGCTGTCTCTTTCTTACTATTCAACAGGGCGTCTTTGAGAGTTGCCACAATCAACAGCGAAACTGAGAAGCTGCTTATGTCGAGTGGGCTGTGTCCAGGAGTGGTGATTACCGTCTCTGCCTCGCGTGCGGCAAGTGTAGTGCCATTATCGGTAATGCAAACGGTCGGAATGCCTTTGGCGCCGACCAGTTTGACGGCGTGTCCGGTGTCAATTCCTGGCGTACCGAAGACCAGCGCCAGCAGTACATCGCCGGGTTGCATCGTGTTCACGGATTGGGCAGTTTCTGCCATACCAGGCGTGAAATGGAAAATCGGGATATCGAGCGGCGCCAGACTCTCTGCCAGATATTGTGCAATGTTGTAACTTGGGAATTCTCCGACAACCCAGATGCGCTGGGCAGATTTGAGCGTCTTCAATGCTTGTGCCAGGTGCGGAGCCTCGGTGGTCGCAAATTGCTCCAGGTCCTGTGATTTGCTGGCGAAGAGAGCGTGCACCAGGTCTTCCTCATTGCCTGCTTCAACGGCTTTGCGATATGTTTGTACGATTTCCCCCCGCACATGCGCTTTGATTTCTCGAGAGAGTTCTCGGAAACCACTGTAACCGATTTCCTGTGAGAATCTCACTACTGTAGCAGGATCAATACCCACACGACGAGAGAGCTCGGTCGCCGTCAGAAATGCAACATCCAAAGTCTGGTTCAGAATGAAATCTGCCAGACGGCGAAATCCAGGGGTAAGATTGCCGTAATGCTCTTCAATTCTTTCCCGAAACATGTCAATCTCCTTTTTTCCGTGTAATGTTGCTGCAATGTATAGCTGGATGAAAGAAACTATTCTTTTATTTGTGGTAAGGTTGCTTCATAGGCGGCAGTCTGTGCTCTCATGGCAAGGATTTCACTCAAGTACTCATTGTAGGCAGTGAAGGCCTCCGCAGTTTGGGAAGCATTGGCACCAGCCAGGGCTTCCCAAATTAATGCAATGATGGCAATGGCTGCACCACTGTTAGGAATTCCGGTGTTATCAAGTGTTGGTACCACGACGACGAGTTGGGCTTCTCTGGCCGAGGTGTACAGGTTGTTGTCGGTGAGTGTGATAGTCTGAGCGCCTTTTTCGTGCGCCATGCGCACCACATAGCCCGTATCGAAACTGGGTTGGGTGATTGCCAGGGTGACCAGTGTGTGTCCTGGTTGCATCTTGCTTAACGTGGTCGTGGCACTTAATGCATCCGGTGAAAAGGCTTCAGCCCGGATACCGGCGACCTGCAACATGCGTGCCAGGAATTGGGCGATGGCTAAAACTGGACCCTCGCTGGTAATCCATACCTGAGGAGTTTGTTTGAGTATTCGTAACGCCTCACCTAACTTTGGGGTCTCTGTCATGCTGAAATCTGTCAGGTTCTGACGAGTGTTATCCACCAATTGGTGGATAAGGGCTTCCTCGCTTTCAGCTTCTGCTCCTTTGCGATAGGTGGTCGTCACCTGGTCACGTACGTAGTGCTTGATTTCGCGTGAGAGCTCTCTATAGCCGCTGTAGCCGATCTCCTGTGCAAATCGAACAACCGTGGCGGGGTCTACGCTGACGCGACGGGAAATCTCGGTCACCGTCAGAAATGCTGCATCCAGGGTATGATTCATAATGAAGTCAGCAAGTTTGCGAAATCCTGGTGTAAGGCTGTCATAATATTGACGAATTTGATCTTGAAACATAAGTTGAGTCTCCTTTGGTTGGATGGTCATCTACACGGCAGGCATTTCCTGGGTCTTTGCACAATTTGCTACAGGATATTCTAAAGGGCGGCGGGGAAATCAGGATCAGCCCATCGCAATTGTTGGGACCAAAGAGCGATAGACTCATTGGTCCGTCCGCCAGTCTGCTGGCGTAATTCCATTAAACGGCTAAGGTGCAGGCGTTGTTCTTCCTGGTTTTGTTCTATGCTTTGCGGACGCTGCTCTCCGAGGCTTTTCTCGATGAGTGACAGTAACACCGCAATCAGCGCCAGACCTGTGAAGGGTGATGTCGTCTGACCGATGATCAGCGCGAGTTTGGCTTCTTTAGCTGCCGATTGGAGTCCATTGCTGCTTATGCAGAGCGTGTGCACGCCTTTTTCTCGAGCTAATTGCAGTATATATCCAACATCAATCTGTGGTCCTTCATTTCCTAAAGCTAGCAGCGCATCTCCATTTTGCATGTGACTCAAGCGCATCGCAGCTTCCAGAATATCAGGATGAAAAGCGACGGCGGACTGATCCATGTTTCTCAAGCCTTGTGCGAAAGCCTGCGCCAAGCCATTCAGTGCGCCTTCTGCCACAATCCAGATTGTTGGGGCTTCATTGAGCACCGCACAGATTTCCCCTAGGCGTTCCAGATCAACCATAGTCAGGTGTTGTAGCTGCTGATGGAATTCCTCCAACGATGCGGTGAAGTGTTCTCCTTGTGTGGTAAAGGGTACGTCCGGCGTCTTGCCTATCGTGATTCGATCATGAACATACCGTTTGATCTCTTGAGACAATTCGCGATAGCCAGAGTATCCCAGGTCTTGCGCAAAGCGAACTACTGTCGCTGGATCTACCTCTACTCTACGCGCCAATTCAGTTGCCGTGAGGAAAGCTGCATCGAGCGTGCAGTTGATGAGGAAATCCGCTAATCTCCGGTGGCCCGGTGAGAGCCGTTCGTAGCTGTCTCGGATACGTTCTCGGAACATAGATTGACCTGTTAGCCTTTGATAATGCGCCCTAACTGGTATCTACCAGTTAGGTGGATCAGTTTTTGCATACAAATATTATAACACGCCCAAGAAGAAACGCAAGCGTCATTTGGCAGAAAATCCAAAACTTGATTACATTGGATAAATCAGTTGATTATTGTTGGATGTGGGCTACAATTCCGAAATTCCTGGGTCAGATAATGACACACTGGTGAGGGTATGTCGGATGCCTAGAATGTGGCGATTCATCGGTTGGGGTTGTTTGTTACTTATCTTGGCGGCGTGTGGGCGCGAGCGTGTGCCGGTCACAGCGACACCTAAGGCGTCGGTGGTTCTATCGCAATGGGCGCTTGAAGCTGAGGCGAGCTCCAGCTATGCTGTTCCCGATTGGGGACCAGCTCGCGCAACGGGAGAACCGGATGTGCAAGCGTGTGCTGATGATCCTCGAGCTTGGGCCTCGGCACGGGGCAACGGGCTGGAGTGGTTGCAATTGCGTTATGTGGAGCCGGTTTATGCCACGGAAGTTCGCATTTTTCAGACTCTGGGACCAGGCACTATTGCGCGCGTGCACCTGATTGATTCAGGCGGTGGTCAAAAGTTGGTGTGGGAAGGGACGGATACATCTACAATTTGTCCGGGGGTGTTTACAGCATCATTCCCGCGAACCGAATATCTGGTCACCGGTGTGCGTATTGAACTGGACGAGTCACGCACCGGTTTCTGGAATCAAATTGATGCGGTCTCATTGGTTGGCATATTACCATAGCCCGCTAGCGTTCTAGAAGGCGCCGCCGCAGCGCTTCGGGGATAGCGCCGCCGCGCTCCAGGATGCGTAGCGCCTCAGTTGGCGGTAGTGGCGGCAGCACTGATGAAACTTCCATGAGGTCGGTTGTGTCTGGCATAGCTGGCAGCGAAGTGTTTTCAAGGAGCCACAGAGGCACATCGCCTGGTTCATCGGTGATGCGATAGCCGGGCATGGGGGTTGCTGAAGCGGGATCAGGGGTGAGCCAGAGGATGGGTAGTTTGTTGATGGGGATGTCCGGTGACTCATGGCTGACCCATAGAATACGTTCGGCAGCTGCCATCTCCACTTGAAACAATGCGGATTCCCATTTTGCGTTGGCGGGAGCAGCCGGATTCAATGGGCTGAGTAATAGAAGCCGCCCGTCATTCAATAGACGCTGCTCTTCCCCGGTGATTTCGATTGTACCCAATCCTTGTCGAACAAAGAGCAGCGCGTCCCCCTCAGAATCAGCCATCTCCCCAAGTAGAATTGTGGCCTGAGTGCTGCCACGCAACGCAGCTAGCAGCGAGGTGTCGCCGAGCACCTGGCTCAGCGTTTCCTGGAGCAGCAGGGTTGTAACGGTCTCCACGGGGGCTGGTGGGATCGCGAGCATGGAGCGTTCGAGCAGCTTGAGATTGCCCTGGTAGAAAAGCAACGCCGGGCGAAGTTTCAAGTCAAGGGTTTGCAAGGCTTTAGGATAGAGAGCCTCGTTCCAACGTAGTGCTGTGACGGTTTCGAGTGTTTTTGGGGGTTTTAGGGCGTTCGCCTCAGCATTATTGAGACCTGCTTGTGAGGCAGTTGTCGGCAGCGAATCAAGTACGGATTCTGCAGAGAGTCCTTCCGCAGCCCAGGAACTAAGCAGGTTTTTGGCGCGTGTGGTGGGAAGCACACCGCTGTAAAGAAGCCAATACCAGAGTTGTGTCTCGCGACCTGAGTGGGTCATGGAGCAGCTGGTGGTTCCTTTTCAAGAATAATCGTGACCGGACCATCATTCACGAGTTCGACGCGCATATGTGCACCAAAAATGCCTGTTTCCACCGGCAGCTGCTGGTCGCGTAGCGCGTTGCAGTACAATTCTACAAGCGGTGCGGCGATTTGTGGCGCAGCAGCTTTGGTGAACGAAGGACGGAACCCGCGTCGGATATCGCCGTGAAGTGTGAATTGCGAGATGACCAGCACTGCGCCGTCAATATCCTGCACCGAGAGGTTCATTTTGCCCTCCGCATCACTAAAGATGCGAAGATTGGCGGTCTTGTGTGCTAGCCAGCGAGCCTCTATCTCACTATCACCTTCTGCGACGCCCAAGAGAACCAACAAACCGGGTCCGATAGACCCCACAACACCACCTTCGACCGTAACTGCAGCTTTGGACACGCGCTGAATGACCGCTCGCATCTGCTATCTCCCTAAGGCGACCACTGAAGCGATTGCCAATCCCCCATCGTGCGTCAGGCTGATTGCCCACTCACTCAAATGTTGGGATTGCGCAAGCGATTGGGCATAGCCGTTAAGTGTAATGGTAGGGCGTCCACTGGGCGTGCTGAGGATTTCGACTTCATGCCAACGTATCCCAACGGGCGAGAGCAGCCTCAATCCCACACCTAATGTCTTGGCTACCGCCTCTTTTGCTGCGCCGCCACTTCTGAGGGTCGCCGGTGAAGCTTCAGGAGCTCCTGCGGCGTGAAGATGCGCTCCAGAAAACGTTCGCCATGTTGAGCGAGCGCCCGCTCTATCCGCGCTATTTCGATGACGTCAATGCCGGTTGCCAGCATGATGAGTCTGCCTCACAGATTTAGCCCCTGGGAGGACCGGAAATGCCCAGGGCAAAGGCTTCAGGGTCCAACCAGCGCTGTGCTGCAGCTTGTACATCTGCAGCGGTGATGGCTTGGATGCGCTCTTGGTAGCGCTGCAGATAATCAAGCCCCAGCTGGTAGCGTTCGATATAGGTAAGTGTACCGGCTACACCTTCATTTGTCTCAAGGCGCAGTGGCAGGCTGCCGGTCAGATATGTCTTGCTGTCCTCTAGTTCTGTTGCAGGTATGGGTTCATCGCGGAGGCGGTGAATTTCGTTGAGAATGAGGGAAACCGCTTTCTCTACCTGTGAGGGGTGGACGCCTGCAATTGCCTGCCAGGGTCCGGGACCGGCGCCACCTTCGAGGCTGCTGTAGACGTAATATGCCAGTCCGTTCTGAGAGCGAACCTGTTCGCCCAGGCGCCCCATCATTCCGAAAACTCCCAGAACGGTGTTTGCAAGCTGGCATGCAAGGAAATCTGGTGAGTGACGCGAAGGTCCGGGCCAGCCCAGCACCAGGTCGGTTTGAGTCTTCTCGGATAAGGGCACATATTGCTCACGACGCACGGTGAGCGCTGGTACCTCGGGCAGCGCTGAACGGGTGGGGCGGTCACCGCTCCAATCTCCGAAGACACTTTGCACCGTTTCCAAGGCGACCTGTGCTTTGACAGCGCCGACTATGGCAATGACCATCCCCTGTGGCTTGATGGTGTGTTCATGAAATGCGTGCAAATCCGCTTTCTTCAATTTTGCAACGGTGTTGGGGTCGCCCGTAACCTGACGCTGATAGGGATGACCCACGGGGTATGTCAATTCATGGAAGGCGCGGGCGGCGCGAGCGCGGGTGTCGAATTCCTGTTCCCGCAAGGCGCTGAGTAACTCGGCGCGCGCGTGCTCGATTTGCTCGGGGGCAAATGAGGGGTTGCGCATCACATCATTGCAGATATCCAAAAGGAGCGGGAGCAATTCCGCTAAGCCCTTCGCTCCGAATGAAGTGATATGGACGCCTGCCGAAAAGCCAAAAGCTGCCCCGACAGTTTCCACTTCTTCGTAGAGCTGCTCGAAGGGACGCTGATACGTTCCACGCTCCATGACATCCACTGTAAAACTAGCCAGGCCCTCATGCTCTACGGGATCATCCTGTGACCCGGAAATGAGATAGCCGTCGATAACTACTGAGGGGCTGACGAAGTTTTCGCGAGCCAGTACAGTGATTCCATTAGGTAGGGTTTGACGTAATACGTCTCCAGGACCGGGCAATGCCATCTTGTTTCTGCCCATGCTATCTCCTTTGGGGCAAGTGATCCCACGCTTTCAACTGAGAGTGACGGCGATGCAGATTCTTTGTTGTTTGAGTTTAGTGTTCGCCCTGATTGGAAAGATAATGCCCCACTGTGATGTTTTGCGGACGCAGGTAGGTATCGGCAACACGCAACACGTCTTCAATGGTCACCGTTTCCAGTTTCTCCAGATAGCGTAGAAACCAGCTGGTATCGGCAAAAATCTCACTGTAGCCCAACCAGAAAGCCTGATTGGTGATACTTTCGCTGGAGAATGCAAAGAGCGCGCGCGCCTGGCGCTTCGCTTTTGCCAGTTCTTCTGCTGTGATTGGGGTGGTGCGGATCGTGTTGATTTCGGCGCGGATAGCATTCTCGACCTCTGCAGGGCTATGCTCTGGCAGCACGGTGGCGCTGATGCGGTAGAGATTGGGGTCCACGCTGGGAATCAGGCTGGCACTGACATCGGCTGCAATCTCGCTTTGAACCACTGCGCGATAGAGCCGGCTGGTATAGTTGGTGAGACTGCCTCGTCCTACCAGGGAACCGGACCCACCCGCAAGCACCGTGCTCAGGATCGTGAGGGCGTGGATGTCTGGATGAGTCGCTTCAGGGGTGTGAAAAGCCAGCGCAAGATAATCGGTGCCGGCGTCACCCTCGATGGTTACCCGGCGTTCACCTTTCTGAAGCGGCTCTTGCGCTGTGACTTGAGGTAAGGTGTCACGTGGCGCGATTTTCCCGAAAGTGCGTTCGATCATACGCAGCATCTCGCCGGCGTTGAAATCACCTGCAGCGGCGAGAATTGCATTGTTGGGCGCATAATAGGTGTGGTAGTGTGTGTAGAGGTCCTCGCGGGTCATGGTCTGTAGGTCACACAGATGCCCAATGGTATCGTGACCGTAGGGGTGAACGCGGAAAGCGGCGGCGCTCAGTTCCTCGTCTAGTAGAAAGGTGGGGTCGTTTTCGTTTCCTTGACGTTCACTGATGATCACCGTGCGCTCAGCTGCCACCTCATCTGGATCAAAGAGCGCGTTAGCCATGCGGTCGGACTCGATATCGAGCGCCATGTAAGCTTTAGCAGAGGGCAACGTTTCAAAATATGCGGTAAAATCATACCAGGTCATGGCGTTTAGATAGCCGCCCTCTCGCGCAATCGCTTGATCGAGTTTCTGCCGGGGCCAGCGTTCGGTGCCTTTGAACATCATGTGTTCCACCCAATGCGAGATTCCCGTGATCCCTAGATGTTCGTTACGACTTCCAACGCGGTACCATATCCAGACACTGGCTACAGGAGCACTGTGCGTCTCGCGTAAGACTACTGTCAAGCCGTTTTCAAGCGTCGTTTTTAGCAAGTTCACAGATGCCTCCTGGTGCTGATGTGCGCGTATTCATGCGTGTTGCTTATCGCGCTCAGACTCATGTTTAGCAGCTTTTCCCCGGGATACCCTGCCCATTGTAACCGCGTCCGATGCCCAGATAGTCGAAACCAAGGTCCAGCATAGTTTGAGGGTCATAGATATTGCGCCCATCTACCAACACGGGGGAGCGCAGCATGGTTTTGATTCGATACAGGTCAAGGTGCTTGAATTCGTTCCACTCTGTAACAAGAATGAGCGCATCTGCGCCTTCAGCTACGGCGTAGGCGTCCGCTAGCATCTCCACTTCGGGGAGGATATCTTTCGCTCCATTCATGGCGACAGGGTCATAGGCGCGGACTTTGGCGCCGGCGCGCAGCAGAGCGCGGGCAATATCGACAGAAGGCGCGTCGCGCATATCATCCGTATTGGGTTTGAAGGCGAGTCCAAGCAAGCCGATGATTTTTCCTTTGAGGTCCTCGCCCAGAATCTCGCGAAGCTTACGGATAGGCGCCTGGCGCTGGTCAGCATTGATATCCATCACAGCGTGAAGCAGGTGAGGGTGACGTCCTTCAGTCTCAGCCATGTAAGCCAAAGCTTTGACATCTTTAGGGAAACAGGACCCTCCCCAACCGATGCCAGCGTCCAGGAAGTAACGCCCGATACGCTTATCCAGACCCATGCCGGCAGCAACTTCCTTAACATCGGCGCCAAGGGCTTCGCAGATATTCGCAATCTCGTTGATGAAAGAGATTTTTGTCGCCAGGAAGGCATTCGAGGCATATTTGATCATCTCTGCCGTGCGCAAATCGGTGATCATGATGGTAGAACGGAGCGGCAGATGCAACTGCGCCACTTTGGCTGCGGCTTCCTTGCTTGTGGAACCGAGCACGGTGCGATCGGGGTTCATGAAATCGCTAATTGCAGAGCCTTCTTTCAAAAACTCTGGGCAAGAGACGACCGCAAATTCGGGGGCATCGGGGCGCCGATTGTGGATAATCTCAGCAACCCAATCTCCAGTGCCTACAGGAACAGTAGATTTGTTAACCACAACGAGCGGGTGTTCCATCGCGTCGGCAATGGATTCCGCTGCCATGCGTACATAACGCAGGTCAGCCTGCCCATCAACATCCGACGGTGTGCCGACGGCAATGAAGACGAACTCGACATCTTTGAGCGCCTCCGCATAGGAGGTGGTAAAGAGCAGCCGTCCAGCCTTGACATTGCGCTCCACCAGCTCTTCAAGTCCTGGTTCGTAGATCGGCATGATGTTGCGTTTGAGGTTTGCGATGCGTTCTGCATTGATATCCAGGCAGATGACCCGATTACCGAGGTCAGCAAAACAGGCTCCACTGACCAACCCTACATAGCCCACGCCAATCACGGCGATGTGTTTCATGTGCGAACTCCTTTGTATTTCTGGGGTTACGATTGAAGATGATACCACACTTGTTGGGTTTTCCAACTGTTGAGTCGTGGCGCGGATTTCAAAGCAGCATGATCAATGTGCTTAAGGCGCTGGACACCACCAGTGCAACCGCATCTGTGAAGCGGAAGTGCAGTTCAACCATTGAGGTGCGCCCTTTTCCGCCGTGATAGCCGCGCGCCTCCATGGCAAGCGCCAGAGCTTCGGCGCGCTGCAAGCTGTTGAGGAAAAGCGGAACGAGCAGCGGCAGTGCTTGCCGTACGCGACGCAGGATACCGGTCTTTCCGGTGCCCCATTCGGCGCCGCGCGAAGCCTGCGCTTTGGCGATGCGTTCGGCTTCCAACGCGAGCAGCGGCAGAAAGCGGAGCGTGACTTGCGCCATGAGTACAAGATCCTGGGTGGGTATGCCCAGTGTAGCTAGAGGGCGCAGCAGCGCTTGCAGACTATGAACCAGCTCCGATGTGGAGATGATTGCGGATGTCAGGCTGATGAGCAAGATCAACGCGGCGAAACGCACGATAATGATGCTGCCGATCAACAGGTCCATTTTCGAGGTGTGCAGTGGCCCCAGTGTGAACCATGCGGGGAATTCGTTTCCTGGGGAGGCAAAGAGAATCTGTAGCAGGGCCAGGAACAGGATGAATGGCAACGGTGCAACTAAACCGCGTAACGCATAGCTCAAGGGGATTCGAGCGGCAACGAGCGCAAGAAGAACGACCACCAGCGCCAGTCCAAGACCGCTAAGATGGGGCGCAGCAGTAATGGCAATCAGTAGCAACGCACCGCTCACCAGCCGTGCACGTGGATCGAGATGGTGAAGCGGCGAGTCTGTTGCCAGATATTGTCCTACTGTGACATACCGTTGGAACTCAAAATCATGCACGGCTTGTGATCTCCATGAGTTGTGCCACCAGCACTTCCGCGGTGAGCACGTTGGGAGATAGGGGCCAACCGCGTGCGCGAAGCGCACTGGCTATCTCAGCAACGACGGGTAATCCTAACCCCAGGCTGCGCAGCTGTCCTTCCTCGGCAAAAACATCGCTGGCAGCCCCGCTCAGAATGCTGGAACCGCCAGCCATGACGGTTAGGGTTTCAGCCATGCGCGCCAGGTCTTCCATGCGATGGGAGGAGATGACCAGCGTCATGCCTGTATTGCGGAGCGCTTGCAGGTGTGCCAGCAATTCGCGCCGCGAGATAGGGTCAAGACCCGCAGTTGGTTCATCAAGTAGCAAGATAGCGGGTTGAAGCGCCAGGACGGATGCCAAAGCAACTTTGCGTCGTTCACCTCCGCTCAAGGCAAAGGTTAGACGATCTTTGAAGGTGTCAAAATCCAACCCGACCAATCCCATTGCCCAGCGAACACGCTCGCGTAGAGTGGCGCCTTGCAACCCCTGCAGGCGAGGACCAAAGGCAATTTCGTCGCCGACGTATTGCTCGAAAATCTGTAGTTCCGGCATCTGAAAAGCCAGTCCTGCAGAACGACGGACAGCGCGCAAGTCTACGCGCGGATCGTTGAGGTTGAAATCCCCAATGCGTACCTTGCCCTCTTGTGGGCGCAATAGTCCATTAAGGTGCTGCAACAGGGTGGATTTTCCTGAACCCGTGGCTCCAAGCAGCCCGTGTGACCCGCCCTCGGGAATGACCAAGTTCACATTGTGCAGCGCGCGGTGTTCTAAGGGCGTAGCTTTAAGATAGACATGACCCAGCTTCTCTACTTCAATCAGCGTGCGTCCGGCAGGCGGCGCTTGTGACGCTACAGATGGCGCCGCCGTCGTGTTGTGGGGCAGAGCGTCTAGCGCGCTGGTCAAGGCAGGGGCAGTGAGCAGATTGGGCGGCAACTCGGGAAAACTTTGGCGCAGGCGTTGCGTCAACAGCGCAATCGGTGGTAATTCCAGACTCAATGCCTGGAGCGCGTGGTCCTCTGCAAAGACTTGTGCAGGGGGCGCATCGAGCGCCACACGTCCCTGGTCCATGACAATGACGCGTTTGGCTTCGGTCGCCTCGTCCATAAAATGTGTGATGGTGATGACGGTGATGCCCTCTGCATGGAGCTGTGCCATCATCAGCCGCACTGTACGCCGCCCTGCAGGATCAAGCATCGCCGTAGCTTCATCAAAGACAATGCAGCGTGGCTGCATCGCAAGTACGCCTGCCAGTGCTACGCGCTGCATCTGACCCGCAGAGAGGTGATGCGGCGGACGCAGACGCACATCCCAGACATTGACCGTCTCAAGGGCTTTGCGCACCCGCGCACGGATTTCGTCTGGTGGCAATCCTATGTTTTCAGGACCAAAGGCTACATCTTCTTCAATAGTGGCGGCAATAATCTGATCATCTGGGCGCTGAAAGACCATTCCAACAGTCTGGCGGATAGCGCGACGGTGTGTCTGGTCGCGGGTATCCATTCCGGCGATGCGGACGACCCCGGATGTGGGGAGTAACAGAGCATTGAGGTGGCGGGCTAATGTGGATTTTCCGGAGCCGTTCGCACCGATGATGGCGACGTATTCCCCAGTTTCGATTTGCAGCGTTACGTCGCTGAGCGCCGGTTGCGTGGCGCGATCGGTTGCAGCGTAGGCGAAACGCAACTCTTCGAGTTCGATGAGCGCCGCCATGCCTATTTTGCTCGGTGATGTTGATTGGTCATATGGGCTGCATTATAGCCTTTGTGGAGCTGCGTGTCAAAGCCACACTTAGCGGTATAATAGTTGTGGTAAACGAAGTCATAACACGACATCACATTGCAGCGCCGGGAAGAGGTTCCCTTGTGCTTCATGTGTTGCTGTGGTTGAACTATGTGCTGGAGGTGATTGAATGCAAGAATCTCGTACACGAAAGGTCGTGATTGCTGGAGTCTTGGGTGCGATTGCGGCATTCCTCGGGTGGACGCATTGGGGATTTATCCCCTGGTTCAGTGGCGCCTCGCTAACGATAATGCATGTACCTGTGATCATTGGCGCGGTATTGGAGGGTCCAGTAGTGGGTGTTGCGGTCGGGCTGATTTTCGGCTTGTTTAGTATGTTGCAGGCAGCGATAGCTCCAACGGGACCAACGGACGTGTGGTTTACCAATCCGTTACTCGCGGTGTTGCCGCGGCTTTTCATCGGACCTGTGGCGTGGTTAGTGTGGCGGGCTTTGCAGCGTTGGCCCGTGGCAGGGTTGATTGGCGCCGGCATTGGAGGAAGCCTTACAAATACGGTACTGGTGCTTGGTGTTATCGGTTTGTTAGGCTATGTGCCCTGGGCTGTGTTGCCTCCGCTGGTGGTGGCTAACGGTTTGCCAGAGGCAGCAGCTTCTGCAATCATCACTCTTATAGTGGTTGCTGCGTGGCGTCGCATTGAAATCGGAAAGCGCAAAGGCGCCAATCTTTGATTTGTTGAGCGTTATCTTTCAGCGCATTCTGGGTTTGGGGAGACGTTGCTATGTTATTGGCTGTAGACATCGGGAACACTAACATTGTTTTTGCAGTGCATGATGAAGATTCGTGGCACCATCACTGGCGCGTGCAGACGGTCAAAGAAAAGATGCCAGATGAGTATGGACTGCTCTTTAACGCTTTTCTGCAAGAGGCAGGTCTAGATGCGAAGAAATTCGACCATGTGGTCTTGGGTAGCGTTGTACCGCCTGTTACCTGGAAACTTGAGCGGATGTTGCAGAAGCAGACGGGGCGTGCACCGCTGTTGATTAGCCACCAGATAGAAACCGGCTTGACCTTTTGCGTGAAAAATCCGGCTGAGGTAGGCGCCGACCTTATCGCTGACGCTGTCGCGGCTTATGCGCGTTTCGGTGGCGCGTGCATCTCTGTGGATTTTGGCACAGCAACAACTTTCGTCTCTGTTTCGGATCGAGCGGAGTTTCTGGGGGTGGCGATTGCGCCGGGCGCCAACCTGATGGCTGCTTCGTTGGCGGGTGGCACTTCTCAGCTGCCGCAAATTGCATTGGAGCTACCTGAATCAACGATTGGCACCGATACCATGTCGGCGCTCAGTGCCGGGATCATGTTGGGTTACATGGGTCTGGTGGAGCACTTGATTACCCACATCCGTGCAGAGATGATGCAGCGTGGAATCCCCGGACCAATTCCGGTCGTTGCGACTGGCGGTTTAGGGCAATTCATCGCACCGATGACGGCGTGCTTTGATGTGTATGATCCCTGGCACACGCTGAATGGTATGCGATTGATTGCGCTGCGGAATACAGTAAGTGGTTAGTGCCTCTGGTCAATGACCCGCGATCTGTGTCTCACCACTCGCTGACTCTCCGCGAATCTTCTTGGAGGCTGAACTATGCCTGACCCCTTTGTTATTCCCTTCTCTCGACGCGATTATCTGGATGCACTGGAAGACCATGTCGTTCTCTTTGACGGCGCAACCGGTACGCAGCTGGCGCGAATGTCGCCGACAGCTGCTGATTTTGGCGGGGCGCATACTGAGGGTCTGAACGAGATGCTGCTGTTGCATCGCCCTGACCTTGTTGAAGCCACACACGCAGCGTATTTCAACGCTGGCGCCGAGGTGGTCGAGACCAATTCTTTCCGCGCTAACCGGTTGACGCTAGCGGAATTTGGCGTGGGGGAAATGGCATTGGACCTCAATCGCCGTGCGGCACAGTTGGCGCGCCGTGTCGCTGACCGGGTAGCGTTTGAGGCACACGCGCCGCGCTTTGTGGCGGGCTCTATGGGACCAACGGGGCGGTTGCTCTCGCTGGAAGATGTCACGGGCGAGACGAGCTTTGATATGTTGGTCGAGGTGTATGCTGAAGCCGCGCAGGGATTGTTGGAGGGTGGGGTAGATGTTCTGTTGCTTGAGACGCAACAGGATTTGCTCGAGCTCAAGGCAGCGATTCACGGCGTTTGGCGTGCTTTCCGGTGTTTGAATCTGCGCGTGCCATTGCAGGCGCAGATTACGCTCGATGCGGGTGGAAGGATGTTGACCGGACCGGATATCGTAGCGGTAGCGGCGACACTTGCGGCATTGCCTGTGGATGTCATGGGCATTAATTGCTCTACCGGTCCAGAGGAGATGCGTGATGCGGTAAGACGGTTGGTCACACTCAGCGCTCGACCTGTTTGTGTTATGCCCAATGCGGGGATGCCGCAAAACGTCGGCGGCAAAGCGATCTATACTCTGGCGCCAGGGGCATTTGCGATAGCAATGGCGGAGTTTGCTGCATGGGGTGTTCGCGCGATGGGGGGGTGCTGTGGTACTGGTCCGGAGCACATCGAGGCGCTGCGGAGTGCCTTGGATTGTAGAGGGGTAGAGGGGCAGCGAGGTAGAGAGATATCGGTCTACAATCATCCTGTTTTGCCCTATCTCGCTAGCGGCGTCCAAGCGGTGGCGTTGCATCAGGAACCACGTCCATTATTGGTGGGGGAACGCATCAACACACAAGGTTCCAAGGTGGCGCGGACGTTAGTGCTCGAAGAGCGTTATCCGGCGCTGGTGGCGCTGGCTGAGGAGCAGGTGAGCGCCGGGGCGCATGTGTTGGATGTGTGTGTGGCGTTGACCGAACGTGCTGATGAGGCAGCAACGATGCGGCATGTTGCGGCATTGCTGGCGCGCAACACAGCTGCGCCATTGATGCTGGATACGACTGATTTGGCAGTGATGCGTGCAGGGCTTGAGCGTTATCCTGGACGCGCCATCATCAACTCGGTGAACCTGGAAGGGGGTGAGGCGCGGGCGAGAGAGATTCTCACCCTGGCACGGGAGTTCGGCGCGGCGTTGATTGTGTTGACGATAGACGAGGCGGGAATGGCAAAAACCGCAGAGCGTAAGCTGGCAGTAGCCCGGCGCCTCTACGCGTTGGCGGTGGATGAGATTGGCCTTCCGCCGCACGCGCTGATTTTCGACCCATTGACTTTCACCCTGGCAACCGGGGATCCGGAAAGCGCAGGTGCAGCTCTGGAGACGCTGACAGCGCTGCGCCGCATTAAGGTGGAATTGCCTGGTACACTGACCAATCTGGGCGTGAGCAATGTCTCCTATGGGCTTCGCCCTGCGGCGCGACGGGTGCTCAATAGCGTCTTTCTCTTCCGGGCGGTAGAAGCGGGCCTTGATGTTGCTATTGTCAACCCCGCACAGATTATGCCTTACGCCGATATTCCGCTCGCGGAACGCGCGCTGGCGGATGAGGTGATTTTCAACCACCGCGCGGATGCACTGGAGGACTTCATTGCGGCGTTTGAAGGTCAACGCGCTACAGATTTGGTCATCGAGACAACCTCGCTCGACCCCACCACGCAGCTTTACGAAGCAGTGTTGCGCCGCCGCCGTGAAGGTGTCGAGGCGTTGGTCGAAACCTGCCTGACTTTGCATCCTCCATTGGAGGTATTGAACGCCATTCTCTTACCGGCAATGAAGGAAGTGGGGGAGCGCTTCGGCGCAGGTGAACTGATATTGCCCTTTGTGCTGCAATCTGCCGAGGTGATGAAATCTGCCGTGGGGCGGCTAGAGCAAGCACTCGATCGCTCGGAGGGCGTTTCAAAGGGCGTGGTAGTGCTTGCGACCGTCTTTGGCGATGTGCATGACATCGGCAAAAACCTGGTTAAGACAATCCTCGCTAACAACGGCTACACCGTTCACGATTTGGGCAAGCAAGTGCCTGTGGACGAAATTCTTGATCAAGCAGTGGCGCTTAGGGCAGACGCCATTGGGCTGAGTGCGCTGCTCGTGGCGACAAGCCGAGAGATGGCGCGTGCGGTGGAAGAATTACAGCGACGTGGATTGGCGATTCCGCTATTGGTGGGGGGCGCGGCGATCAATCCAGCCTTT
>JAKJAC010000140.1:0-4272 GCA_022707705.1 Chloroflexota bacterium
ATGCGCATCAGAATTTCTACAGATATGCCCGTCGCGGCGGCAATGCCCGTCAGCGTATCGCCAGAACGTACCTGATAGGTACGGGTGAGCACTTCTGGACGCTGACGTGTGGGAGTAGGGGGTGCCGGCGTGGCATAGAGATAGGAGGCTGAGTTCTGACCCGCCGCAATCTGTAATTCTTCGGGATGCCCGATAAAGTTATCGGGATCTGCCAGGACCGTCGCCGCAGGAATTGAGGTGTATTCCAAATTAGATGACCCGCAGCTGGCTAAACTCAGCGTTGCCATGATTGCCAACACTAGCAGACCTTGCACCCACTTTATGCCCGTCCCTGCCATAATGCTCCTTAAGTTGAAGTACAATCAAGAATCACCAGCCGGGGCCTGGCCTCCAGGACCCCTGACGCCTCGGTTAGCGCTGAATTATGGCGAAATCACCCATCCAGGGGCGAAGCGCCTCCGGGACTGTGATGCTGCCATCTGCCTGCTGGTAGGTTTCCATGATGGCGATCATTACCCGTGGCAGTGCTAAACCCGAACCATTGAGCGTGTGCACGAAGCGCGGTTTTGCCCCTGCTTCGGGGCGGTAACGAATATTCGCCCGTCGCGCCTGGAAATCGGTCACGTTGCTACACGAGCTCACCTCCAGCCATTCATTCTGACCCGGCGCCCAAACCTCCAGGTCATAGGTTTTGCTGGAACCGAAACCCAGATCGCCTGTGCAGAGCTCCACCACGCGGTAGGTCAAACCGAGTGCTTCGAGCAGCCCCGTAGCATGCCCTAACATTTGTTCTAGGGCTATAGGGCTTTCCTCTGGTGACGTGAACTTGTACATCTCCACTTTGTCGAATTGATGCCCGCGCTTGATGCCACGAACGTCTCGTCCGGCGCTCATCTTCTCGCGGCGGAAGCATGCCGTGTAGGCGACATAGCTCAGCGGCAAGCGTTCCGCATCGAGAATTTCATCCCGGTGCATATTGGTGAGCGCCACCTCAGCCGTGGGCAAAAGCCATAAATCATCTTCAACATCCCTGTAGAGGTTATCGGCGAACTTGGGCAATTGCCCTGCCCCGACTAACATCTCCCGGCGCACCACAAAGGGTAGATACCATTCGGTGTAGCCATTGAAGCGCGTGTGAACATCCAACATCCAGAAAATCAGGGCGCGTTGCAGGCGCGCGCCGGCGCCTTTGAGGACGTAGAAGCGGCTACCGGAGAGCTGCACCCCGCGTTCGAAGTCGAGGATATCCAGCGCCGGTCCCAGGTCCCAGTGCGGCAGCGGCTCAAAACCCGCAGCGGCGAAATCTCGGGGTGTGCCGCAGGCGCGCACAACCTGATTGTGGCTTTCATCAGGACCAACGGGCACGGAGGCGTCTGGAATGTTGGGTAACCAGAGATGCTTATCGTTGAATGCCGTCTCAATCTCCCGTAACCCTTGTTCCAAAGCGGCAATTCGATCGCCTACCTCGCGCATTTCTGCAATGCGCGCCTGCCGAGCTGCTGGTTCTTTCATCGCGCCGATTTCTTTGGAGACCCGGTTGCGCTCTGCTCGCAGAATCTCTACTTCTTGTACGGCCTCGCGGCGACGCTCATCCAGCAGCAGAATCTCATCCACGAGTTTGGGATCGTCGTTACGCTTGCGTAACGCTTCCCGCACACGTTCAGGCTCATGGCGCAATAATTCCAGGTCTAACATAGTCTCCCCTCCTCAAAAGTCAGCGCATCGCAACTCAGAGAAGATTATGCCACTAAACGAAGCTTTGTCCAGCAAACGTCTATTCGAAACTGTTGTGTCAATGGCGCGCCAAATTCACGGGAGCAACCTCTCACTTTTTGGTTTGGGGATCCTGCGTCGCCCAAGATCGGAGTATATCCACCTCTCCATTGTTGACAGCCTTAAAACCAATGTTATAATCAAGTAAGGTAAGGTAGACCTTACAATTTCCAGGAGAGACATCTGTGCTCAAAGCCACAGCTACTATTGAAGATTACCTCGGCGCAATTTACCGCCTGCGTGAAGCGCCGGAGGTGCCGCTGCCACTCTCGCAGTTGCAGGAGCACTTCAGTTTCTCCCGTGTTTCTGTTCACGAAATGGCCCAAAAGCTGGCTCAACATGCCTTGATTAGCTATCATCCATACAGGGGTGTTACGCTTACCGATGCCGGCGAGAGTATCGCTGCTGCTCTGGTGCGCCGTCATCGCTTATGGGAACGTTTTCTCACGGATATGCTGCATCTGCCATGGGATGAAGCGCATGAGATTGCGGAGCAACTGGAACATGCCGCCCCGGAGGTGGTCACGGAAGGGTTGGCAGGGTTATTGGGTGACCCGGGTTCCTGCCCCCATGGCGGTCCAATTCCGCCTTCTGCTGCCGGGATTGCTGGCGTGTCGTTGAGCAGTCTTGCCCCAGGCAATCTCTATGCTGTCATCCGTGTTTTCCCCGAACAGCCTGAAGTTCTGCACCAGTTGGGTGCCTTGAATATCGGCTTACACACACGGCTGCAGGTGTTGCTTCAGACGAAGGGCGAGACCGTAGTCTCCCTGCCGGACGGGCGTGTCGTGACCTTGCCGGCATCTGTTAGCGCCACCATCTGGGTGCTGCCTGTCGAGGAACACGCCTAGAGGCATGGATTAAAAAGAAGATGCCCCCAATATCGAAAAACCTATTTCAATTGAAACACTTGCAGATGACTGGAGCAGGATTTGAATCTTTTGCGTTTCAGTTGTGCCATGAAGTAAATCGAAATCAACGAGGTCTCTTATGACACCTTTATCTGAACTTCAACCAGGTCAAGAAGGTATTGTGCGCGCCCTGCGTGGTGGTCATGGCTTTGTCTCGCGGTTGGCGGCTTTGGGATTCACGCCCGGCGCCCCGCTGGTGGTGGTTCGTAATGCGGGTTCTGGTCCGCTGATTGTTTCCATTCGCGGTTCACGCGTGGCGTTGGGTCGTGGGGAAGCTTCTCATGTTCTGATCCTCAAAGGGTAGGTGTTTTTGTGGCTGCGCATAGCCATCATCACAGCGTGCAAGACCGGGAGCAGACGTGTTTGGCGCCTGTGGTCATTGCCCTTGCCGGACAGCCCAATGTTGGTAAATCCACCATCTTCAATGCGCTCACGGGGTTAAATCAACACGTGGGCAACTGGTCCGGAAAGACCGTTGAGCGCAAATCCGGTCTCTGTGCGCAAGGCGACAGTCCTTTCACGCTGATTGACCTACCAGGCACGTATAGCCTCACCGCCAATTCCGAGGAGGAGCGCGTTGCGCGGGATTTCATTGTGCGCGAACGCCCGGATGCGGTCATCGCTGTGGTGGATGCCGCAATCCTGGAGCGTAGCCTTTATCTTCTTGCGGAGTTGCTGTTGTTGCCTGCGCCTGTGATTCTGGCGCTCAATATGGTGGATGTGGCTGAGCAAGAGGGAATTTACGTCGAACCGGCGGTGTTGCAAGCCGCGTTGGGGATTCCTGTGGTGCCGATGTCCGCGGCGCATGGGAAGGGTCTGACCGAGCTATTGGAAACTGCGCGGCAACTGCTTGCCGGTGAAGTCCCCTATCAACCCAAGCAACCCACCATCCGTAGCGACCACGAGCTGGTCCTAAGCCGGTTGTTATCTCTGGTCTCCTCGCACGTGCCTCAACCCTATCCCGCAGAGTGGGTCGCGCTAAAACTATTGGAGGGAGATGATGAGGTCACGGCATTGATGCAGGCTCAACTCCCGCAGGCGCTTTGGTCAGAAGTCCATGCGCTATTGCACCAACATGAGGATGCGATTCTCGATATCGCCGGGGCGCGTTACGAATGGATCGAACGCATGGTTCGTGCGGCAGTGGTGCGTCCCCGTCTTGGGCAGGTAGGTCTTACTGCACGCCTCGATGCCGTAGCTACCCATCCCGTTTGGGGAACACTGGTACTCATGGGGGTGCTGGGAGGCGTCTTTTGGATTACCTATGCGCTTGGAGGACCTCTGCAAGGGTGGCTGAGTGAGCTCCTGGACACCCTTGCTGGCGGCGTGCGCCAGGGACTCGCGACTGCGCCCGCATGGTTTTCCGCCTTGATTGCTGACGGTATGATTGGCGGCGCGGGCATGGTGATTACTTTCCTGCCCATCCTGCTCATCTTCTTCGCTGCGCTGGCGTTATTGGAAGATACCGGTTACATGGCGCGTATCGCCTACCTTGCGGATCGGGTGATGCACACCATCGGCTTGCATGGGAAGAGCTTTGTGCCACTGCTGCTGGGTTTTGGCTGCAATGTCCCTGCGGTTTTGGGAAGTC
>JAKJAC010000140.1:4282-11098 GCA_022707705.1 Chloroflexota bacterium
GCATCATCGAATCCCGCCATGCTCGGCTGCTGACCATTCTGTTGGCGCCCCTGGTACCCTGTACGGCTCGCATGGCGGTGATTGCGGTGCTCACCCCCGTTTTCTTTGAGGGTGCGGCGACCTGGGTTTCCTGGGGATTGGTTGCCTTCAACCTGCTGGCGGTTTTTCTGGTGGGTCTTTTGCTGCACCGGATTATTCTCCGGGGTGAGCAGGTGGCTTTCATCATGGAGCTACCGCTTTACCATCTACCCAATACCCGCACGGTGGCTCTGTATGTTTGGCGTAACCTCATCGCCTTTCTACAAAAGGCCGGGACGATCATCTTGGGAGTCTCCGTCCTTGTGTGGGCGCTTTCCTATTTCCCCCACGGTGATGTGACGACCAGTTATCTCGCCGCTGTGGGGCGCTGGTTGGAACCTGTAGGGCAGGCTTTGGGTGTTCCCTGGCAGATGATTGCTGCCTTGCTCACGAGCTTTGTCGCCAAAGAGAACACCATTGCTACTCTTGGCATCCTCTATGGGGATTTTCAAAGCGCGCTGCCTTTGGTGATGTCACCTGCCGCTGCGCTGGGTTATCTCATCGTGCAAATGCTTTTCATTCCCTGCGTTGCCACGGTTGCGGTGATCAAGCAGGAATCTGGAACGCGGTGGATGTTGTTAGGGATGTTGCTGTTGACAGTGCTTTCTTTTGGCGCCGGAATCGGCGTGTATCGTCTTACTGCGCTGCTGTGGGGACTTTAGGCTTGCAGGCGCGAACATCTCACTTATCTGGGGATATCTAATGCTTTGGAAAGTCTTACACGAATTGGCGACCGGACGCAGCACACAGAGTCCAGAGGCGTTGGCTCGTACACTGGGTGTCACGCCGGCTTTGGTGCAGCAGGTGATGGAGGAATTGGCGCGTTATGGCTATTTGAGTGTGGCTGAACAGTGTGCGCCTGGGTGTGATAGCTGTGCACTTCAATCTGCCTGCAGCGCTACCACATCTACCGCGCGATTGTGGGTTGTGACGCCCAAAGGTCGCCGGGCATTACGGCGCCAGGAATCCATGCTTTAGTTCGAGCTGGCGTTCGATAACAGAATCTGAAAGTTACTCGCAAAGAACAACACCCCCGATTCATTCGAATCGGGGGTGTGTCTTTGGAATCAGGAGACGATTTAGTAATCCATCCCCATGCCGCCGGGACCGCCGCCACCTGGCATTGGTTTCTCGGGCTCGGGAATGTCGGTGATCAACGCCTCGGTGCTGAGCACCATCGCTGCGACCGAAGCCGCGTTGAGCAGTGCGCCCTTAGTAACCTTGGCAGGATCAATGATGCCGGCTTTGAGCATGTCGCGGAACTCACCGCTCATCACGTCGTAGCCAATGAGCTTGCTACCGGCTTCAGCCTGCTTGCGACGCACATCCGCCAGAACCACTGCGCCATCCATACCGGCGTTCTCAGCGATCTTGCGGAGCGGGAGTTCCAGAGCCTTGCGCAGGATGGTGACGCCCGTTTGCTCGTCGGGATAGGCCATCGTCAGGTCGGCAATCGCGCCCATCGCATTGATCAGTGCCACACCGCCGCCAGGGACGATTCCCTCTTCCACCGCTGCGCGAGTCGCGCTCAGCGCATCCTCGACGCGGTGCTTCTTTTCCTTCAGCTCGGTCTCAGTCGCGGCGCCCACGCGAATGATGGCTACGCCGCCCGCCAACTTCGCCAGCCGTTCCTGCAGCTTCTCGCGGTCGTAATCGGAGGTGGAGTGCTCCATCTCGATCTTGATTTGCTCAACGCGCCCGCGAATTTGCAGGTCTTCACCACGACCACCGACGATGGTGGTTTCATCCTTGGTGGCGATGACTTTGTCGGCGCGACCAAGATCGGTCAGCGTCGTGCTATCCAGCTTGCGACCCTCTTCATCGGTGATCACACGACCACCGGTGAGCGCGGCGATGTCCTGCAGCATGGCTTTGCGGCGATCGCCGAAGCCAGGAGCCTTGATGGCGAGCGCGTTTAGCAGACCGCGCAGCTTGTTGACCACCAGGGTCGCCAATGCCTCGCCGTCCACATCCTCGGCGATGATGACGAGATTGCGGATACCCTTTTGTACCAGCTTCTCGAGAATCGGCACGAGGTCCTGTGCGGCGGAGATTTTCTTGTCATGGATGAGGATATAGGCATCCTCGATGACGGATTCCATAGTCTCAGGAGCGGTGATGAAGTAGGGGCTGATATAACCGCGGTCGAATTGCATACCCTCGACGTACTCGGTCTCGAAAGCCAGACCCTTGGATTCTTCTACGGTGATGACGCCGTCCTTACCGACCTTATCCATCACTTCGGCGATGAGCTCGCCGATCTCGCGATCCTGCGCGGAAATGGCTGCCACATTGGCGATATCTTCCTTGGTCACAACCTCGACAGCCTGTTCCTTGATAGCTTCGCCAATGCGCTCGGCAGCGGCCAACAGACCCCGCTTGAGCAGCATGGGGTTCGCGCCAGCGGCGACATTCTTCATACCCTCTTCGATCAGCACGTGCGCCAACAGCGTGGCAGTGGTCGTCCCATCGCCCGCGATGTCATTCGTCTTGGTGGCTGCTTCCTTGAGCAGCTGCGCGCCCATGTTCTCGAAATGATCCTTGAGCTCGATTTCCTTGGCAACCGTCACGCCGTCATGGGTGATGGTCGGGGCGCCCCATTTCTTATCGAGCGCTACATTGCGGCCCTTTGGACCCAGAGTGGTGACGACTGCCTCTGCCAGAATATCCATACCATGCTTAAGCGCAGTTCGCGCTTCGCTACCAAAAACCAATTGCTTTGCCATAGTTTCTTTCTCCTTGTCGTTGGGATTGGGTGACTGAGTGACTAGTCTTCCAGTACGCCCAGGATATCATCCTCGCGGAGGATCAGCAGCTTCTGTCCCTCGCGGGTCTTGAACTGCGTGCCGCCGTACTTGGCGTAAATGACGATGTCACCAGCTTGCACGCCGATGACCTTGCCTTCGTCATCCTTGACTTCGATATCTGGACCAACTGCCAGGACTTTGCCCTGCTGCGGCTTCTCTTTTGCCGTGTCAGGCAACACGAGCTGACCGCCGGCGAAGGTCATTTCGTCGTCCTCGATCGGCTCAACCACAACGCGATCACCCAGGGGTCGAATCTTAACCATACTCACTTACCTCCATCTTTGATTGATGTGCGTACTCTATGGTCTATCTTTAGCACTCGCTGAGTTGGAGTGCTAAACACAATTGTTAGTTTACCACGGCTTAGGATTTTGTCAAGCACTCTCGGGGGGAGAGTGCTAAAATTGCGCGGCGATGAGGCGCGCCCGGGCTTCTGCCATGCTAATTTGAGGGATGTAGCCCAAGTCTTGCCGGGCGCGGGAGATATTGTAGGTGTGGCTTTGCGCCAGCTCGCTTGCCAGAAAACGCGTCATGCGCGGTTCGCCGGGTAATCGCAGGCTACGGTGTATGCTTTCCAGTATACCGCCGAGCATCCTTGCCACCGGCAGGGATATTCGCACACGTGGTTCTGGCAAGTTTAGTTCGCGCAGCAGGGTGCGAATCCAGGTCCAAAGGGTAACCGGTTCTCCCTGGGTGATGAAATAGACGTTGCCTGCGACCGGTGACTTGGGCTCCAGTGCATCGGCGGCGAGAAGGTGCGCCCGTGCGGCATCCTCTACCCAGGTCAGATCCACGCGATTGGTTCCATCGCCGATTTGTGGCAATCGGTGTGCCCGCGCTGCCGCGAGCAAGCCCGGCAGCAGGTGATTATCGCGCGGTCCAATGATGAGATGTGGGCGCAGCGAGACGGTGAGCAGGGTTTTCCCGTTGGCTTGGGTGACGCGCTGCTCCGCCAGCGCTTTGGTGTGAGGGTAGGGGCTTTCGTAACAGTGGGGGTAGAGGACATCCTCGTTGACCCCTTCCTGGGACCTGCCATCAAAGATAACACTGGGCGAACTGGTGTTGATGAGTTTGGGAACGCCCTGCTTTCGGCAGGCGGCAATCACATTTTCCGTGCCGGTGACATTGACGCTGTAGTACTCATCCCACGGTCCCCATAGACCGGCTTTTGCCGCCACATGAAAGATGGCATCCATCCCGGCGCAGGCTTTTTGTACAGCATCTGCATCCTGAAGGCTCCCGCACATTACCCGCGCGCCCAGCGTTTCGAGCTCCGGATACGCACCCCGCGAAAAAACCGTGACCGTATCGCCCCGCGCAAGCAGTTGCTCCACAATATAGCGACCTAAAAAGCCGCCGCCTCCAGTTACCAGGGTTTTCATCGGTGTGGTTCTGCTCCCTTGGGAGAGCATTTCGCGACGTGACTGGACCCCGTCGCGAAATACCCTCCTGATACTTCTTTTTCGCGTCGCAGCAGTTCGAAGAGTTGTTGCTGGCGCCTAAAACTGTTGGTTGATCACCGGTGGGTTCGAGATTCTATTCTTCCCCGCCGTCTGCCACCAAAGGATGCCGCCGACCGCGCCTAATCCTGCGGTCAACAGCGCTGCAAAGATGCCGCCGCATAGCGCTGACCCGATGAGTCCACCCCAGTATCCCACAGTTGCGCCTCCCATTTGGCTCGCATCTATGCCCAGCTGGCGCAGCAATTCCATGACCTGGTCGGGTCCCACGGTTGATGCGTTGATGACCGTGCCGATGGCTTGCCCGATGAAGCCGCCCGCGCCGGCAATCAATCCCGCTAAAGCGCCGGACTTTACGGCAACCTGATTGACAAGGGGTTTATCGAAGACTCCTGCCACATACCCCGCGCCAAGCCCAACGAAGAGTGCTATACAGGAAACGCACACCGGACTGATTAAGGTCGCCCCTAACGCTACCACGAGCATAATCGCACCGAAAATCAAACCTGACTTAACCATAGCTCCTCCCTGAGTGAAACATGCTTGAATGATTGTGATACCCCACTACCTCTAGCGCCTCTGTCCCTCAACTTCACCCTTCCCCACAATTCTACCCACCCATTCTGCCAGTTTCTCCCGCTGGATTTTGGCGTTATGCCGTATATCCGTCGGGAAGATGCCGGGATAGAAGAAGACTTCGCCGATAGTGCGGGTGTGCGCGTGTGCGGCACCCAATGCTAACAGGTCTTCGGTAAAGCGCACCCGTTCGGCGTTGCTGCGCGGCGCTTTGCCGGGCAGCGGTTCCACGACCAGTATCGGTATTTGTCGCCCACGCGGTCCAGCCCCTACAAGCGCTGTACGGACGACATCGGAATGTTGATTGAAGATGCTCTCGCAAGGCACCGGGAAGAGCGTGCCCTGCGTCGTCTCCACGCGATGCGCTTTGCGCCCGCAGAACCATAGTCGCCCTTCGGCGTCGAAGTAGCCCACATCCCCCATGCGATGCCAGAGCGTGTCTTCACCCTCCTGGATTTTGGCTTCGGCGGTCTTCTGAGGACGGTTGAGGTAGGTCCGCGTGACCACGGGTCCTTTAACGACGATCTCGCCGATTGCGCCTTGAGGCAGAACCAGGGACTCATCCCAGGTGGGAATCGCTTCGTCAGTGATGCGAATGACGCGCAAGGTGATACCCGGTAAGGGGCGCCCCACACAGGTTCCGCCGCCATTGGCGCTGCGCGCGGCGGTCTCTTCCACCAGCTCTCGTCCATCCATAAATGTCAACGGCATGGCTTCTGTCGCTCCAAAAGGCGTATTGACGCTAGCTCCTGGGCTTAGGACGTCTTCCAACAAGGCTCGCACCAGGGATGGCGGCACCGGAGCGCTTGCCATCAGCACGCGCCGCAGCGAGGGCAACCGGATGCCGCGCTCCTGACAATAGGGGACAACCCGTTTCCAGATAGTGGGGGAGCCGAAAGCGTTGGTCACACCGTGCGTCAGGATGGCTTCGACGATGTGAGCGGGATTTACCTGCGCGGATTTTGTGGGATCCATGTCGGGAATCACCGTTGTCACACCCAGAGCCGGATTGAACATCGCAAAAATGTATAGCAGCGCCAGGTCTACCTCGCCCTCCTTGATGTGGAGCTCATCGCGCATGAGCGCGATTTGCGCCTGGAACATCCCATGCAGGTAGACGACGCCTTTCGGGACGCCGGTGCTGCCGGAGGTGAAAGCCACCGCAGCCTCGCTTTCGGTGGTGGTGGGAGCGCAGGGGAAGGGGTCGCGACCCTGTGCGCAACCCTCGCGGCGTAACGCCGCCAGCGCAGTATCGCCTAACCAGGTGGGTTCTCCTACCACGATGCTCCGCCGCACGGTGGCAAAAGGGCGCGGGACGAGACGGCGCAACACATGCGCCAGCGGTATGCCGATGAGCAGCGCCGGTTCGGTTTCCGCGACGCACTGCAGGAAGGCGCGGCGTCCCATGCCGGGGTCAATGATCACCGGAACGGCGCCCAGGCGCACCAGAGCAAAGGTCACCGCGATGAGTTCGACGCCGGGACGCACCATGAGCAGGACGCGCTCGCCCATCTGCACGCCAAAATCATGCAATCCGTGAGCGTAGGCGTTGACTTCGGCTTCCAGCTGTTGGAAACTAAACTGGGTGAATTTCGAGCGTCCTGCGAGGTCGCGTCCTGCGGGAAAGATGATCCCCGGACGATAGGGTGCGCGGGCGGCGCATTCCGTCAAACCGCTGCTAACATTGTAGAATATAGGCATTCATCCTCCGGGACGCGTTTTCCGGTCGCGAAAAGAGAGATGGCTATGAGGCCGTATGCAAGCATTTCCGGATGGGTATGTTGGTAGCTAAGCCAGAAAAGCCTGGATGAGCGGCAGGATGCGCTCATGGGCGTCCTCGACGACGTAGTGCCCGGCATCCTCGAAGACATGCACCTGTGCCTTGGGGAAGCGTT
>JAKJAC010000141.1:0-10853 GCA_022707705.1 Chloroflexota bacterium
GATTCTGATGGGTTGGTGTGGGAAGACCCCATCATTGCGGTGCAACGGCAGGTCCGGAGTGCTAAGGGAGGCGCCTATGAATGATGAAACAATGCTCATGACCTGGTTTGCTCCTGCGGAGCGCGCTCCGGAATCGGAGCTGGTGCTACAGGCGCAGTATTTTGCTGAATGGAACTCACTGCGCGCGATTCTGGATGCGGTCCCGGACGTAGTGATGGTACTCAATCGCCACCGGCAGTTGGTCTATTGTAATGAGGCGCTGCTCAGGTTGCTGCAGATAGAGCATCGCTCCAGTCTCATCGGGTTGCGCCCAGGCGAAGTACTGCAGTGCGTTCATAGTGTAGAGACTGTTGGGGGGTGCGGAACGACTGAGTTCTGCCGCGCCTGTGGCGGAACGCGGGCTATTGTCAATTCCCAACAAGGTCAACGTACAGTTGAGGAATGTTGCGTTTTGGTGCAGGCTGGAGGCGCCGTGGAAGCGCTAGACTTACGTGTGTGGGCTAGTCCACTGGATTATCGTGATGAGCCTTTCACCATTTTCACCATCGTAGACATTCGCGACGAAAAGCGCCGCGCGGCTCTGGAACAGGTCTTCTTCCACGATGTGCTTAATCTGGTAGGTGCTCTGCAGGGAGCGATGCATTTGATGGCGCTGCGTGTTTCTGAGGCAGATACAACGTCACTGGATCGCATTCGGGATATTGTGCGGTATTTGGCTGAGGAGATCAAAGCTCAGCGTGACCTGATGTCGGCAGAGAATAACCAGTATGTGATCGAACCAGAGGTCATCACCTCCTTGCAGTTATTGCGGGAATTGTGTGTGACTTACCGGCAACACTATGTCGCAATGGGCCGTGAGATTTATCTTGCGCCTGATGCCGTGGATGTGGAGCTGGTCACTGATGTGAATTTGATCAGGCGTGTTATCAGCAATATGCTCAAGAATGCGCTTGAAGCGATTCCTGTGGGTGAGATGGTGACTCTAGGGTGTCAGATGGTGGGTGGGCAGGTGCAGTTTTGGGTTCAAAACCCGGGGGTTATTCCCCGAGAAGTGCAGCTGCAACTGTTCCAGCGTTCATTTTCGACGAAGGGCGCCCGCCGTGGGCTGGGAACCTATAGCATGAAACTGTTGAGTGAGCGCTATTTGCAGGGTACCGTTACATTCATTTCTACAGCGGAGATGGGAACGCGCTTTGCGGCAACCTACCCACGAACTCTGCAATCCTAGGGGTGGAATGAGTGTGCTTGTGCGCGCCTGGTTTCAGCGGTTTCTGCGCAACAAGAGACTTGTTGCTGCATGTGAGGCAATCGCCTGGTTCAGTCTCAGTGGATTTTTGGTTTATAGCCTCTTCTTTCAACCTCGCTTTATGTTGATCCTGGGCTCGTTAATCGCCACTGTAATTGGTATCTATTTGTTGTGGGCGTTCTTTTCTAGCAGAGCAACTTCAGGTGTAGCAGAGCCTTTTTTGACGCGAGGATTGAGCCTTAGCATGGGGCTTGTAGCCACGATTGTCGGCGTTGGGATGGCTCTCTGGATTTTCAGCGGCGGTGTACCTACGCGACAGCAGGTGCTTGAGCAGCGGCTAGCTTCAGCCAGGCACGGGACCACCTGGCTTGATTTATCTGGATTGAGATTACGTGAAATTCCTGCAGAGGTATGGGATTACCAACACCTCATTGAACTCAACTTGGGCGGGAATAGATTGCGCTCACTACCGCCAGAAATCGCGCGTTTGGAGAATCTGGAGCGACTCTATCTCGATGATAACCGTATTGAGGCGCTCCCACCGGATATTGGCATGTTGTCACGGCTGAAATGGCTCGATCTGGATGCCAACCGTTTGCACGAACTCCCTCCTGAGATTGCACGCCTGCAAGAGCTCACGCACTTGAAGCTTCAGTACAATCGTTTCAAGACATTTCCAGCTGTGATTCTAGAGCTTCCTAATCTGGAATTGCTCTTTTTGGCTGGTAATCGCATGGGAGAACTGCCGACTGTCATTACGCAGCGTGCGCTAGCCGGGAAGCTCAACTTGTGGTACAAGCCTACGGCCTCGCGCGTCGATTGGGCTTCGATCAGTGTGATCTTATTCTGCTTTGCGTTGCCAACCGGGGCTTCGTGGTTTGTGAACCGGTGGTGGACGGCGCGAGAGCAGCTGCAACAGCAGGCGGCACACCACGAGGGGCAGGTTTTTCCCATCCCGCCGCTGCTCCGTGAGCCGGCGCTTTTCGTGTTGCTGACGCTGGCAGCAGTGAGCCTCTTCGTTGCAATCGCGTCGCTTTCCGGTGGACTGACGCAGGAAGCAGGGTGGGGGATTCCACTGTTGTTTTCTCCGCTGATGTTGGGGGCGCTGGCATTGCTCTTGCACAATACCGGACTGGTGTTGCTGAAGAAGGATGGCATTGCGCTGCGCCGTGACAGAACGGAGCGCTTCTTACCCTATGATGCCATAAAAGCGGTACGCTCGTCGTTTGATCTACGCATTGAGGGCGAGAGTCGGACGTTACGCATCCCGCGTACGGTTTTGGGTTCCCCTGAACTCTACGAGGCCTTACTGTCGCGCATCCCGCAGGAGGCGCGGCAAGCCTCGTTGGTTCATTCAGCGCGAAATTCGGCTCGTGTCCCTGATTCTGTTGGGAATGTCATCCAATTTGGCGTCCCGCGCCGGGTTTGGGGGCTTTACATGGTGGGAACGATCCTTTTCACCGCACTCTATCTTGGCATCGGTTTGATGGGGCTGTGGATTTCCCTGGCGCGTGGTGATGTGCCCCCGTTTACCTGGCGTTGGTTGCGTGATACGTTGATTTTGTTCCTGCTAGTGAGTGCGTTGTTTTTGCCTGCGTTGCTCTGGATTCTGCGCAGTTTTTTCACTGCGTATGGACCTTTTGGAATCAAACAACCGGTAGCGTTGGAACTGTACCCGCAATCATTGCGCTATCGTTTTCCGTTCCGTCCGTGGCAGATGTACTCCGTAACTGATTTGCAGCGTGTCTGGGTGGAGAGTGTTCCTGTGGAAGTGCGCTCACGTGCGGCAGGGGCAATACTTTCTCAGCAGGTGATGCGCTTGATGCTGCTGCTTGAGTTTAGCGACGGCACACGCCTGGTCGTGGATCAGGAACGTGCTGTGCAACTGGGCACCTCAGTGGAACAGCTGCGTGCAATCTTGAAACAAGTATATGGAAAATAGTGAGAGATGAAGCGGGATTTACATTTGGGTGAGATACCTGGTGTCATTCGGGAATGGCTCGGCGAGATTACCAATCTGGTTGCGCCGGCACAGGGTTGTACTTCGCGTCTGGCGGTAATCGAGGCAGAGCGGGGCATGTTTGTGCTTAAACAGTCTGCAGACCCGCTGTTTGCGCGGTGGTTGGCGCGGGAACAGCAGGTATTGCATTGGCTGGTGCAGACTGTGTTGCCGGTTCCCCGCCCGCGGTTGTTTGTGGAAGATGGTGGGGGTATGTGGTTGCTCATGGACTATCTCCCTGGGGAGTCGATGACGGAAACATTATCTCGCGCGCCTGGTGGAACGCGCACCTCGCTAATGCACAATTTCGGCGCTGTGCTGGCAGCTATTCACGCTACGCCACCCCCGCCAGGAATGCCGCTTCAGACTGCAGCTGAATGGTTGGATGCCGCGCTGGAGACTGGCGCGATGCACTTGCGCGATTTTCGTAATCTCTATAATGACCCCGAATTGCCCGACTTGCTGGCACGTTTGCGCCAAGAGCAACCTGCGACAGTGCCAGCAACGCTTATCCACGGGGACTTTACTACTGACAACGTGCTGGTTGCTGAGGGGAGAATCACGGGTGTTATTGATTGGGCTGGTGGCGCGGTTGGCGACCCCCGGTATGATCTGGCGCTGGCGTTCGATGCTGACGAAGAGGAAATCGCTTTGACTGCCGAGGAAATGGCTGCCTTTTTTGCCGGTTACGGCGGTGCACCGCTTAGCGAATCGGAACGGCAGTATTTTCTGGATTTGTATGAACTCTATTAGGGTTCTCTTTGATAAACTTCTCCAGGAGTCTCACACGTCATGCAATTCTACTTTATTCGTCACGGACAATCCGAAAACAACCTTATTTGGGAACAGACGGGTTCAGATGAAGGGCGCAACTCTGACCCCAAGCTGACTGATGTGGGGAAACAGCAAGCGGCACATCTGGGGGCTTTCCTTGCCGCTTCAGGGATGACCGGCGGTAACTCCGTGGCGGGGTATCACAGCGTCGCTGGGTTTTATCTGACGCATCTGTATTGCAGCCCGATGCTGCGGGCAATTGAGACTGCGCTGCCCGCCGCTCGCGCCCTGGGATTGCCGCTTGTTGCCTGGGAAGAGATTCACGAAACCGGGGGAATCTTCTGCACCGATCCCGAAACGCGGGAACTGCAGGGCCTTCCTGGAAGAACTCGTACGGAGTTTGCCGAGCGCTTTCCGGAGTTGATATTGCCTGAAACGGGTTGGGAAACCGGTTGGTGGAATCGCCCGTTCGAGAGTCGCGAGGAACGTCCGCTGCGGGCACAGAGTGTATTGCAGACGCTTCTGGCGCGCCATGGCGGCACGGAGGACCATGTTGCCATCTTCAGCCACGCAGGATTCTACAATCATCTGCTACGGATTGTGCTCGGTATGCCGGGAGATACAACAGTGTGGTTTGAACTCCAGAATACCGCCATCACGCGCATTGATTTCCACCCTGATTATCAGCGCTTTGTTTACGCCAATCGAGTAGATTTCCTACCCAGACAACTACTGACATAGACACCGGGCATATCCCCGACGTGCCTGGTGAACCTTCGAACTGCACTCGCCAGCCCTCCCCTTTTGCGGGTTTTGGGGCGCGACGTGCAACATCGCGCTTCAAAACCGTGAATAGCTCTCTCGTCAAGAATACCTGCCGATGTTATAATTGATCATAGTAGTGTCTGGTGAGGCGTAGTTATGCTTCTACTGCATGGATTGGGAGGTGCTTCACGTGTTTTCCAAGATAATCACTATGGAGCAGCACATTCTTGAACAGGAACGCGTGCATCCTGAAGCCACGGGGACATTCACCAACCTTCTCTATGATATCGCATTGGCTGCCAAAATTATCTCACGGGAGATTCGCCGCGCCGGTCTGGGCAATATCCTCGGCGAGGCGGGTACAGTCAACGTCCAGGGTGAAGAGCAGATGCGATTGGATGTTTTTGCCAATGAGACTTTCATCCGTATGAACAGCTACACCGGGCGTGTGGGCGTTATGGCAACCGAGGAGCTTGAGAGCATCGTCAGCATTGTACCTGATAACCCCGCCATGGCAGAAGGCAAATATGTGCTCATCTTCGACCCTGTGGATGGCTCTTCCAACATTGCCGCAAATGTGAGTGTGGGGACTATCTTTTCCATCTACCGGCGCAAATCGCCGCTTGGCGCTCCGGGTACGGTGGAAGATTGTCTTCAGCCAGGGCGTGATATGGTTGCCGCAGGCTATGTGTTATATGGGTCGAGTACCATGTTAGTCTATACTGCTGGCAATGGCGTGCATGGTTTCACGCTGGAACCGAGCCTTGGTGAATTCTTGCTTTCGCATCCAGCAATTCGCATACCCCCGAGACCTCGTTATAGCAGCACTAACGTCTCGTATGAGCGCTTCTGGAGTCCTGGCGCACGGTATTTTCACCATTACCTGCAAGGGCTGGAACTTGAGAAGCCCCCCGTGGAACTCTCGGCGCGTTATGTGGGGTCGCTTGTGGCAGATTTTCATCGTAATCTGCTCAATGGCGGTGTCTTTTATTATCCGCTGAGTTACGCCGATCCCACTAATCCGCGTCCGAAATTGCGACTGCTCTATGAAGCGGCGCCCCTCGGGTACATTGCAAATGACGCGGGCGGCTACGCCTCTGATGGGACTCAGAACATCCTTGATATCATTCCCACCGAATTGCATCAACGGACTGCACTTTTCATCGGCGATCGTGCGCTTGTGCAGAAAGCGGAAGAATTCATCGGGCAGTATGGATGAATAAGTTCTCGATTTGCGTCCTGGTATATTGGTCTTCGATTTGTTTCTTCAATGGCAAGGAGGTCATCGATGATTGAGAAAAAAGCTTTTGGTCGAACCGGTCACATGAGCACACGCGTGCTCTTTGGAGCGGCAGCTCTTGGCGGTGTCTCACAAGAGGAAGCGGACCAAACCCTCGCGCTGCTATTGCGCTACGGTGTCAATCACATTGATACTGCGCATTCCTACGGGAAAGCCGAACTTCGCATTGGTCCATGGATGCCGGAGCACCGTGACAAGTTTTTTCTTGCGACAAAGACCGAACAGCGCACGTATGAGGGCGCCTGGGCCGAACTGGAAACCTCGCTGGAACTGCTAAAGACGGATCACATTGACCTCTGGCAGATGCATGTGCTCATTACCGAAGAGGGGTGGCAGACAGCAATGGGACCCAATGGGGCGCTGGAGGCGTTTGTCAAAGCTCGCGAGCAAGGGATAGTGCGCTACCTTGGCGTAACGGGCCATGAGCTGGTCGTGCCGCGTATGCATCTGCGTAGCCTGGAGCGCTTTGATTTCGATACGGTGCTCTTGCCCTATAATTACGTACTGATGCAGGATTCACAGTATGCGGCTGACTTCGAGGCGTTGATGGCTGTGTGCGCTGAGCGCAATGTTGCTGTACAGACTATCAAATCGCTTTGTCGTCGCCCCTGGCCTCTGAATGTCGCGCGCAATCGCAGCACGTGGTATCAACCTCTGGAGACACAGGATGCGATTGATAAGGCAGTGCACTGGGTGTTAGGCAATGAGTGCGTCTTCCTGAATACGGTGGGTGATATTACCTTGCTGCCGCAAGTGCTGGAAGCTGCTGCGAATTTCGTGCAGCGTCCTTCCGATGCGGAGATGTCGGCATTGATAGAAGAACAGACCATGACGTCGCTGTTTGTTTAGCCACGAGAGGCTTTATCTGAGTTCTCCATGGCTTATGATTGCTGGTGACCGATTTTGGGAACAGGAGGCAAATGACTATGGAGTATCGTTTTCTGGGACGCACAGGTATGAAGGTCAGCGAGCTCTGTCTTGGAGCAATGACTTTTGGGCGAGAGACACCGACAGAGGAGAGCTACACATTGTTGTCGCGTTTTGTGGAGGCGGGCGGCAATTTCATCGATACGGCTGATGTCTACGGCCACGGAATCTCAGAAACCATCATGGGTCGTTGGTTGAAAGGGCAATCGCGTGATAGCCTTGTTATTGCCTCCAAAGTTCGTTGGCCCATGGGCGAAGGTCCCAATGAAGTGGGCTTGAGCCGCAAACATATTCTGGCATCGGTTGAAGCTAGCCTGCGCCGCCTGGATACAGATTACATAGACCTCTATCAAATTCATGGTTGGGATCCTGGAACTCCGTTGGAGGAGACTCTGAGCACACTCGACCGTCTGGTGCAGAGTGGCAAGGTGCGTTATATCGGCGCGAGCAATGTCACCGGATGGCAACTGCAAAAAGCTGTGGACCTCAGCCGCTATATGCGCTGGGAGAGTTTATGCTGTTTGCAGCCCCTCTATAATCTGTTGGATCGCTCTGTGGAATGGGAGCTCTTGCCTGTATGCGCCAATGAGGGCATCGGTGTGATACCCTGGAGTCCTTTGCGTGGTGGTTGGCTTAGCGGTAGGTATTTCCGGGGTATGAGCGCCCCACCGGAAGGCAGCCGCGTGGAGGCGGCTGAAAAACATGGTTGGAGCGAAGCCTGGAGTGCCTATGCCACTGAGCAAACCTGGACGGTATTGGATAATCTATTCGCTGTGGCGAAGGAAACTGGCAAAACGCCACCGCAGGTGGCGCTTCGCTGGTTGCTGCAACGCCCCGGTGTTACCGCGCCGATCATCGGTGTGCGAACGATGCGGCATCTTGAGGATAATCTCGGCGCTGTAGGTTGGTTCCTGGATGCTGCCCAGATGGACAGGCTGAACAGCGCCGGCGCGGTACCGTTGCCCTATCCCCACAGCTTCCTGGCGCTCCAGGATGATCGCGCGCACGTGTGACCGAGTATGATCCGCCGCAGCAAATTCCAACGGCTTCTCGCACTCAGCGTGGGTCTGGTCGCGCTTCTGTTGCTCGCGGGTGCGTTGCGGTCGCTGACTCTGACTCCAGGGCGTCCTTTTAAGCTGGACTTCTCGTGGATCATGAACTTTGAGACGTATGAGAGTGAGTCGCGTGCTGAGTGGCTATTTGTGGCCCTGCGAATACTGGTGTTGATCTCTTTTGTGCTGGCGCCTCTAGCGCTGATTATGGCTCTCGTGGACCGGCACTTGCGCCGGCGTGTCTTGCGGAGCATGCTGTTTCTGGCGATGCTTGGTCTCGCTGCATGGGCGCTTCAGAATGCACAGCGCATGTCCCTGACTCCTGAGGAGCGACAAGCAGAAGAGATGGAGGAGATTCCTGAGTCCGAGGCGTTGGACCTGGATACCTTCTCAGCGCCTTCTGGGATGGTGGTTTGGTCTGTAAGTGTGGGCGTAGCATTGCTATTGTTGGCGGCGGTTGGCGGCGGTATCTGGATGCTCTGGTACCGCAAGCAGCGTGAGGTGTTGCCAATCAAGTTGTTAGCCCGAGAGGCCGAGATTGCGCTCGAGGCGCTGCGCGAGGGGGGAGACCTTCGCAACACCATCATTCGTTGTTATGCCGAAATGGAAAGGGCAGTGTCAGTGACACGCGGGCTTCAACGTCAGGACGGAATGACGGCGCATGAGTTCGAGTCTCAATTGCAGCGCTTGGGGTTGCCGGAGGAACCCATCGCGAATCTGGTGCAACTCTTTGAAGCCGCGCGTTATGGTATGCGAGCTCCAGGAGTAACTGAGGAACAAAGTGCCGTTACCTGTTTGAACGCTATCGTGGTGGCGTGTTGGGAGCGGGTATGAAGAAACCGGTTTCTAGATTCTGGCTATTTATGATTTTGCTGGGGCTACCTCTGGCGTTCTTCCTTGGTTGGTTGCTGCGTGATTGGATTCGCGAGTTGGTCGTTGTACCCATCGCTTACTTTTTATGGTCTCTGGGGCGTGTTTTTGAAAGCCTGCCACAGCCGATTGTTTGGGGAGCGCTGGTTTTGGGGTCTTTGTTGGTGGGCTTGCGATTGTTAGCCGGTACTGTGACGCTTCCACCTTCTGACGCTCTCATATCAGATAGTGGGGGACGGGTTTCAGAATGGCTCCGCTGGTTGGAGTTAACCCGTCGTGGGGTGTATTCCCGGGATGGATTGGCGCGTCACCTTGGAGATGTGGCGGTCGCTGTGTTGGCGCACCAACAACGATGCACACAGAGTGAAGTGCGTTTGCGCTTACGTGAAGGGGTGTTCGGTCTCCCGCAGCCACTGGGCGCCTATATGCGTGCGGCTCTGGGACGTGGTTCGTTGCGAAAGGATTCGGTGCTTTCTCGCCTCTTGCCCTTCCGGTTACGTCATCCTCAGCCTGAAGTGGTCGGTGATGTAGAAGCAATACTTGATACCCTTGAGGGTGCGCTCGATCTTGGTGAGCTCTCGTTATTGCCTCGGGAGGACGTGTGAGCCGTAGCCTGCTCTTGGGGTTGCTTATCTTTGTGTTGCTCATTATTGGATTGGCGCTGTTGGATGGGCGTTTTTTCCTCCTGCTGATGCCATTGCTGATCTATATGGGTGTTGCCTTGTGGGGTATGCCAGATACGATTCCTGTGCGCGCCTACCGTGATCTGCAGACTATTGCGTTGCAGGAGGGCGATAGTGCTGCTATGACTCTTAAACTCGTCAATAATGGCTCAGCGATTCCCGTGATGGAAGTGCACGACCTCCTTCCTGGTCGTTTGCGGGTGGCTGAGGGTATTACAGGACTGGTTACAACGCTGTCATCCGGTAGTGCAGTTGAAGTGGCATACACCCTGGAGGCGCCGCGCGGCGCCTATGAGTTCCAGAGTGTGTCGGTCATGGTGAGTGAGACATTGGGGTTGTTTCATCGCTCTGCGCGTCTGCCGGCTTATGCGCGACTCATCGTAATGCCGCGTGCGCGGCGATTGCGACCTTTGCCAATCCGCCCGCGTCGCACGTTGGGTTTTGCCGGTCCCATTCCTTCGCGTCAGAGCGGTGTGGGTGTGGATTTTTATGGTGTGCGGGAGTATCAGCCTGGTGATCCCTTGCGCCGGGTGAACTGGCGCGCCATGGCGCGGCGCCCCGACCATCCCCATACAACTGAATTCGAGCAAGAACGCATTGCTGATGTGGGACTGATTCTGGACGTTCGCCGTCAAAGTGTCCTGGAAATGCAGGGTACTTCACTGTTGGAACATGGCGTTCATGCAACTGCAGCGTTAGCCGAGTCTCTATTGCATGATGGTCACCGGGTAGGATTGCTCCTTTACGGGCGTGGCATTGAATGGGTTTTTCCGGGTTATGGACGGCTGCAACATGAGCGTATCCTGCGCGCGTTAGCAGGCGCTGGTCCGGGGGATAGCCAGGTTTTTGCCAGTCTGGATTTTTTCCCGGCGCGGCTGTTTCCGCCTCGTTCACAATTGATTTTCATCAGTCCTTTGATGGATGGTGATTACCAGATGCTCTTCCGTCTGCGTGTGCAGGGCTATGCCGTGTTTGTCGTCAGCCCTGACCCAGTTTCTTTTGAGGTGGCATACCTACGTTCAAGTCCTTTGCTGCCTCTGGCAATTCGCCTGGTACAATTGGAGCGGCGTTTGTTGTTACAGCAATTGCGCCAGGGAGGGATTGCTGTGGCGGATTGGCAGGTGCATCAGTCTCTGGACGATAGTCTTCATACAGCAATGAAGAGCATCTGGCACGCCGGTTTACTATCGGGGAGCAAATGATGAAAATCATACGACAGATTTTCTTGGGTACCGTA
>JAKJAC010000141.1:10863-11097 GCA_022707705.1 Chloroflexota bacterium
GCACCTGCCCTTGGCGTGGCTTTGCGGGGCGTCTGGATGCTGACCGTGGCCTTTGGGGTGTTGGGATTCCTCTGGATTGGCCTTTCTCAGCGTCACCGGTTAATGGGGTTCGTTTTTGCTCTTTGCGTTGCCGGAATTGCCATGGCAGCTGGACTGGATGTTGGCATCGGTTGGTTGTTGGTTGGCATAACGGCGGCGTTGGCAGCTTGGGACTTGGAGGCTTTTAGCGCGCGG
>JAKJAC010000142.1:0-5211 GCA_022707705.1 Chloroflexota bacterium
GGGACGGCAGCAGGTGGAGGCGCTGATTCTGGGTGGGGCCTTCGCTGGCTGGAACCGCCCTCGGCGGCAACTGCTGTGGGAGCTGGAGCGCGCCGTCAAGCTACCGCCTGAGGAACCGCTGCACCTGGAGTTCGACATGGCCGAGCCGGAGCCGCCGCTGGATGACTTTACGTCAGCGCAGGCGTTGGGTTTGGAGCAGGCTTTCACGGGGGTCACCGCGGAGCAGCCGCGCACGGCGCCGGTGGCGCACATTTTCAGAAGCATGGGTTGCACACCAGTAGCGGAACTGCGGCAGTGGCCTGCGGGGACGCGCGTCCGCGTGGGGGGTGTGGTGGTGGCGCGCCAACAGCCGCCCACAGCGCGGGGTATGGTGTTTCTGGCGTTGGAGGATGCGACGGGGCTGGTGAATGTGGCGCTCTACCCGGCGGTGGCGGCGGCTTCCCGGGAGGCGTTGACCGCGCCCTTCGTAATCGTCGAGGGGCAAATCCAATACGATGGGCAGTCGGTGGGGGTGCTGGGCACTCGGGTGCTGCCGGTGGGCTATCCGCAGTATGGCAGGCTGGAGGATTGAGGACGGCAGGTGAGTGCCACAGGTAGCGAATCCAATTACCGGGCACGGGCGGCACCTGACCGTCAGAGGCTTGGCGGAAGGTTGGTGATTCCACGCACTTTCTTATTTACATGGTTGCGAATAAGCGGTGGCTGTATTTACATTTCGGGTCGAAATTGTAAATAAGCCAGAGTGGGAACCGGCATAGTGCCGTCTTTCTATCACAGATTAGGGGAAGCACATTCAAGACTCACGGAGCTGTGAACCTGGCGCACTTGCACTAACGGGCTTTTGGTTGCCGCCAGAGCAACACCCCCGCCACAGCCATCAATATGAGCCCGACCAAACCGAAGATGGCTCCGGTGATGCGCAATCCTACCACCCGTTGCTCGAAGTGCCACAGCAGCGCCTGCCGGTCGCCGCCGAAGACCCGGTTGGGCATGATTCCGGCAGCGGTAGTAGTGCCTACCACTGTGATTTGATCCCCGGTTTTGAAACCAACATGGCGAATCGTGCCTTCGACAATGCCCTCTACCTTCTGACCCTGCTCAGGAATGTAGAGGCGGTTTTCATGCAGAGTTCCGTCTATCGCGATCTCGCTGGTATAGCGTAGCGTTACACTACCGCCGGTCAGCGTGAGCGTAGTGGTGGGCATGGCGCGATACACCGTTTCCCAGGCGCCTTCCCACCCTTCGTCCTCGCTCTCTTCGATAGCCCACACTTGTTCCAGATAGATGATGAGGCCTTCAGCATCAGCCCGGTCCTCGTTGAGCTCCAGAATGCCGGTCACTGCAACCGGAGTATCGGGCGCCAGGCTGCGCACGGCTGGCGCATCCAGTTCCGGCAGGCTTTCGATCAGGCGCGCTTCACGAAGAGTCCGGGAGACCTGGCTGATACCGGCAAAGACACCGATGGCCACAAAAGCCACGCCCAAAACCGCCAGCACGATCAATCCCAGGCGCGATCCATCTTTGTCCACCGCAACCTCCAGTCTGCTGTTAGGTTGTAGCAGGCTTCCATGCAGCTACTGTATCACTCCGCCCCAATGTCGGATGTCTTGCCGCCAACACTCTCTTCGATAGCCTGGGTGACCACTTGTGCCGTGGCCCAGGCACCTTTCAAAGCGTAAACCCGAATTTCAGGAGGTAAACCATTGAGGTAGATTGCCAACGCTTTTACTTCAGGATCAATCTCGTCTGCCAGACCTACTATACTGTAGCCAGCTAACTGGAAAATCAATTCGGGAGACACTTCCAACGCCTTAGCAATCCCCACACAGGTCTCGACAGTGGGGTTGGAAGCAGGATTATTGATGATGTGATTCACAGCCATCGTACTTAGATCAGCTCGACGTGATAACTCGCGTCTGGACAAATTGCGTTTCAGCAGCTCTTGCCGTAAGTACTCGCTCAATTCTATGGACATGATTTGACCTCAAATGGATTCTCGTGTAAAATATGACACAAATAGTATTCGATGAATAGGAGATATAACATGCTTACTGCAGAACAACTCGAGAATCTCAATCGTGCCATACGACAAGGAGATCCCCACGAAAACCAGTACATCCGGGTCGTCAAGGCAACCGAGCAAGCAGGACTCTCCTTCCTGGCAGTCCTGGAACACATGCTTGCACAGGCAGTCGAAAATGCTTACCGTTCCGAGAGTGCTCCTGCCAACGAGCCGCGGTCAGCCCAAGCCTGAAGGCAAGGTCTGACTGCCTAACCCAACCATATTAGCATCACTTACGACAAAGTCCAATCCAAGGAGCTGCTGTAGCCCAATATTCTAGCCATCCCGACCGGTAAGGCGGGGCATATCTAAATCTCAACAGTCGCGCGCGCTGGCTGCTTATCCAGGCGCGCGACTTTTTGCGTCAGGGACAAGATGACGTTCCCATACCTCAACATTTGTTAGAATCCTCTTGCCTTGCATATCACTTCAGGAGGATGAGCATGAGTTTCAGTATTTGCCAGAGTTTTGTTAGTACACAGTTTCCGAATGTAAAAATAAAGAGAGAGTCATACCAAGTAAACCCATCCAATTCCAAAACCGAGGAGGTCTTAGTATCATGAAACCCCTACGTCTGTCACAAGCCGTACGCGGATTTTTGATGGAAAAAGAAGCAACTGGAAAGAGCCAGTACACCCTGCGTAACTATCGCTACTCCTTTGCCAAGGTCAAAACATTCCTAGAAGAATGCCACCAGGGCATTGACCCGTACCTCAATGAGATTGAACGAGATCTGTGGGTTGAGTTCCTTGTCTGGGTACAACATCGACCCTGTGGCGGCGCGGTACCACGGGACAAGGAATTGAGCGCCAAATCCGTATGCAATGTCTATATTGATCTCAGTGCACTCTACACCTGGGCCGTGAAACTGGAATTTGTCAGCAAACATCTGATCAAGACCATCGAACAACCAGAGTTCGAAAAAGCGGTTGTTGACCCATTCACAAAAGAGGAAATGCAGAGAATGCTAAAGGCCTGTGACTATTCCCTTCCCTGGCGTGGTCGTGAATTCAAAAGAACCAGACGTCCCACAGCAACCAGAGATAAAGCCATCATCCTGTTGCTGTTGAGCTCAGGTATAAGAGCGTCAGAATTGTGTGGCATAAAGATTGCCGATTTGGACATGAAAACCAGAAAACTGCTTGTGAGAGGTAAAGGTCGGGGCAAGGACTCTAAAGAACGAATAGTACCGTTTGGCACCCGAACACAACGGGCTCTATGGAGATACATGATAGAGTTCGAGGAAGATCGTCCCGAGACAGCACGGTTGTTTGTAGTAGACCTCACAAATCCACGCCAGATGGGGAGAGGCGCATTACTGCACATGTTACTTGCGGTTGGTCAGCGTGCTGGAGTGCCCAACGTATATGCACACCGATTCCGCCACACCTTCGCGATCAACTATCTGAGGAATGGAGGGGATCTCTTGACACTACAAGCAATCCTTGGGCATCGGGATTTGCGGATGGTCAGACACTACGCCAAAGTCGCGGCGGAAGATTGCGCGGCAGTTCACCTACGAGTTGATCCCGTAGACACCTGGGCGCTGTAGCGCTATACACGGTTGTAGAGAGAAAGTTGGGCGCACGGATGTTCTTTCACTGAGCACCGTGCGCTCATTCGCGCCAGTGGACTGATAGCTCTGTTCACATCCGTGAGGTCCAGAGTTCGAGTCTCTGCTCGCCCACCTGCAGAATATAGACCGCACGGATGGCCAATTTGGTCAACCGTGCGGTCTTGGGTTGGGCAACCCTCGCAACCGCAAACTAACGATTCCCCAGTTTTTGGTCACTCTCTGGGTGAAAACTAGCCACAGGTTATCCCACCCAGAGAGTAGACCGCACGGCTGAAAAAGAGCGTCGCCCTCCACCAGGCCTGCGCCGGGCTGCGACAAGAGCGCCTCAGCGAGCCGAAATGCGCAGTCCCGCGCGGGCAGACCAAGATGCCACCCCCCTCAACGCGCACACCGATCATTCAAGGTTCTTGACCTGGGGCGCGGAAGAGGGTTTCGTCCCGGACAATAGCGTACGGACGATTGAGGCCGGAAGGAACGCCCAGTCTACTTCGGCAGGCGCACCTCGGAGGCGCTCTTGAAGCTGCTGACCCCACGCTAGAAGGATGCAAAGTCGGAAGAGCTGGTGTCAACTTACCTCCGATGATGGCTCTTCCGCAAATCCCGTGAGAGCGAGACATCAGACTGACCCTATCACCCGCTGGCACAGAAGATCAAACCGGCTAGTCCATACATCTGACGCTTGATCAGAAGCCCTGCTTCGCCTCCGATATCGGGGGCGAGTTCTGATAGACCATTATGTTTCCCTGCCTGGCTCTGTCGAATCCCCCCTCGCTTACAAACGCCAATTGCGCAGTGTCTAAACGCCTGGTACATTATCGCATGTAAACTGATATCGCCCTTCCCAAAGCTTGAACAGTCACACACATTTGCGCAATCGCGACGTTATCATTACCAGCAAGGAACGCTGCAACACCTGTTGGAGCGTGCTTGCGCCGCTTGATTTGTCTCGACTTCGGGATGCACCCCGCGGCAGCACTTTTGCTTGACACACACAAAAGGTCACGATACAATTGCTTTAGTGTGGGCGAATTCATTCTCCCCAACCCAACATGGCACGCTCTACACCTCCCTACAAGCTACAAGAGGGTGTGAAAACACCCAATTCTAGCTAAACCATCACCGAATGTCTGATTGGCATTTTGTGTTTGTTACCCGCTTCTAGTAATGTTAGCTTTATGAGGAGGAAAGCATGAAGATCCGATTACCCGTTCTATTGCTAGCGCTCGCCATAAGTTCGATATTGCTATTAGCCATGGTCATTACCACAGTTGGGAGCGAGCTCCAGCCTGAACAGCGGCACCGCAGCGAACTGCTGATGGAGCAGGATACAGATGCTCAAAGGACATTGCTTACCAGCCAATTTGCCAATTCTCACGCGCAGCTGGCTATCGCAACCCAACAGGGTCTGCAACAATCCAGTACTCTCCCCTACACCACCGCAGTGGAAGTCATTGTCGGCGAACCTTCTACACTCGATCCAGGCTTAGCCTATGAAACCATAGCGAGCCATGTCTTTCGGCAGGTCTACGAAAAGCTCGTCACTTTCAATCGTGATAAAGCAGATGAAATTGTG
>JAKJAC010000142.1:5261-10890 GCA_022707705.1 Chloroflexota bacterium
CCGCCGATGGGCGCACGGTCACCTTTACTCTGCGACCGGGAATCTACTTCCACAACGGTGCAACGCTGACCGCAGAAGATGTGGCTTTCACTTTCCAGCGCGATATCTTCGCCGGTGATAGCTGGTCGCCACAATTCTTATTCAACAAGCCATTGTTTGACATTTATGACGTAACCGAGCTGGTAGCTCCTGACAGTAGCCTGGTGGATGATCCGGTCGCATTGCAGGCGCAGCCCCCGGAGATTCTGTACGCCGCTTGCCAGACCGTCACCCACGCGATCACTTTCGACAATGACACCGGCACGGTAACTTTCCACCTGGCTAATGCCTATGGTCCTTTTCTGACCACGCTCGCGAGTTTTGGATATGTCATGGATAAAGATTGGTTAGTTGCCCAGGGCGCCTGGGATGGAGATTGTGCCACCTGGCAAAATACCTATTCGACCGCTCCAACTACCAGCCCAATTTTTAGCATCACGAACGGCACGGGTCCTTTCATGCTGGATTATTGGACTTCTGGCAGCGAGGTAGCACTCGAGCGGAATCCGCATTACTGGCGCTCGACACCCATTTGGCCCGGCAGTCAAACGGGCGCCGCGGCTCTGGAGCGTGTCTTGATCAAGAAAGTCCCTGATGCCGCAACACGGCATGACATGTTGATGACCGGCGCAGCTGATCTGGGTTACTTCATTGAAGTTGGGACACCCCTTTCTGACTATGTGCTCTTGCACTACGCCAGTCCAGGAGCAGTGACGGGGACGCTCCAGCATCCTACCGGCACACTTCGTGCTTACGCAGGTGTTCTCGATCCTTCAGCAACCGATGCTTTCTTCACTTATAACATCAACACCGATGGAGTGCACAACTATACCGGCAGCGGCGTTTTTGACGGGAACGGTATCCCGCCGGACTTCTTCACCGATATCCACGTCCGGAAAGCCTTCAACTACGCCTTCAATTGGACGCAATACATCGCCGATAGCTACAACGGACAAGCTATCCAACGAACAGGACCGATTATCAAAGGGGTCATGGGCCATAGCGATACCCAACCCACATATTTCTATAGCCCCACCCTGGCTATGGAGGAGTTTAGCCAGGCATGGAACGGACAAGTCATTTCCAGTGGTTTCGCGATTACTCTATCTTACAACAGCGGCAACCTGCAACGCGAGCAATTCATCGAAAGCCTCAAAGCGGGCATTGAGGGATTAAGTCCTAACTTCCAAATCAACAAACTCGAATTGCCGTGGATGGATTACCTTCCAGACCTACGCGATGCTCGGATTCCCATATTCATCAGCAGTTGGATACAGGATATACCGCATCCGTACAACTGGGTACAACCTTACCTTATCGGCACCTATGCTTTGCGCCAACGTCTGCCAGACGATCAACTATCCACGTATTTGGCCAAGGTTAATAGCTGTCTCGCTCTTCAGGATAGCGTAGCACGAGCTTGTTACGAGGACCTGCAAGTCACAACGTATTCCAACGTCACCGATATGTTCCTGGTGCAACGGGTGAGCAACAATTTTGTTCGAGCGGAAATACGAGGTTATTTCGCCAATCTGGGATACGGCAATAACCCGTATTTCTATGAGCTATCCAAAGGTCCATTGCCCATCGTAACCGCGGTTACACCGGGTGCCGCTCGAACTGTCAACTTCACAAGCAGCCTCGGCGCCACAGCATCGCTGATGCTGCCGGCAGGATCTGTGACTGAGACGCTAGATTTGGTGATCACTCCAGATACCGTGACCAGATACGCGCCCACGGGCTTCCTTCTAGGCAACCTGGCATTCGATATCCAGGCTTATAGCAACGGCAGTCCGGTTCCAAACCCCACTTTCACGAACCCCATCACCATCACCCTGCATTACAACGAACAGGCTTTAGGGATGCTCAATAAGAATGAGTTGAGGTTGTTGTGGTGGAACGGGAGCAGCTACGAAGACGCTGCCTGTGGAGCTTATGTGCGCAACACCTCGGGGAACATCCTTCAAGTGCCGGTGTGCCATCTGAGTGAATTTGCGTTAGGGCAAATCGCCCACGAGGTCTATCTCCCGCTGGCTCTGCGCCATTAACCGTTCAGATTTCGATCTGGCAAACTCTATTCTCAGGAGGAAAATCATGTACCGCAAGCTCTATGTTAGGACCTTGATCAGTGTCGTAATGCTGTTGACGTTGCTGATACCCGGCACGTCCTCGCTGACTGCGCAGCCGGCAGCGCCGCAGATGTCCCAGCAACTCGACTCCGACAGCCTACTCTTTGTGAAGGAGACTTCGATCACTAACGCCATCGCGCGGCTGGAGGCGGGCGAGCTCGACCTCTACACGTACATGACCGCCAACCCCGCTATCGCCCAGCAGGTTGCCGCTTCACCCAGTCTAGAGGCCTATACCAACTATGGCAGCTACAATGAATTGACCCTGAACCCCTCTGGTCCGGTGTTCTCAGGCACGGGAAAACTCAATCCTTTTGCCGTGCCGCGAGTGCGCGAAGCCCTGAACTGGCTTGTGGATCGCGACTACATCGCCAACGCCATTTTGGGCGGCTTGGGCACGCCGCGCTGGCACGCGCTCAATACGGTCTCCTACGATTACACGCTCGCCGCGGATGCGGCTCACGCCCTGGAGCTGGTTTATGGCTACAACAAAACTCTCGCCCAGAACGTCATCGCAGCTGAGATGATGGCCCTGGGCGCCACCCTGATCGGGAATAAATGGCAGTACGCTGGTGAACCGGTGGAGCTCATTTTCCTCATCCGTGTGGAGGACGAGCGGCGACAAATCGGCGACTATGTTGCCAACCAGCTCGAAGACATCGGCTTCACGGTGAACCGCCGATATGTGACGGCAGGCGAGGCCAGCCCCATCTGGATGAGTTCCAATCCCGCAGATGGCCTATGGCACATCTACACTGGCAGTTGGGTTGCCACCGTAGTGTCCCGCGATCTAGGGGATAACTTCCTCTTCTTTTACACCAATCAAGGACTCAACGTTCCCCTGTGGCAGGCTTATGTGAACACGCCCGAGTTCTTCGAAGTCGCCCAGCGTCTAGGCACCCATGAATTTGCGACCGTTGAGGAGCAGCGCGCTCTGCTGGTGCAGGCGCTCGAGCTGGCGCTGGAAGATTCCGTCCGCATCTGGCTGTTTGACCGCGCCTTGATTACTCCACGCCGCGCCGCAGTGAGCTACGCCTCGGACCTCTACGGCAGCTTCAACAGCTCGTATCTCTGGCCCTACACCCTGAGTCGCACGGGCGCTTATAGTACACCACTCACCATTGCCACCGTTAGTTTTCTCACTGAACCCTGGAACCCGCTGGGCGGCACCAACTGGCTTTACGATAGACCGATCATTGGCGCAACCGGAGACAATGCGCTGCTCAGGGGTCCCTATAACGGCCTGGCGCTGGCACAGCGCATTGAAAGCGCCACGGTCACCATTCAGGAGGGTTACTTCGCCCGCCAAACCTACGATTGGGTGACCCTGGACTTCGCTCCTACCATACCCGTTCCCGGCGATGCCTGGGCAGATTGGGATGCCGCGGCCCAGCGCTTTCTCACCGTATCGGAGGTCTATACACAGCCTGTGACTGCGCTGAGGAAAAGCGTCGTCACCTATCCAGTGAATCTCACAAGCAGCGTGACCTGGCACGATGGCAGCCCCTTCTCGATTGCCGATATCCTGCTCAATATCATCCTTACCTTTGACCCCGCCAAGGAAGCCAGCGCCGTGTACGACCCGGCCGCCGTAAGTCAGCTCAACGGGTTCAAGTCTGTTTTCCGGGGTGTGCGCATCCTCTCCACCAGCCCCTTGGTGATTGAGACCTACATGAATACGGTTGCCCTGGATGCAGAGCACTGCGTCAGCACCTGGTGGCCCACGTACACCACCGGTCCAGGCGCGTGGCATAACCTGACCCTGGGATTGCTGGCTGAAGCCGCTGGCGAAGCCGCTTTTGGCGCCTCCAAAGCCAATGACCTGGGCATTGAGTGGCTCGACTACGTAAGCGAACCTTCACTGGCTATCCTAAATAACCAACTCAGCGCCGCGCAACTCACCCACTATATTCCCTATTCACCCACGCTCGCAGCCTACATCAGCGCCCCAGAGGCCACAGCCCGCTACACCAACCTGGCGCAATGGTTCAGCGATCGTGGGCATTTCTGGATTGGTACAGGCCCCTACTATCTGCGGGAAATCGCGGCTGACCGCAGCACCCTGGTCTTGCAGCCCTACACCGCTTTTCCGGATCCGCCGGAGAAATGGGATGACTTCACTACGCCCGCTATCCCCGAAGTATCTGTGAGCGGTCCTGAAAGCATCGAACGCGGGGAAACCGTCACCTACACGGTGTCCATCACTCTAGATGGACAGCCCTACCCCGATTCCGACATCGAGGCGGTGCGCTACCAGGTGCTGGATAGCGCAAACCGGGTCTGGTTAATCGGGGATGCTGTATCGGCGCCGGCTTTTGGGTTGGCGCACGCCCGCGTGACAACGACGACTGGTGCATGGCTCATCATTCTAGATGCTGAGGCGACACGCCGTCTGCCGCCAGGTTCGAGTCAGCTCATCGTCACCGCCGCCTCCAAACATGTGGTCATCCCGGGTTATGCGGATCAACCCTTTATTGGGCCCGGTGCGGAGATCTATTTACCGCTGGTCGTCCGTTAGCCAGAGCGCAGGTACTGGGGCGGAATCTCGTCACCAAGACTTTGAGGGTTAAATTAGCCTGGGGGTCAATACCCAGGCTAATAGTACGACCCCCAGGAACCGTGGTGGGCAGAGACCTGGAGCAGATTGAAAGGAAAGGGGTTCATGCTGCAATCCGGTAGCGAGACCAATCGTTAACAGAAAACGGTCAACATGAACCCACGATTGGCGTTTTGCCCCAATCCGCTGTGCCTGACACGGTAGCCGAGTGGGATGCGGGAATATCGGCGTGCATGTCAAGTCAAAGGATAATTCTACAGCAATTCCCAATATGAGACACGAGGACTCGGTTCCGGGGTGCATTTCAGGATGGGGGCAAGTTAGCATAAGCGCGAGACCACAGTTCATCAAAGCGTTGGTCTCCAGTCAGGACCGCCGCGCGCAGCGTCAGCATATGGTCAGCCCCCGAGCGACTCCAACGCATTCCGGGACCAGTGACGCGGGCTTTGAATTGCTTGGCGCCACTTTCAACAGCCCCACTGCCAATCGGCCAACCTTCCTCCCGCATTTCCTGATAGTGCATGCGATCTCGGTTGTTTTTGAAATAAGCGGCCGCCTTTTGCAAGGCCTCACTCTGGGTGGTATCAGTGATTTTGCCGGCGCTGGCTTGCAAGCTGCGTGCCACTTCCTCTGCATGACCTTGGTAAAGCGCTTGCTCGTGCTTGTGATACCACTGGCTGGCCGGGGCGCCCTCTTGTGGATATAGCAGGAGTTTCGCCTCCCCCAAATGCTCGACCGCATGGAACCAATCCACTAACGCGACGCTGTCAGGAAAATGTTCCTGCTGTAAGTTCCAGATCCATACCGCGGCATCCCCAAGCAACTGCGTCGCTATGGCTTTCTGCCACCCGCGGCGTTGCGCTTCGGTCCACAACTGCCACCCGAAGGTCTGGGGCCCTCCCAG
>JAKJAC010000143.1:0-6009 GCA_022707705.1 Chloroflexota bacterium
GCATGCCGCCGAGATGCGGGCGGCGTTGGGGTGGGGTGAGGGTGGCGCTAAGGTCACCGGGCATGCGCCTCTCGAAAGCCTGCGGGCAGATTGGCGTATGCTGAATCAGCGGCAGCGGCTGACTCTGAGCCTTCTGACTGCATTGGTTGTGATGACGGTGATGGTGGTGTGTGGGGTGGTTGGCTGGAACCTGGTGGAACTCGGGACCGGCGACCAGGGCGTTGCCGTAGTTGTCACCCCTTCGGGCGTGCCTACGGAAACCCCATTCGTCCAGGAGGGGGGGCCTGTAAGTGAACGCTCAACCAGCACCCCTCTTCCTTCGCTGACGCCCACGCCGACGCGTACGCCCCGGGGCGCGCAACTGCGAACGCCTACCCTCACATCGGTTGCGAGCACGCCCACCGGGGAAGGGGCCCCTGCAGATGGACGCGCAACCAGCACCCCCCGCCCCCCGGCAACGCCAACGCCGACGCGGACGCCACGAGGCGCTCAGCCACGAACACCTACGGTCCCGGTCACACCTGAAATCACACCGGCCACCGCAACACCAACTGCGACCCCGGGCTCTGTCGAACCGCCGCCGGGAGATCCAACTACACCGGAGCCCACTACGTCGGTGCCTGAAAATCCAACGCTTTCAGGTCCATAACCTGTTGTGAATTGAGATAGAATGGCAACTGTAACGCTACAAGCCCGCTATCAGATCCTTCGCCCCTTGGGAAGGGGCGGCATGGGCGCCATGCGAGCATCCAGACGCTGCTCCGCTGCTCGTCACCTGACACTGATTACTAAAACATTCGTGTCTGTGCACACTATCCAGGCACAAAGATCTCACACCTGGTTGCCAGGAGCGGCAGAATGACTTTTCGTCTTGCGCCTTTGCGTGATGGGTCTCCTTTCCCCTGGCGTTTCTAACGCCTTGGAGTCTGGTTGTGGGAGCGTATCTTGACTTTCCGAAGGAGTGACATGTTAGGAACAAACTTGTTGCGCTATGCGCGATTGGGATGGGTTCTGTTTCTCAGCGGTTTGATCTTAGGGGGCGTTTTCGCGGTCCTGGAGGGGCAGGCATTGCCCGCCGCCGCGCAACCCGCGCCCCGGTCTTCCGGTGCGGCTGCGCTCAATCCAACGTTCACAGCCGCGGGCATTGTGATTTCGCAGACGCCCACCGGCGAGGTCTTCTTCAACAACAGCCACCCTGGTGTGCTCACCCTCACGTTCATCCTGACCGGCACGCCGCCGCTTACGCTCACCGCGGAACCCGCCTTCGGGACGAGGCATGTGCTCACCTCGCCGGTCGCGCCCTGGGAGGCAGTGCTGAGCTATACCGTGGGTGTGACCGCGGTCTCGCAACCTCATGTGGTATACACTTTGACCCAGAGCGCTCCGGTCTCGCCAGCGCTTGCGGTGATTACCTACATTCGCGATATCACATCTCCGCAGATGTCGCCGTTAGGCATTGACCTGTTAGGTTCAGGGATGTATGTGGACGGTGCGGCAGTGTACTATACCCATACAACACCTGGAGATGTTTTCTTTACCCTGCGCGGGAGCGTGACTGATACGCTGTCTGGACCAGGGAGCGTCTTAGCGACGTCTGCTTTGGGCACAGCAAACCCAAGTAACAGCAGCGGTAATTGGAAGAATTGGCTTTTCGTCTATCGCATACCCTCGGGCATCGCCGAGACCGGACGCATCACCGTTACCGCGACCGATGCCGTAAGCAACGCCGCCCATCTAGTTTACGATTATCGTCATGATCCCGAGCCTCCCACGGGAACGGTGCAGATTGCCAACGGCGCCGCCTATATCAGCGCCACACGGGTTTCTCTGCAGCTTACGGCGAATGATGGTGAGGGTTGTGGTGTGGCGCAAATGTGTCTCAGCAATAGCGAGACGCCGGACTGCGACGACTGGAGCCCCTTTGCCACCACCGTAACGGGTTGGGAATTGTCTGCTGGCGACGGTGAAAAATTCGTCTATGCGCGGTATCGGGACCATCTTGGGAACACCTCGGCGCTTATTCCGGCGGACCCAATTCGGCTGGATACCAAACTGCCCACCGTCACGGTGACCGCGCCCGCTCGCGTTGCCGTTCCTCGTATCGAGGTATCCTGGACCGCTGAGGATAAGGGCGGGTTGCGCCCGACGCTCTTGTATACGGTGGCTTTTCGCCAGGATGCTGGTGCGTGGGTGACACCAACATGGCTGACTAACACACCGTTGACAAAAACCACCTTCACCAGTCCAATCGTGCAGTTGGATCACACATATACCTTTCGGGTGACCGCCAAAGACCGTGCCGGCAATACCGGCACGGGAACCGCCGTCACGCGCGTCGAAATGTACCGTGTTTACTTGCCATTGACGCTTCGCTCCTGGGTGTGGTGGTACGCTAACGACCTGTATGAACCCAATAATACCCCCGCAGAAGCATGGGGACCGCTGGTGTCTGGGCAAAGTATCCAAGCGTATATCTGGGACGCCACGGACAGCAACGATTACTATCACTTCACCCCAATCACCACCGGGAATGTTGTTGTTCGACTGAGCAACATCCCCAGCGGGGTAGATTATGATCTGTACGTTTATTGGCATAATGGCAGCGTCTACGAGCTCGTGAAGTACTCAAATGAAGCAGGCTCTACACCGGAGCAGGCTAGTTTCGTGGGGCAGGCAGGGCGTCAATACTTTGTCAGGGTATATCCTTATTTGAGGCATGACTCCACAAAGCCGTATTCACTGGTTGCCACCTATCCCTAAGCCCTGCGATTGTATCTGTAGCCATCTCTGAGGAGGGTTTTTAGCATGAATTTCAAGTTACACACCCAGGCAGGGGCAGACTATTCCCTTACGACGCCCTCGGTCACCGTCGGGCGCGAAAACTGCGATATCCTGCTGCCCCAGGATACCCTCGTATCGCGCAATCACGCGCGCTTTGAGGTGCAGGGCGAAGTGGTCACGGTGACCGACCTGGGCAGCACCAACGGCACCTACATCAATCAAGTGCTGTTGCAACCGCATATCCCCCAGGCCATCCGCGCCGGCGATACCATTCACATCGGGAACACCACCTTCACGCTGCGCATCGATGGCGGCGCCGGTCCCACCCGCGCCATCGGCGAATCGGCTGCGCCGACCCGCGCGATTGGCGATACGCCCGCCTGGCAATCAGCGCCCAACGCGGCGCCTGCCTCCTGGCCCGCTGATGTCACGCAGGCGCGCCCCGCGTGGATCCCTCCCACGCCGGCGGGCGGTAGCATGTCGTATCAGGCGCCGGCGTACGGCTATCCCACCAAGAGCAAATCCACGGGCATGCTTCTGGAAATCGGCATTGGGTTGTTCGCGCTCATGGGATTCGGCTGGATTTACGCTGGACAGACTTCAACCGGTGTAATTCTCTTGATCCTCAACCTCATGTTGAACATCGGGTATTGGTTGGTGGGAGCAGCGACTGTTGGAATCAGCTTGTTCTGCACGATTCCATTGCAGATTGCCGCCGTAGTGCTCTCCGCTTCGATGTTGAATTCGTACATGAACAAGAATCCCGATAAGTTCCATTAGCTTCGGCGCTGCTGATGGCGAGGACTTATCGCATTTGGGGCATTGAAAAATCCCTTGAATTCTACGAACTTTGGTCCTGCGGACTTCGGTCCGCATCTGCGGGAATTCGCGCAGCCAAATAGCTTCGATGCAACAGCCTGGTGGTTTTGTAAGTGTTTTTGGGAGGTGTCATGGCAGGTGAGTTGACTCTTCACGTTCAAACGAACAAAGCGAGCTTCCCGGTAACCGGGGGGCAGCAAGTCGCCTACGTCCTGATGGAAGTACGAGCGACTGAAGCCATTGCTCACATGAAGATGCCGCTGAATTTCGGCCTGGTGTTGGATCATAGTGGCTCGATGGAAGGCCCCAAGCTGCGCAATATGAAAGCTGCCGCCAAATTGGCCATCCAGCAGATGGGAGCTCAGGACCTGGTCTCCGTGGTCATCTTTGATGATAACGTCAAAGTACTGGCGCCGCGCCAGGCGGCTTCGAATCCCGGCGCACTCACGGCGCTCATTGAGAAAATTACGGCAGCCGGCGGCACCAAGATTTCTTTGGGCTTGCGCGCCGGGTTGGATGAACTGCGCAAAGGCTTGGAGGGCCAACGTGTCAACCGTTTGTTGCTTCTGACGGATGGGGAAACCTTTGGCGATGAGTCGAAGTGCCTGGCGCTGGCTCAGGAAGCCGGAAGGCAACAGATTGCCATTACCGCTCTGGGTTTGGGCAATGATTGGAATGCGGAACTCCTGGATCAAATTGCGGGCGCCAGCGGCGGGGGTTCCGATTTTGTCCCTGAGGGGAAACCGGACGTCATCCTGCAGACCTTCCAACAACAGGTATTGGCCGCCCAAGCCACCGTGGTGCGCAATGCGCAGCTCGTCTTGCGCCTGGCAGCGCAGGTCTTGCCGCGGACGGTATGGCGGGCTGCGCCGTTGATTGAAAAGCTGGACCATCGTGTGCTTTCTGACCGGGATGTGCAGGTGGCTCTTGGCGACCTGAATCGCGATCAGACCCAGAGCGTACTGGTTGAATTGCTTTTGCCACCTCGGCAGGCGGGTACGTACCGCGTGGCTCAGGCTGAAGTAATTTACGATGTGCCGGGCCTACATCTGTCCGGAGAGCGTGAGCGCAGTGATGTGCTGCTCAGCTTCACATCCGATTTGGCGCAGGCGCAGCAGTCCAATCCTTATGTTTTGAATATCGTCGAGAGAGTCACTGCCCACAAATTGCAAACCAAAGCCCTGGAAGAAGCTGCGGTCGGCAACATCGTGGCGGCTACTCAGAAGTTGCGCGCTGCGGCAACCCGTTTGCTCGAGCTCGGCGAGGATGAACTCGCGCACACCGCTGAAACCGAGGCGCAGCGCCTGGAACGCGGCGAAGGCATGTCCGCTGCGGGCACCAAGAAGCTGCGCTATGAAACCCGGAAACTCACGCAGAAATTGGATGATCTCTAAAAACCCTTTTCGAGGAGGTGTCTGATGCCTATCTGTCCAACTTGCCGTTCTAATCAACCTGATGGTGTTGCTTTCTGTGACGAGTGCGGCGCCTCATTGGCTGCAGTCGCTATGCCCACTCCCGCAACCCCGGCGCCTGCTTATGGAGGACAGACTGTGCTGGCAGGGGTTTGTCCCACCTGTGGCACTCAGGTTCTGCCCGACACAACTTTCTGCCCCACTTGTGGCGCCACCCTGGATGGGCAAGGCGCGCCCGCCGCAGCTGCGAGCTCTGCTGCCTATCCGCCTGGAGGTGGCGCAACCTGCCCCACCTGCGGCGCTCAACTGGAGCCTGGCAGCGTGTTCTGTGATATGTGTGGTGGCGCCGTTGGTCAAGCGCCGCCCGCGCAACCGTATGTGCCTGCGCCGACTCCGCCCCCATCTGGCGTGCCCGATGCTGCCTCAAATTGGGGCGCTCCTGCAGCACAACAATACCCCTATCAGCAACCGGGTCTTCCACCGAATTACCCGCCATCTGCACCGCAGGCGGCGGGTATTGGCGCTGGCTATGGTGCAGTCCGGGGGCGGCTGATCGTTGAGGGCGCCAATGCGCCGCTGCCGTTCCCTGGTGGAAAATCAGAAGTGTTTGTGGGGCGTGAAGACCCGATCAGCGGGTATTTCCCCGATCTGGACCTGACGAATCACGGCGGCGATGAGGGGGGGGTCTCCCGCAAACATGCGCGCATTTTTGCCCAAGGCAATCAGATGATGATTGAAGACCTCGGTAGCACCAACTTCACCTTCGTCAACCAACAGAAACTTGTTCCACACCAACCGCAACCCCTGAATGATGGCGACGGGGTGCGCTTTGGTCGGGTGAAAGCCACGTATTACGCATGATACTGGCAATAACAGGGGATAACGTGAAGCTGCTACGGGTTTTTGCTCCTGGAAGGGGAATGGGTAAATGACGCTTTCAAAAGGTCAAGTCTTGCATAATCGCTATGTGATTGACCGCCCACTGGGCTATGGCGGG
>JAKJAC010000143.1:6096-10871 GCA_022707705.1 Chloroflexota bacterium
ATTCATTGAGGGCGAGAACCTTTCCCAACGCATCGAACGAGAGGGTCGGCTTGAGGAATCTCAGGTGCTGGCTTGGGCTACACAGCTATTGGATGCATTATCGTACTGTCATAGCCGGGGCATCATTCATCGGGATGTGAAACCCCAAAACGTCATTATCCGGCCCGACGGGCGCGTTGCCCTGGTGGATTTCGGGTTGGTGAAGCTCTGGGATCCCAACGACCCACATACCAAGACTGCCATGCGTGGGATGGGGACTCCGGAATATGCGCCCCCGGAGCAATACGATACGCATATGGGGCACACCGACCCACGCTCCGATTTGTACAGTCTGGGCGCAACGCTCTATCATGCATTGGCTGGACAATCCCCGCCTACTGCAACGTCACGCATTTCTGACCCAGAACAGTTTGCCCCAATAACAACTATGCTGGCGCATGTTCAGCCGCGCACGCAAAACGCGATTTTCAAGGCTCTGGAATTGGGGCGCTCTCAACGATGGGCAAGCGCCGCCCAAATGGCAGAGGCTTTAGGCGTTACTATTACCCAGTGGCAACCGCTCAATGAGCAACCGGCTTCGCTCGCCGCGACCGATGAGAATGCAGCCCACGGTGAGACGCGGAAGATGGAGGAAGCGCTCCTTCCAAGCCCAGATCTCTCGGCTGAGAGCACCCAACAGCCTGCACCAAAACGCAGACGCCGGCCGGTGCCAGTCTGGGCATGGCCAGCAATAGCTGCAGCGGTTGTTCTGTTGGCTGTTGGAACTATTGGTGGCATCAATCAAGCGCGCGGCGGTAGGTCCCTCTCTCCCACCTCGCAGGCTCAGGCGCCGTTGGCGCCTGCCGGCCAAGCCACAGCTACCCTGAATCCGGCTGTGCTGCCGACGTCAACTCACACCGCCACTCCGGAGCCAACTGCGACTCAAACTCCTTCAGCTACGCCCACGGCAACGCTCACGGCGACGCCAACAGCAACCCCAACCGCGACGCCAACGGAGACCCCTACCGCAACGCCAACAGCCACGGCGACAGCCACACCGCGCCCCCGTCCCACTGCGACCCCGGTTCCGCCGACTGCACCGCCGGTCGAGGCGCCACCAAGCGAACCGCCGCCACAGCCCACTGAACCGCCACCCCCGCCGACGTGGACGCCAGTTCCGTGATTCTGATCGCCATTTGTAGCGACCCTTGATTATCGGGCTGAGGGTTTTCGAAGTGGCTGCAAGTTTTGAGGTTATTGTTATCTATCAGAAGGGTTTTCAAAGTTTACTTAATGCATAGGAGGCATGAGATGCGATCTGGAATAACGCTTGGACGGCAGATATGGTTGCTTACATTGCTGTTGTTCTTATTGAGTACCCCTATCACTGCGCAAAGCATTGATGGACCCGCTGTAGACTCGGAGGTCGCTGGGGTGACCAACCCAACGACAATTGTCTATCAAGGCAACATCCTCGTGGGTTCCTTGCCTCACGACGGTCCAGGGTACTTCAAGTTTGCCATCGTAAGTTCTACAGGTCCCTCGGCTGTGACCTATTGGTCCAACGATGGCACTTCAACGGCTGGCTCACAGCCGGCCGCAGCCGTGTTGCTCCAGGTCAATGATGGTTACTTCACTGTTCCGTTAGGTAATACTTCTTTGAGCGGCATGACGCAGAGTTTGACCCCCTCAGTTTTTAGTGCGTCTGGAAGGTATTTGCGTGTCTGGTTTGGAACTACTGCGACCGGTTTTTTTACTCAACTAGGGCTGGTGCCCTTCAGTGCGGTTCCCTACGCTCTGAATGCTGAAACCCTGGATGGCACTGACAGCGATGCTTTCCAAAAACGCGTTGTGGGGACGTGCAGTGGGGGTTCGTCCATCCGTGTTATCAACGCTGATGGCAGCGTGGTGTGTGAGACGGATGACAATGCCACCTATTCCGCTGGGACGGGGCTTAGCCTAAGCGGTGGTACCTTTAGTGTGCAATTCAGCGGAAGTGGTACGGCTACCACCGCGGCTCGTTCTAATCACAACCATTGGGGAGCCAGCTGGAGCGGATCGGGTTTGGGGATGACCTTGCAGAGCACTGATAATTATGCGGCTTATCTCAGTGGGTCGGGAGGACTGCGTGCTTTGGGAAACACTGGCATTGGAGTCTCCGGGCAAAGCGAATCTGGATATGGTATATACGGCGTAAGCAGGTCGAATTACGGCATTTTTGGGACCAGTACAATTACCACCACTTCCACAACTGGGGTTTACGGTGTCGTTGCAGGAAATATCGATGGCACAGCTGGGGTGAAAGGCTATGCTACCTCTACTGCCGGAAACCAGACCTGGGGCGTCTATGGTCGTTCATACTCCAGCAATGGCGCCGGTGTGGAAGCTCACAATTGGCTCGACGGCGTTGGACTTCGCGCGCATAGTTTCTCGGGGAACATTATCGAAGGTTTTGCAGGAGATCCGCCAGGTGGAACACTGCGGTTTCGTGTCGATAACTCTGGGAACATGTATGCCTCAGGCAGCAAGAGTGCTGTTGTCGAGACCGCGGATTATGAGACGCGCCGCCTTTATGCGGTTGAAAGTCCAGAAGTCTGGTTTGAGGATTTCGGTACTGGACAGTTAGTCAAAGGTGAGGCTACCATTTACTTCGACCCCATTTTCGCTCAAACCGTCAACCTGACCGAGACCTATCACATCTTTTTGACTCCCATTTCGGAAGAAGCCGTATTGCTTTTTGTTACACAAAAGCAGCCGGTGAGTTTCACCGTGCGTGGGGTCACGCTAGATGGAACCCCTGCCGTGACTTCATTCGACTATCGCATTGTGGCGAAACGGATGGGATATGAGAATGTGCGACTGGAGTTGGACACGCAAACACCTCCCGCGGTTACACGAGAAAAAACTGATGTCGACCTTTTTCCTCCTCCGCCCCAACCTGGAGACACTCTTGAGTTGCCTGAACAATCGCGCAGGTGAATCATGAAGCGGAAATTGATTCTGGCACTCATGTTATGCCTGGTTTCAAGTGTGGCTTCGGCTCAGGGAGGTACGGTTATTGATCGCTGGGTTATCGGTGGTGGCGGGGGGACCGCAGCAGGCGCTAATGTTGTGTTACATGGCATCTTGGGGCAGCCATTAGTCGGTTTGAGCAGTGAGGCGAACATACAACTTTGCTCTGGGTTTTTGTGCCAGCACTTTTCTGTTTCCAGAGTCTTCCTGCCTCTCACTCTGAACCAGTTTAGATACTGTGATCCCTTCGAACCCAATGATGACCGTCGCACCAATCCTTGGGGTCCTCTGCTCTCTGGACAGACTTATTCAGCCAAGTTGTGTGATGGCGATCCAGAGGACAATTATTATTTTGATGTAACCGCTACGGGTGCACTTCAAGTCCGGCTCCAATTGCCCTCTAAATTCGTGGGCAAAACGGCGCTATGGGTCTATAAACCGGGCGATTTTGTGAATCCCTTGTGCGGTACAGCTCCAGTTGCAACCGGTGACTACATACTTTCCTGTTCATTGACGCAAGCAGGCAGGTATATCGTACGACTCTATGCGGTTGGTACTTTCGATAATAGCAATTCGTATCATCTGCGAGTTACATTTCCCAACTAAATTCTTTAGGTCCTGGTTTTCCTGTGCCGGATTTGGGTACTGCAGTTGTTTGCTCATGGGCCAGGATATAAATAATCTGCACTGGCAATATCGGTTGGACGGGCGCTAGCTATAACTTGCATCAGGCTCAAGAGCCTGCTTACCGCAGAGATTCTGCCTTTCTGGCTCTGAACCCCCTTCTCCACGCCGCGTGGAGAAGGGGGTTCAGAGGGATGAGGTTTTTTTTGTTGCCGTAGCAAATAACACTGATTTGGGTGGGTTTGTGCATCTTCAGCCACCAATTTGATCTTGCATCTTTCGAGAGTATCAGCGGAGCATGCATGCCAAGTTGTGAGCATTGTGGTACTAACAATCGAGAAGGTAAGCGTTACTGTAAGCAGTGCGGCAAACCCCTGCAGCAGAACGCTGCGCCTGAGGAGCTGCCGCATTGCCCGAGGTGCGCAGCCCCTCTGCGAGCCGGCGCCAGGTTCTGCCGGATTTGTGGCGCGGCATTGACGGTCTCCTCTTCTGTGGTGCGGTTTTGTCCGCGTTGCAGTCAACCGGTAAGCCCTAAGTCGCGCTTCTGTAAGTCCTGTGGCTGTGCGGTTACTCCTGTCTCAACCTCGCAGGATAGCCATTGCGCAAAATGTGGGCATCCACTGCTTCCCAATGCGCCGTTTTGCCTCAATTGTGGCGCTCCGGCATCCTCCCTGGCTCCTTCACAGAAACCGGTGTCCCTGCCCTCGGTCATCGGGCGCACTGCCAGCGGGCGGTTGTTGGGCGCATCCACCTTGGTTGAGCGTTATGTAATTCTGGAGCGAGCGGCTAAGGGCGGTATGGGCGCAATCTACAGAGCGATGGATAAACGCCTGGGCGACAAAATCGTTGCCATCAAGGAGATGAATGAGACTGCCATCGCAGCTGCGGAGCGGGAGCAGATCATTGAGGCTTTCAGGCGCGAAGCCGAACTGCTGGCTACGTTGCAACATCCGAATCTGGTCCGAGTGACAGATACTTTTCAGGTTGAAGCTGCCCATTATATGGTGATGGAATACATCCCAGGCAAAACACTTCAAGCGCTGCTGGATGAAATCCAGGAGCCTTACAAAGAAGAGCAGGTGCTCGACTGGGCAAAGCAATTGTGTAGTGTTCTGCTTTACCTGCATTCTCAGAATCCGCCGATTATTTACCGTGATATG
>JAKJAC010000144.1 GCA_022707705.1 Chloroflexota bacterium
GGCGGCGACTACCCGGTCCTGCAAATCGTCGTCCTCCGCAGCCTGGTCGCCCTGCCCTTCGCCTTCCTCTTCCTGCGCGGTGAGGGAATCCGCGGTTTGCCGCACACCCCGCATCCCTGGCTTGAAGCGTTCCGGGGCTTCCTCCTCTTCCTCTCCTTCACCACCTACATGATGGGATTGGCAGCCCTGCCCCTGGCGGATATGGCGGCGCTGCGCAACTCCGGACCCCTGATGATTACCCTGCTCTCGGTCGCGGTGCTGGGCGAAAAGGTCAGCCTGCGCCATTGGCTCGCGCTGCTCGTGGGCTTCGCGGGTGTGCTGCTCATCGTCCAACCCGGCTCAGCCACCTTCAACCTCGGCTCCGTCTTCGCTTTGCTGGCGGCGCTCTTCTATGCCGTGGCGACCATCATCACGCGCCAGCTCCGCGCCACCGATAGCTCCGCCGTGATGGGTTACTACACCTCGCTAATCTATGTCGTCGCGGGCCTGGTCCTCGCGCCGCTGGCGCTCTTCATCGGCGAGATACCCGGCGCCCATCCCTCGATCGCCTTCCTGTTCCGCCCGTGGAGCCTGCCCTCGCTGCTGGACGGCGTGCTCATGGGCGGCTTGGGCGTCGTGTGGGCGGTGGCGATGCTCTTCATCGCGCGCGCCTACAGCCTGGCGCAAGCCTCCGTCGCCGCGCCGTTTGAGTACACGAGCTTGCTGTACAACATCATCTGGGGCTTGCTGCTCTGGCGCGAGGTCCCCTCCGCACCGGTGCTCGCCGGCGCCGTGCTCATCGTTGCCAGCGGCATTGCCATCCTCGCCCTCCAGCGCAAACAACAACCGCAGCCCGGGGGGTAGATAAGATCTGGTTTGCTTAACCACTGAATACACGGAACACACCGAAAGAATGCCTGAGATGAACTTTTGTCTAGCTGCCTTCTTCCTTCTGTGTATTCAGTGTGTTCCGTGGTTTCTAGATTCCTTTCGTTTTTCCGCCATTTTTGAAATGGTCAGCTTGATCTTGAACACCTGTTCGGAATCATTCTGTCAATCCTGATAATCCTGTGAATCCTGTCTAAAAATGCCTTTGGAAAGCCCCCTGCGAATTTGGGTATACAATAATGGAGAGCAAGATCGCCAGCTCAGCCTGACCGGAAGGAAGATTCCAGCATGGTGCTGCTTCACGTCAATTTCGCCTCGACCGCAGGCGCCTTGCACCGCAAGGCGCTGGCGGTCGTTATGCCTTCTGCCGAGAACTCCTTCTACCGAGCGCTTGCCCTCGCTAGCATAACGCTCCTGCTCCTGGTCGCGCCGGCGTGTACACACCCGCCGGCAGCTTCGACCGGTGCGAGCTCCATAGATTGCCAGGGCATCGTGGACGGCTTAGTCTCTGTGCGCACCTCTCCAGAGCTGGCGGATGGCACGACCTACACAGACTTCCTCAACGGCTTGGCTGCTGGGACCCTCGAGGGTTTCGATGTCAATGACTATTTCTCTGTCTTGACGCATCTCTCCATGGAGCTCGGCTACACTCTGGACTATGTGTACGACTATGGATTTCTTGCCGGTGAACCCATCCTCTATGCTCGACCGGTGAATCAAGCGCCATATGAAACCTACTCCGCATTCGCGGAATCTGAGTACCCTGATGACTTTCCAGACATTCAGAAACTCAGACACGACTTTACCGCACACATCCAGGCGGATGACACGCCGGAGGGCTTCCTTGAGCTTCTGGCGCTGCGCACCATGGGAAGCCAGTTTTATCTGCACTGGCATGCGGCTTATCATGATGCCGAAATCATCTGCAATCAAGCCACGCTCGAAGCCCTCATCGCAGAGCGCAGGTATTCTCGCATGGCTTTTCCCCCAGGCGTGCTGAAAAAAGCCCGCGCCATCGACTTCGAACCCGTCATTGCGCTGGATGAGGACACCGTAACGGTCAGGTTGGTAACCTTCACCGACTGGGGTGGTTTTATTGAGGAAACTACCATCCTGAACCGCAGCTTCCCTCACACCATACTCCTGCAAGAACAACGCGTGCTGGTAGAATATGACTGTGGTATCGTCTATTGAGCGCTTGCGTGTTTTCCCTTTGCTCCCTTGAGCGAGCAAAGCCAACGTGTGACAACGTATTTTTCTTTCTTTGCGTTCTTTGCGTCTTTGCGTGAGCAAAGCCTTTGCGTGAGCAAAGCCTTTGCGTGAGCAAAGCCTTTGCGAGATACATCTTTTATCTCACGCCAAGGCGCAAAGAACGCTAAGGGAAGGCTTTTTTTTGTCCTTTGCAAGCAAAGCCTTTGCTTGCAAAGCCTTTGCAGGAGTTCTCTTTCAAACCCTTATGCTGGGTCATTTTGCTTTTCTTTTCTTTCTTTGCGTCCTTTGCGCCTTTGCGTGAGCAAAGCCTTTGCGTGAGCAAAGCCTTTGCGTGAGCAAAGCCTTTGCGTGAGCCAAGCCTTTGCATGTTTTTCTTTCGAACCCTTGTGCCAGATGATTTCTCTTTCTTTTCTTTGCGTCCTTTGCGGCTTTGCGTGAAATCTCTTTTCTGCCTTTGCGTGACTAGTTATTTCCCAAGGAGGAACCCATGGAATACACTCGACTCGGATCAACCGGTTTACAAGTCTCCCGCATCTGCCTGGGCTGCATGGGCTTCGGCGATGCGGAGCGCTGGGTTCACCAATGGGTCCTGGATGAGGAGCATAGCCGCCCCATCATCCAGAAAGCCCTCGAACTCGGCATTACCTTCTTCGATACCGCCAACGTCTACTCCACCGGCGCGAGCGAAGAAATCCTCGGGCGCGCGCTCAAGGATTTCGCCCGGCGCGATGAGGTCATCATCGCCACCAAAGTCCACGGCAGAATGCGCCCCGGTCCCAACGGCGCCGGACTCTCCCGCAAAGCCATCCTGCACGAAATCGACGCCAGCCTCAAGCGCCTGGGGACGGATTACGTGGACCTCTACCAGATTCACCGCTGGGACTACGAGACCCCCATCGAGGAGACGATGGAAGCGCTGCATGACGTCGTGCGCGCGGGCAAGGCGCGCTATATCGGCGCCTCCGCCATGTTCGCCTGGCAATTCCAGAAAGCCCTCTACACCGCCGAGCGCCACGGCTGGACCCGCTTCGTCTCCATGCAGGACCACCTCAATCTCATCTACCGCGAGGAAGAGCGCGAGATGCTGCCCCTCTGCCGCGCCGAGGGCATCGGCGTCATCCCCTACAGCCCGCTCGCCTCGGGCAGGCTCACCCGCGATTGGACCGCCGAGAGCTCCCTCCGCGCCGAGACCGACCAGATTGCGCGGGGCAAATACGGCGCCACCGAGGATACCGACCGGCAGGTCGTCGAGCGCGTCGCCGAGCTCGCGCAGCAGCGCGGCGTCCCTCGCGTCCACGTCGCGCTCGCCTGGCTCCTGCACAAGCCGCCCGTCGCCGCGCCCATCATCGGCGCCACCAAGCTCTCGCACCTGGAGGACGCCGCCGGCGCGCTCGACCTGCACCTCACGCCCGAAGAAATCGCCACCCTCGAGGAGCCCTACGTCCCCCACCGCATCATCGGGCACACCTAAAGTCTACCCCCGTCTCGCCCACCAACCCGTCACCCTGAGCGGAGCGGAACGAAGTGGAGCAGCCTGTCCCGAGCGGAGTCGAGGGAGAGTCGAAGGGTCTCTGCACCCGGTGGTGGATGGCAACCGGGGGTTTGAGATTCCTCACTCCGCTGCCCCTCGACTTTGCTCGGGGGCAAGCTGCTCCGTTCGGAATGACGTGGTGGTGGAGGGTTGGGCGAACGGAGGTGGTTGCGCAACGAGAAACGCAAGCTGTCGCAAACCTTCTTGGTCCAACTGTGGGGTTGATGGCAGACCGTTTACCTGCTACGAAAGCCGCGACCCCCCTCATTTGCCATCCCCCTCTCCGGTGTTACACTGTGCCCATGTCCCGGACACTCGAACCCGCTCCCGTCCAACTCGATATCGTTCCCGCCACCCCGGCGCACCTCGAGGCCTGCGTCGCCGCCCTCTGCGCCTCGCGCCTGGGCGAGGTCTATTTCCCCGTCCCGGAGAAAGCCCGCGCCGCCCTCACCGAGTGCCTTATAAAGGAAGAGCTCTTTACCGCACTGGATGAGCACGGCGCCTGCGTGGGCTTCATCGCCTTCACCCTCAACGGCGCCTTCCACAGCTTCCCCTACCTGCACATCGTCGCCGTCGCGGAAGCTGCCCGCGGCAAAGGGGTGGGGACCCAGCTGCTTGCCTTCTTCGAGCGCGTCGCCTTCGCGGAGCACAGCAAAGCCTTCCTCGTCGTCGCGGACTTCAACCCCGACGCGCGGCGCCTCTACGAGCGCCTCGGCTACCGGCAGGTCGGCGCCATCCCCAGCCTCTACAAAGACGGCGTCACCGAATACCTGATGCTGAAGAAGCGGGAGTAAAAATGGACCAAATCGCCTATTGCGGACATCACTGCGCCTACTGCTTCTACCCTGAATGCCCGGGATGCCGGAGCGACAACCCTTTCTGCTCCTACGCCACGCTCTTCAGCGATGGGAAATGCCCCAACGTCACCTGCTGCCTGGAGCGGGGGCTGGATGGCTGCTACGAATGCCCCGAGCTCGCCGCCTGCGAGAAAGGCTTCTACAGCACCAACGAGCACGTGGCTAAAGCGACCGCCCTCTTCATCCAGCAACACGGCAAAGCGTGCTACCAGACCACGCTGGAGCGCGCCATCCAGAACGGGGTCAACTACCCGCACGCATTCAACGCCCTTGGGGATGCCGGCTTGATGCTCGCGCTCCTCGAGCGCTACCGCGGCTAATCAAACCACGGAACAAATGAGATAAATAAACCACGGAACACACGGAATACACTGAAGGAAGAGATACCGATAGGCTGAAACTCATCAAAGGTATTCCTTCCGTGTTTTCCGTGTATTCAGTGGTAAAATTCTCCATGTTTTCTGTGGCTAACAAATGAAGGACTAAACACGCCTATGGTTGATTTGATTTATCCAGATGAGAGTTATCGCATCCGTGGGGCAGTCTTCGAGGTGTATCGTGAAATGGGCTGCGGATTTCTGGAGGCGGTTTATCAGGAGTGCCTTGAGTGGGAGTTCCGCCAGCAGGGAATACCCACCGTGGCGCAGCAGGAAATAACGCTGCAGTACAAGGGGCAACAGCTGGTCCAGAAATTCAGGCCCGATTTTATCTGCTATGATACGATCATTGTGGAAATCAAAGCGGTCTCGGCGCTTGCCCCTGACCACTTTGCGCAGGTGCATAACTACCTCAAAGCCTCAGGGCTGAAGCTGGGATTCCTGGTCAACTTTGGACACTCACCCAAGGTCGAGATCGAACGGATAGCTAAATAAACCACGGAACAACTGCAATAAATAAACCACGGAACACACGGAATACACTGAAAGAATCTAAGAGATTTTTCCGTGTATTCAGTGTGTTCCGTGGTTAAAAGCCTTTCCCCAGCTCACCACCACCGTCCGCGCCACGAGATCATGCACGCTCTGCCGGCGGGGATTCAAAAACAGCGTGACGAGATAGACCCCAACCAGCGCATAGACGCCCACGATCTCTGGGCGCAACGTGGGCTGCGGATCCCACCACATCGGAACCGGCAGCATGAGCGATAAGTGCGTCAACTCCCAGGGCAGCAGCTTGATGACCGTTCGCAGGAGCGCCCGCCCAAAACCGATGCGGTCCCCCTGGAGGTCCGCCACCTGCAACCCCAACAGCCGTTTCCCAAAAGTGCCCTGTCGCGGCGAACTCTCGCTCAGCGCAAAGTACAGCCACGCCGGCAAAGAGACGCTCAACCATATCCAGAGCTCAATTTGCAGGCCGTTTTGAAGCAGATTGTAGGGAAAGCCGCGCCCTACGCGATACAGCAGCAGCTGCAAAGGAATCAGCACACCGAACAGCAGCCCATAATCAACGAGATAGGCACAAATTCTGCGCCAAACGCTGGGATAGGCTCTCTCAGCCACAGCCATTTTGTCCTTCCCCCCTTGAATCCGCAGATGGGGACCCTTTCCTTGCGCTCTTGTCCGGTCCCTGCCTTCCCCGACCAGGGTTGGCTCTCAACCGGAAAAGCTACCCTCAGCTGGTAGCACGCTCGAACTTGGCGCGTAGGAAAGCGTTCATTCTATCGCGAGGCGTTGTCCCATCGCCGCGGTAAGGTTTCACGGTATCGCAGGTTGCGTATTCGGCGCAGGTCGCACAGAAATCCTTGCCCTGCGCCATCGCGCACGCGCGGATGGCGCACGCCGCACAATCCGTGGCGATCAGCCTCACATCGGCAAACTTACAGCCCAGGCAGACAAAGTCAATCGCATCCGTCGTCTCAGTGCCATACCTGGCATTCATCTCGGCGAGCAGCGTCTCATCGCCGGTTACCGTCCCTTTGTAGGCAGCACATTCATAACACCGGATACCACAATACGCGATCATATCACTCTCCTTCAGCCTTGAAGCTACGCCGGGTAGCTCCAACTGCCGCAACGAGCGCTCTCACACCCCTACGACGCCCTGCGACCTTTCGACGATGGGCAACCAGAATTCGCAATAGCTCTCCTCGCTTGCGCCATCATTCCCGGGAAAATACACTTCCATTTCGGGCGCCCTGGCATGCTCATACTCGGAAGCGGGCAACCATTCCATAAACGCGACCATTTCAGACTTCACAATCGCCTCGGGGACTTTCCCCACACACTCGAACACCGCCCAACGCGAAGCCGGTACGCAATAGCGCTCCAGGTCTTCCCCGCCGGTCCCCGGCGCCTCGATAGCGATCATATAATAGAAAGCCCGGTTGGTGGGGTCTGCCTCCACGCGCGAGATCCCCAGCATCGAACTGCCGGTCTGCTGCCCTGGGCGATTGCCGCTCAGCTGCTCGAAGCGCTCGAACAAGCGTTCCTGCTCGCATTGCACCCAGAACTGGCCAAAAAGCTCATTATCCTGCCCCGAAATCCAGGTCTTCTTGCCCATAACCTCGAAAGCAGGTTTGTCAACGATTTTGACTTTGATCATACTATCCACTTGCTCTTCCCTTCACTGGATGTGTTTCGCAAGCTCGCTTCTAACCCAACCGCAATCCAAAGATGTGCTCGGTGACCCTCTGCCATTGAAACCCGTCGTGCAGGCGCCACTCAAACTGCCCTAAGTTCTCCAGGCGCAGCTTACGATAAAATGCCACACCCAACGGATGAAACGACGAAGCATAGAGATGAAACCCCGCCACACCGCGCTGGCGCAGAGCTTCCTCGTAACAGGCCATCAGCGCCGTCCCGATTCCCCGCCGCCTCCACACCGGCAGAATGCCGATATGCAGATGCGCGGGATACTGCCGCAGATCCACCTCTGGATAGACAGTGCGTCGTGAAGCCCACTCCGTGCGCAGAACCGGCAACAACCAGCCCGGCCAACCATAGGCTCCTGCCAGACAGCGCCTGAGCAGCAACGGGCGGATGTGCCGCCGGTACACGCCTTCGCAACGCGCAGTGTCTACCGCGCCCAATAGCGCCCCCACCACCTCACCCTGTGCCTCAGCGACAAACACACTCTCCGGTTCGTAGTCGGTGTAGTGCGACATGCTATCAGCCAGATACTCGCCCATGCGCGGGACCTTGCGCTGCAACTGCGGGCGCGCGAACTCATCCGAACCGTAGATGGCTCGTACAGCCCGCCGGTCAACCGTCCGGTAGGGACGTGTGATAAACTCCGGATCATCGCGCATTGGGTTCATTCTCGATTATCATAACCGCGAGCCATCGCTTTGTCAACAAAAAACCGCCGCCCGGCTTCCGCCTGGGGTGCGCGCCACTTTTCCGCATTTGTCGCTGGCATGCTATGCCGCCCGGGGGCGATTGAACTTCAGAATTTGGTCCGGTGATAGGGTGCTCAAGTGGCACAAGCTTTTTTCAGCCGTCCCTACGGGACGGGGTTGGTTACCACCACGGTTGTACAGGCACTAAAGTGCCTGCCTACTTTCAGACGTCCCTACGGGACGAGGCCCGTCCTGTAGGGACGGGGCCCGTCCTATAGGGACGGGGGAGACGGTGAGGTTGCGCAAGGCAGGGTAATTGCTCGTCAGAGCCGCCCGGGGCTAAAGTCCATGGCGATGAATCGCCCGGCTACAAAGCCACGCCCGGTAAACGGGCTCAGAAGCCGGGCTCAGAAGCCGGGCTCAGAGGAGCTATTACCGAAGTTAATTTTGAAAGTTCATAAGTGCCTGCCTACTCTCAGACGTCCCTACGGGACGAGGGAGGCAGCAGAGCGCGGCAGGATGCCGCGGCAGGATGCCGCGGCAGGATGCCGGCGGCTACGTAAGTCCCTACGGGACGAGGGAGGTTGCCAGCAGAGCGCGGCAGGATGCCGCGGCTACTGAGTCACTACTTTCAAGCATCCCTACGGGACGGGGAGACGACTATGCAAAAAAGTGAATCACATCCCTTCCTACTCGTGGCACTTGACAAAATTCCCCTTTTGCTCTACCATTAGGGAAGTCAGCTAAATCACACTGCGCTGATATCATATTTCATACACAGGAAAGGAGTCTCACTATGCAACAACCTGGAATGGTTCCACCGGCTATGGATATTACCGATGACGACAAGCTCTGGTCGCTCCTGAGCTGGATTTTCGCCCCGCTCGTGCCGGTCATCGTGCTTCTGCTGGAGGACAAGAAGAATCGTCCCTTCATCAAGTACAACGCGATCAATGGACTCATTGTTGGCGGAATTGTCGCAGTCTTGTCAGCAGTTACCGCCGGCTTTGGGTGTTTAGTCCTCTGGATTGTCTGGATTTACCAGATTTATGCGGGGATTCAAGCATACAAGGGTGCGACTGTCGTTGTCCCCGTCATCACCGACTTCGCCAAGAAGCAGAACTGGCTCTAAACTCACGTCCGAAGTAAAAAAAGCGGCTCCCCTCTCCGGGAGCCGCTTTTTGCTTCCCTATACCGCAGAAAAGCGAAAAATCCTGTTCATCCTGTAAATCCTGTCTAGAGATATCTTTCCGGAGTCTGGAACAGGATTAACAAGATTTTCAGGATTAAACGCAAATGGCTGGGAGTTGCGTTACCTCTGGGCACCGGCAGGAAAAATCCTGTTCATCCTGTAAATCCTGTCTAGAAATATCTCTAGAAAAAGATCAGCGCCGCTGTACCCAGCGCCGCTGTACCCAGCGCATCTGCGTCCCAAAAACTGCCTTCACCTGGTCAATTCTCACCTTATCCAAAAATCTGCGTTTATCTGCGTTCATCTGCGTCCAAAAAACTGCCTTCATCTGCGTCCAAAAATTCTTCCGGTTTCCGCGGTCCCGCCGTGACCGCCAGGTAGCACACCAGCAGCAGCGCCGAGAACAGCAGCGTCACCCCAATCGCGCGCGGATGCGCCAGCGGCGAGCGCAGCGGTCCGAGAATATCGTACAGAATCGCCCCGGGCTGCGACGCCAGATCCCAGCTGTTCCACCGCAAAAAGCGCCCCAGGTAGATGCCCACCCCGCTCGCGCCCAAAATCGCCAGCACAAAGCCCCAGCTCAGCGTCGAGCCGATCCACACGCGCGCCACATTCTGCAGAATCCGTAGCGCGTAGACCGCCAGCACGATCCCCGTCCAGGCGAAGCTCGCCAGCATTCCGACATCGAACCACAGCGGAATCGGCAAGCGCTCCGCCAGGTGCAGAAAATCCGTGATGATATACGGCGCGTTCGGAAAGAACGCCAGCCCCACCACCGCGGGCGGCAGCAGCGCCCACCAGCGCCGCGGATGCCGCTGGTACAGCAGCGCCACCCCCAGGCTGCACAAATACGGCACCCACGCCAGGAACAGATTCCACAGCAGGAAGCTGAAAATCCACGTGCGGCTCAAGTACGCTCGCGTGGCGAACAGGCTCACACACAGCCCCGTCGCAATCGCGACCGGGTAGAAGCCGTGGCGCCTGAAAAAGACATGCACGCGCCGCGCGCTCTCATAGAGCCGGTGATCCACTTTGTGCATCAGCACCTCCCTCGAAAGAGCGAGTCACCCCCTCACCCTCTCACCCTCTCCTCATCCCAACGCCACCCGGAAGCCCACACTATCATAGGCGTTGTGCGGGCTGTACCGGTACCGCGCCGCGCAACGCGCCAGCGCCACATTATTGTAGAACGAGACCCCTCGCAGCACCCGCCGCACGTACTCCGGCGCGGCTTGATTTTCGCGCCCGTCCCCCGCAGCGTACGGATAGCGGAACGCCGGCGCGCGCAGCTTCTCCCCCCACAGGCTCCGCGTCCACTCCCAGACATTGCCCACCATATCCAGCACCCCGTAGGGGCTCGCGCCGCTCGGGAAAGCGTTCACCGGCGTCGTCCCCTCGCGCTCCGGTTGGATATTGCAGCGCGTCGCCTCCCAGGTATCTCCCCACGGATAGCGCCGCCCATCCACGCCCCGCGCCGCCTTCTCCCACTCCGCCTCGCTCGGCAGGCGATACGGCTTGCCCGTGCGCGCCGCGAGCCATTCGCAGTAGGCGACCGCCTCGTACCACGAGACCTGCGTGATGGGATGCTCTTGCTGGTGCGCCGGAATGCGGCGGATGCGCCAGCGCAGAAAGCGCCAGTGCGCCGGTGGGCGGGCATGCGTCTCTTGCAGGTAGACCAGATACTGCGCGCAGGTCACCGGCGTCCGCCCAATCGCGAACTCCGGCAGCGCCACCGTATGTTGGGGTTGCTCCTCGGGACCCGCATCGGGGTCTTTGGCGGGGTCGCTGCC
>JAKJAC010000145.1 GCA_022707705.1 Chloroflexota bacterium
CTCTGCCAATACCGCATTGCGCACAGCGATGCGGAGTCGTGTCTCCGGACCTGTTCTCTCTCTCCCGCCGGTTCTCTGCACCGATAACGCAGCCATGATAGCGGCGGCAGGCGCCTATCGTTATCAGGACGGCGTTCGAGGAACCCTCGACCTGGACGTTGACCCGGGCGCGCGCCTGGTCTGATTTCCTCTGTTAATTATCCTTGCCAAAGCCTCAAAACAGGGTACAATGCGTTTGGAGCCGGGCTTCCGGCTCCATTATTTATGTGTGGAATAAGATGACTATGAATTACCATGAAGCACTCAGATACCTGTATAGTCTGGTAGACTACGAAAAACGACGTATAGAGCGCTATACCCCGGAGGAATTCCGCCTCGAGCGTGTGGTGGATTTCCTCAATATGCTGGGTAATCCGCATCTGGCATACCCTAAAATACATGTCGCGGGAACCAAGGGCAAAGGCTCCGTCTCCGCGATGTTGGCATCCATCGGTAGTGCTTCTGGGTTAAGGACGGCACTGTATACTTCACCGCACCTGCACACTTATCGCGAGCGAATGCAAATCAACCGGGAGCCAATCTCGCGCGCCGATATGGCAGCACTGCTGACCGAGTTGCGCCCAATTATTGGCGATAATCCCGACCTGACGATTTTTGAGGTAACGACGGCCCTCGCCTTTCTCTACTTTGCCCGCCAGAATGTGGACCTGGCGGTGGTTGAAGTAGGCTTAGGAGGACGTCTGGATGCTACCAATGTCATTACGCCGCTTGCGAGCGTCATTACTTCTATCAGCCTGGATCACACCTATTTGTTGGGGGATACGCTGGCAGCCATCGCTGGCGAGAAGGCCGGCATCATCAAGCCCGGAGTGCCGGTAGTGGTCTCGCCGCAACGCCCAGAAGCGCGTGAGGTTTTTGAGACGGTCGCTGCCGCCCGGAACGCTCCCCTTACCCTGGTTGAGAAAACCTGGACCCATGAAGTGCAGGAGCGGCGCTATCAACGGCAACGTTTTGCTCTACGCCATATTGGAGCTGCGGACGTCTTTGAGGGCGATTACGAGCTGCCACTGATTGGTAACTTCCAACGAGAGAATGCCGCCACGGCTGTTGCTGCAGCGTCAGTGCTACAGCAGCATGGTTTGCCACAATTTGCCCCTGAATCTGTCCGGCAGGGGCTAGAGCAGGTGACCTGGCCCGGGCGCATGGAGATTTTGCACCGAGACCCGGTGTTGGTTGTGGATTGCGCTCACAATGCCTACTCCGCGCAAATGTTGGTGAGCTCGCTGGAGGAGTGGTTTCCCGGCAAGAAATGGATTCTGATTTATGGCGCTTCTAGCGATAAGGATCTTACAGGTATGTTACGCGCCCTGCTACCTGCCGCCGAACATGTGATTGTGACGCGTTCTTATCACCCACGCGCTATGGCTCCTTATCAGTTGGCGGACCTATGTGCTGACCTGGGCCATGGCGCAGAAATCGCTATCAGCCCACAGCGTTCTCTGGAGCAAGCCTGCAACCGTGCCAATGCTGAGGTTGGTATCCTCGTCACTGGATCGGTTTTTCTGGTTGCCGATATTCGCGCTGTGTATGCTCAGACAGCGCCATTGAATCTGCCACAAAGTGATTGGGATGATGAACCCTGGCAGAGTGACAATGTGATGACTTTGCCATAGGATATTGAGGTTAAGTAATGGATTGGGACAATTTGCCCATTATGCCAGATGAATTTTTCGACCCTGATAACGAACGGGAACCTGAGACCGGTCCCTTCGAAGCCATTCTGTTGCCCCTGCGGGAGCTTATCGTCTATCCTCAGATGGTTACACCGCTTTACGTAGGGCGGACCCCATCGCTCATCGCTTTGGAAGCTGCGGTCAAAGAAGATTGGCCCCTGGTGACGGTGGCTCAGCTGCCAGCTGCCGAAGGCTCTGATGATGACGATAACGATGATGACTATCCTACACCCGAACAAATCTACCGTGTAGGAACGGAAGTCTCGATTGCCCGCTCGATTCGCCTGCCTGATGGTACGACCAGCGTGATTGCACAGGGGCATGCACGGGTAAGAATTCTGGAATTTATCCAGAATGAGCCTTACATGATTGCATCGGTGGAGAATGTTCAGGAGACTTCTGAGAATACACCCCTGGTAGAAGCCCTAATGCGCGCCGTGTTGGCAATGTTCGAGAAGGTTGTCCATCTCAACCATAGCTTGCCGGAAGAGGCCTATATCTATGCCATAAATGTCGAGGAACCAGGACCCCTGGCAGATCTCGTGGCACAGATGGTAGACCTGAGTATCGAAGATCGCCAAGAGCTTCTGGAAACCTTTGACGCGGTCGAACGACTACAGAAGATCAGCGCCCACGTAGCTCGGGAACTGGATGTGCTCGAATTGGAAGACCAAATCCAGTCGCGGGTACAGCAGGAGGTGGATCGCTCGCAACGCGAGTATTTCCTCCGCGAACAGATGCGCGCGATTCAGCGTGAGTTGGGCGAATCGGATGTATTCACGCAAGAAGTGACGCAGCTCCGTGAGCAGCTGGAACAGGTGGAATTGCCTGAGCATGTACGGCAACGCGCTGAAGAGGAGCTTACACGGCTTTCGATGATGCCGCCGATGGCTCCGGAAATTGGCATTATCCGCAACTATCTGGATTGGATGCTCAATTTGCCCTGGACTAAAGCTACCGTAGACAATCTCGACCTCAAAAACGCGACACAGGTGCTTGAATCCCGGCATTACGGTTTGCCCAAAGCCAAGGAGCGCATTCTGGAATATATCGCCGTGCGTAAATTGGCGCCGGAAAAGATTCGCAGTACGATTCTCTGTTTCGTGGGTCCGCCGGGCACAGGCAAAACTTCGCTGGGACGCTCTATTGCGGAGGCTTTAGGTCGTGAATTTGTGCGCGTCTCACTGGGCGGGGTCCGAGATGAAGCAGAAATTCGAGGGCACCGCCGCACCTATATTGGCGCATTACCGGGCCGCATCATTCAGACGATGCGGCGCGCCGGCACAATCAATCCGGTTTTCATGCTCGATGAGATTGATAAACTGGGGCAGGATTTTCGCGGTGACCCCTCCTCGGCATTGCTTGAGGTGCTCGACCCGGAACAAAACCATGCCTTTTCAGATCACTATCTTGAAATCTCCTACGACCTTTCACAAGTGTTGTTTATCACCACGGCAAATATCCTCGATACGATTCCTCCGGCCCTTGAGGACCGCATGGAGGTCATCGAATTCCCCGGCTACACCGAGGAAGAGAAAATCGAGATAGCGCGACGTTTCCTGATTCCCCGGCAGCTGGAGATGAATGGGTTGGAAGCTCAACCGCCGCACTTCACCAACAGCACTTTGCATCTGTTGGTTCAAGGCTACACTTACGAGGCGGGCGTCCGTAACCTGGAGCGTGAAATCGGCAGTCTCTGTCGCAAAGCCGCTCGCCGCCTGGCTGAGGGCAAACGCAACCTCACCACGATTACCACCCACACCACTGAGCGCTATCTTGGCGCGCCGCGCTATCTTCACGAGCGCCTGGAAAAACAGGATCAGGTAGGGCTGGCGATGGGTATGGCATGGACTCCCAATGGAGGGGACCTGTTGCCAGTTGAGGTCGCCCTTATTCCCGGCAAAGGTGGACTAACGCTAACCGGACAGATGGGGGATATCATGCAGGAATCAGCGCAAGCAGCCAGCACTTATATGCGCTCTCACGCGGATACCTGGAATATTGACCCCGAGGATTTTGATAAGACCGATGTCCATGTACACTTGCCAGATGGCGCTATTCCTAAAGATGGCCCTTCTGGTGGGATTACGATGGCAACGGCGATGATTTCGGCTTTCACCGGTTGTCCGGTAAGGCACGATGTGACCATGACTGGCGAGATTACCTTGCGCGGACGAGTGTTGCCGGTGGGTGGACTCAAGGAGAAATTGTTGGCAGCGCACCGCGCTCGTGTGAAGACTGTGATTCTACCCAAGCGCAATGAGCCAGACCTGCAAGAAATTCCCAAGAATATCCTACGGACCCTGGAGCTGGTGCTGGTTGAGACCATGGATGAGGTTTTCGAAGCGGCTTTATTGCCCGCACCAGACGAACCCGCCGTTGAGACACAACCCGAAGCAGATGACAACAGCGCAGCTACGGAATGATCACAGGCAGTGACAGACAGAGCGACGCGCGGTGCATGAAAGGCTCATGCACCGCGCGTTTTGGTGGTTGCTAATAGGTTTAGTAGGTGGGTTTGATCAGTCCGTAATCCCCATCCTCGCGTTTGTACACGATGCTCAAGTGCCCATCGGTGGCATCCATGAAAATGTAGAAGAAGTGTCCCAGCAGTTCCATCTGCTCCACGGCTTCCTCTGGCGGAATCGCGTTCACCTCAAAGCGTTTCACGCGCACAATTTTGCCGCCCAACATCTCGGTCTCTTCAGCGGCAACTTCCATAGCAGCTGCCTTATCCACCTCGTCCGGGGTCACTGCCTCACCCCGATGGTCCAGTTTCCGATCTTTGTAGCGCCGAATTTGACGTTCCATCTTATCCATCACGGCATCGAAGGCTGAGAATATGTCCCCCGCGCGTTCTTCGGCTCGCAAGACTGACCGGCGGACGCGGATTGTGATCTGTGCGACCATCCGGCGCGAAGCATCGCGCGCATTGGTGGCGCTGAGGTCCACTCGCACGTCCTCAATATCTGCCAGGTAACGACCAAGTTTTCCTACTTTGTTTTCCACATATTCACTCAAACGTTCGGTCAGTTCCAGGTTCCGATTGTAAATCTGTACGTTCATTGCATGCCCTCCTGAAAGATTTGGTAATGGTACAGCTACGGGGCGCGCGCTAGAGTAAAAGCATTCACTGCTTTTGCTCCGGCTTCAAACAACACAACAGCACACGCATTCAATGTGGCGCCAGTCGTCGCCACATCATCCACCAGGGTGACCATCAGACCCGCTAAATCCAACCCAGGGAAGACCGCAAAAGCATCCGCCACATTGCGGTGTCGGGCTGCACGGTTCAGATGGGTTTGAGAGGCTGTATCCCTTACGCGGTGCAGTGCTCGCGAGGCGGTGGGCAGTTGAAGTTGTGCTCCGAGAGCTTGTGCGAGCACCAGCGCCTGATTATAACCACGGCGGGCTTCACGTCGTTTGTGCAAGGGCACCGGTACAAGCAGATCACTGGTCATATCCAGAGCGCGCCATGCTTGTGTGAGCGGTCTCGCTAACACCTCGATGACTTGAGCCCCACCGCGGTATTTCAAGGCGTGAATAGCGCTGCGGATTGGTTCTTCAAAGAGAAAAGCCGATCGTACCGGGTTGACCTGCAAGGGGTGCTCCTGACAGACCGTGCATGGACCGTTTCCCGTCCAGGGTCGCCCACACCATGGGCATTGTGCCCCTACGTGCAGCGGGATGTTGGCAGCGCAGGTTGAACATAACCACATCCCCACTGCCCGGCAGCCTACACATAAGGGTGGGGCAACGAGATCCAGTAGCCAACGATAAGATAACCCTAGCTTTTGAATGAGCGTATCCATAACTTGCTAATGCCGGCAAGAATGTTGCTGGCGACGCAGCTCCTTGCACGGTCCAAAGCGAGGATTCTTTTAGCCGCCGAAGATGCCAGACTCCTTGATTTGCAGAATAGCTGGTCCGAGCAATACAATCAGAATGGTCGGGAAGATGAAGAACACCAATGGCAACATGATTTTCACTGGCGCCTGCCGCGCTTTCTCCTCTGCTCGCTGGCGGCGCTTCATACGCATCTGCTCCGATTGAATGCGCATCACCTTTGCCATACTGACACCCAGCTGGTCTGCCTGCACAATAGCTGCCACAAACGAGGTGACATCGCCCACATCCAGACTGGATGCCATATCCCGCAAGGCCTCCCGGCGCAATTTCCCAAGTTGCATTTCTTGCACTGCACGCGTGAAAGCCAGGCTGAGTTCGTTATCCCACTTGTCTGCGACTTTTGACATCGCGGCATCGAATCCCAGACCAGCCTCTACGCAGATGGTGAGAAGGTCCAATGCATCCGGCAGCGCTTTGAGAACACTTTCCTGACGCTTACGAATCTGCGAGGTGAGCATGTACTGTGGCATAATGTACCCAAAGACAATGCCACCGCCAACCATGAGCAGTTTCTGTCCCAAACCGGAATCCTGGGACGAGCCTGCCAGGATGATCCCTACAATACCGCCAACAACTGTTGTGACCAATCGGATACCGACAAACTGTGCGGGTTTGATTTTGTTGATCACCCCCGCCATCTCCAGTTGATGCCGGGCTTGTTCTAGCAGCTGTTGCGGTGTGGTGCGCTGAATTAACGCTGACAGGCTTTGCATCATCGGCTTGATGACGCGCTCAGTAAACGGCTGAGAGAGCTCAAGTTTTTCCAGCGAGATGGGCTGTCCCAGAGTTGCCATTTCTTCGAGCCGGTCATCCAAACTCTGGTTGCTTCCTCTACCACGCAACACCAAGAACAGCGTTGCGCCGACCAACAATACCACCAGGGCAATAATGCCTGCCATGTTTCGCACTCCCCAGCTTGTTCTTTAGACTTCGATAGCGATGATCTTGTTGATCACGAAATAACCCAGCGCAATCAGGAACAACGAAATACCAATCATGATCCAACCACAAGGGTCTTCAAACATAGGTCCGATGAAATCCGGGTTATAGACATACAGGAATCCAGCCAGACCAAAGGGTAAAACTGTGAGGAGGTAACCCGTAAAACGGCCCTGTGAAACGAGCACTTTGATCTCGCCTTTGATCCGCACCCGCTCCCGGATTGTGAAACTAATCGCATCGAGCACTTCCGCCAGGTTACCACCGACTTCACGCTGCACGCTCATTGCGGTGATCATCAGGTCCAGATCAGGGCTGGGCATGCGCCGCATCAGATTCTGCATGGCCGTGTCGAAGGTAACCCCTAACTGGAGTTCCATTACAACCCGCCCGAATTCTTTCGCGATGGGTTCCGGCATCTCCTTGGAAATCACGTCCATCGCTTGCAGGGTGCTATACCCGGCGCGCAACGAGTTAACCATCAAGTTGAGACCGTCTCCCAGCTGACCATCGAAGGCTTTCAGGCGGGCACTTTGCCGCTGTGAGATATAGATGCGTGGTCCAAAGAGTCCCAATAGGAACCCAACGGGTATCAAGACAGGGCGGTTGAGAATGTAAAAAAGCAGGGCTGCCCCTAGAGCGGCAGTCACACTGATGACGAGATATTCACCAACAGTCAGTCTGAGATCGGCACGCGCCAGCTGTTGAGCCAGAGTATTGGCAAAGCCTCGACCGGCTACCGCACGGTCAACGGCTTTTCCTATCTTTGAAGGCCCTTCGCTCTTCTCTTTCTTCTCACGTGTTTTCTTGGTTTTATCGCCAATGCGATCATCAACCAGGTCTTGCCCGGCAGGTTTGCCCCGCAAGACTACCACTAATAGCACAACAATCACCGCGCCGACAATCACAAAAAGCCATGGCATCGTCCAGTACCTTCTTTCTTCTCAGGGCGTTAATAATTACGCAGTCGCTCACCTACACCGAAGACCGAAGGCGGCAGGTGAATCCCCGCCTGTTCAATGCGATCAATAAACTTGGGACGGATACCCGTGGGACGCAGACGACCAATGACCTTGCCATTCTCGAAGCCCACTTGCTCGAATTTAAAGATGTCGGCGGTGGTGATAACATCACCTTCCATACCCTGAATCTCGGTAATGGCAACTACACGTCGGGTGCCGTCACGCAAGCGTTCCAGCTGAATGATGAGGTCAATCGCCGCAGCAATCTGCTCACGAATAGCCCGGTGTGGCAACTCCATACCTGCCATCAATACCATCGTTTCCAGACGCGATAAGCCTTCACGCGTGTTATTGGCGTGCAGGGTGGTCATGCTACCCTCGTGGCCGGTGTTCATCGCTTGCAACATGTCTAGTGATTCGCCGCCACGGCACTCGCCCACCACGATACGGTCTGGGCGCATTCGCAACGCGTTAATCACCAGATCGCGGATGGTGATTTCACCTTTGCCTTCGATGTTGGGGGGGCGTGACTCCAATGTGACCACGTGGTCCTGCCGCAATTGCAGTTCGGCGGCGTTCTCGATGGTGACAATACGTTCATCATCGGGGATGAAACTGGATAGGATGTTCAGGAAAGTGGTCTTCCCGGTACCGGTGCCCCCAGAGACGACGATATTGAGCGCTGCGATAACGCACGCCCGCAGAAATTCCATGGTCTCTTCAGTAACGGAGCCTAAACGCACCAAGTCGGCGACCTGCAGAGGCACCTTGAAGAATTTCCGGATGGTCAGTACGGGACCCACCAATGAGATGGGTGGAATCACAGCATTGACGCGCGAACCATCTTTGAGGCGCGCATCTACCTGAGGGCTGCTTTCATCAATACGACGCCCTAATGGCGCAACAATGCGCTCGATGATCCGCATCAGGTGTTCATTCGATTCAAAGGTCACGGATGTGCGCTCCAGCTTGCCTTTGCGTTCCACAAAGACGTTCTTTGCACCGTTGACCATGATTTCAGTGACGGTATCATCTGCCAAAAGCGGCTCTAGCGGTCCCAGCCCTAGAATCTCCGCCACGATTTGTTCGAACAAACGCTCACGCTCTACACGGCTGAGGACGATGCTCTCTTCTTCAAGGATGGATTCATACATCTGGCGAATGGTGCGGCGCACTTCATCGGTCCGGGAAATATCCATGCTCGGATCCAGCTCCGCAACCAGGCGATTCTGAACCCGGGTCTTGAGGTCCATGTAAGCGTCACGTGGAGGCGACGCTGGACGGCGTTGAGCAGCAGCAGCTCCACCGTGATCCTGACTCTGTCCACCTGGTGCAGCCGGACTGGGAGACGGAGCCGCAGCCGGTTCCTTTTTCTCGATACGGCGTAACAGCGACACGTTAATCCTCCTACGTTAAACTCTGACTAGAGTAAACGTCCCAAGCCCATACGCCGCTGTGTTTCAGCGGGTTGTGCAGATTCTACTGTTTCTTCAGCGAACTGTTTGTCAATGACCTGTGCCAATTTGATGAGCGCTTGACTGATTGGCGAGCGCGGTTCTTTCACCACAAAGGGAACCCCATAATTGGCGGCGGTCAAAGCAATCCGTTCATCCAGCGGTATGCGAACTAACGCCGGCATCATGGCGCGTTCGATGGCTTCCGGTTGAATCCCCATACGTTTGTTATCCACGTAGTTAATCACCAGCCCGGCTTTTTCCATGGGGTAGTTCATTTTCTGCAGCAAATCAAGGAACATTCGCGCGCCACGGATTTCTGGAATAACTGGGCGTAACACTACTAGCAGCATATCGCTAAGGTCGAGCAGCGCCAGCATGACATTATCTACAGCATGTGAGGTATCAATAATCAGATAATCGAATTCCTGCCGGGTGAACTTGAGAATAGATTTCACCAGACGATTACCACCAGCCTCATCTACTACATCGGCGGTCAGCAGGCTTTCTGCATCCTCTGGGGATGGGGGCGCGGCAAGTACCTTGATTCCAGAAGGATGGGGCATCATCACGGTGGCAAGCAATTCGGCATCCATTTCATTTGCGCGTGACGCCAGATCCGCAATGGTGCGCGTGGGCTGCAACTTCATGAAAACCGCAACATCTCCAAATTGCAGGCTGAGGTCAATCAGCCCCACCTTGGTTTCTGGTCCCACCGAGCTCTGCAGTGCAATCGCCAGGTTCACAGCGGTCGTGGTGCATCCGGTGCCACCCTTAGGACTGAACAGGGTGATGATTTTCCCCCGCCGCGCTGCCGCCCCCAGACCCGCTCCACCGCTACCCATGCCGGCAGCGGGCGCCAAAATGTCGCCGCTGCGAATGGGTTTGAGTTTCGCCATCCTGTGAATAGCGTCAATGAGCTCATCGGCGCTCGGAGGTTTGGTCAGGAAATCTCTAGCGCCCGCCATCATGGCGCGGCGCATGTAATCAGATTCACCCTGCACTGAAAGCATGACCACCTGTGCGGTAGGCAGCACTTCCAGAAGTTTTCCGGTTGCGGTGATACCATCGATGCCAGGCAGGTTGATGTCCATCAACACGACATCAGGTTGGGCGCTCGCGACGGTTTTGATTGCATCCTCGCCACTGCCCGCCATCGCCACTACTTGAATGTCGGCGTCAAACGTGAGCAGCTTGCGCAGCTGCTCACGTGTTTCTGCGACATCATCCACAATCATGACGCGAATTTTCTCGCCAGCCACTGGTTGCTTATCCTCTCTTGATAAAGCTATTCTTCGGGCGTTACCACAACCGTCGGCAGCGCCAGCGGTGTGCGAACAGGGGTAGCTGCCACAGGCAAATCTGATGGCTGATCGGGAAGCTGGTATTTATCCATGATGTAGCGCAACCATACCGGCTCGGTGATGACCAGGCCGGTGTTATCGGCGGCGGAACGCAGCACCAAATCCAGATCCGCGCCCATTTCCATCAAGTATTTGAGCACCAGTGAGTCTTGCGGGCTGACCAGCAGCGTCACCGGTTCGATGTCCGCTCGCACGACCAAGGGTGCTACAGGCGTTGCCTGGGGCTGCTCAGCAGCTGTGCCAAGCAATCCGCCAGCCTGTTCTTCCGCGGCGGG
>JAKJAC010000146.1 GCA_022707705.1 Chloroflexota bacterium
GAGGTCTGCGTGCGCAATCTCACCATCGGGAAATGTGAAGCAAACCTGGTTTGCCGTAAACTTCAGCTTGCGCTCCCGCTGAGCGACCCATTTGTGCCTATCGCAACCTCACCCGCCAGTCTTGATTCCCCCGTCCGAATTTGCCCCTATTTTCCCCTTTCCTGTTATTCCCCCGTTATTCCCCTGACCTACACTATTCACACATGCTGCAGGGAGAGTTGCGATGCGCCATCTACCTGGGACGGTGAGGTCGAGTGCGTGGCTGATGGAGCGTACGGACCCATTCACACCCCGGAAGACCTGCTAGGCTTCATCGCGGCGCACGCCTCGACATCCGAACAACCGGCGCTGGCCAAAGCACCGGAGGAATCGGATCTTACTACTGCTTGCCAGAAACCCTAGCCCAGCCCATTTCACCATCAAGGAGGAACACCTATGGAAGAACGCCTTTACCATCAAAGCCGCTGGTTGTTGTTTGCCCTACTGCTCGCCGCAGCAACTCTGCTCGCCATTCAGCCCGCCCGGGCAGCGCAGCCCTCCGCGCCCGGCGCTGCGCCCGGCAGCGAGGTCACCGTCATGGATGTGTTCACCGAAACCGTGCTGACCCTCAACCTCAGCAACGAAGCGCCGGGTCGCCTCATTGACGCCCTGATTAGCCAGGGTCATGGCGACGATACCCTCTTCGAGGTGTTGGGCTACCTCAAGGATCAATCCGGCGGGCTGATTCCCGACGCCTTTTACCAGGATGTCGCCGGCGCGCCGGTAGGCAGCGAGGTGTTCACCGCCCACCTTTCCTCTTACGCGGGCACTGCGAGCTCCCTCGAAATCAGCGCGGATGGCACAGTCCATCTGCGCAATCTCAAAGGGAGCGCCTACGTGGGAGCTCCTGGATACGCTACCGCGCCCAGTCAGGACGGGCATTTCACCCTCACCACCGCCCAGGACCCCCTGTACCATATCTACACCGGACAGACGCAAGTTCAGGTCGGTCTCAATACCTATATCTACAACTACAACACCTTTGGCATTGTGTGGTGGGAAGGGCTTCACGTCTACCTGCCGCTGGTTTTGCGTGATGCGTTGCCCTGCTTCACCGATGACTTTGCCAGCCCTGGCAGCGGTTGGTTTACCGGCGCCGGCGCCGGTTGGAGTGTGGCTTACCTCAACGGTGAATACCGCATTCACCTCACGCAGAAAGAAACCTGGGCTTGGGGCTCCCCCCTCGAACCTTTGCCCGAGGATTACCGCCTCGAGGTAGACGCCCGCCTGACCACCGCCGGCGATGGCGCCTACGGCATTATCTTCGGCGCCGGTGAACAGGACCTGACCGGCTACGCCTTCACCATCTTCCCCGCGGAGCAAGCTTATGTCATCACCCGGCACAACGGCGATGGCACCTTCACCACCCTCGAGGACGAGGACTTCACCTCCATCATCCACGCCGGGACCGCGGTCAACCGTCTCCGCGTGGACCGTATCGGCTCTTCCATCCACGCCTACGTCAACAACGTCCTCGTCGCCACCTGGGATGATAACCGCTTTATGGGCGCCGGCGCTATCTTTGGGCTGGTCGCCTACAGCTACACCGCCAGCGACATTGACGCCCGCTTCGATAACGTCTCCGCCTGCCAGACCGGGCTGAGCTGCCCGCTGTACACTGAGGATTTCGCCGTGACCGACCGCTGGTACACCGGCGACCACGGTTGGGGCGCGTGGAGCTACCAGAGCGGCGCATACGAGATGCTGCTTCGTAACACCAACTCCTGGATGTACTCCATGGTGCCCCTCGAAGGCGGCTTGCCCCGCTTTGCCCTGCAAGCCGATATGCGCCTTTCCACCGGCGACCAGGGCCTCTACGGGCTCAACTTCGGGCATGTGGATGAGCAGCACCTCTATAACTTCCGGGTCTATCCCGCCGCCCAGCAATACGCCCTCTTCAAAGCCTCCGGCGCCACCTGGACGCCCCTCGTCAACTGGACTGTATCCCCGGCAATTCACGCCGGCGTCGCGCCCAACACCTTGCGGGTCGAGCGCGACGGCGAGACCATCCGCCTCTACGCCAACGGCGTCCTTCTGCGCGAGCTCTCCGATGCCAGCTACGTGGGCAACCAGGAAATGAGCCTCTACGCGGGCAGCTGGAACCAGGCGCCCGTCGCCATGCGCTACGATAACGTCACCTTCTGCGAGCTTCCCTAGCTGCGATGCCGGGCGGTTGCTACCCTGCAGCCGCCCGGCGTCTACTCAATAGATTCCCGATAGTGCTTTGCTCTGGGAGCGCCGGGCTCTCGCCCGGCATGGGACTTGGCGCCTTCTGCTCTCCCAAAGTCCGGTATTTTCCCTTTGCGTCCTTTGCTTGCAAAGCCTTTGCGTGAGATTTTCTCTCACTTCTCCACCAAAAACGTATCCATGACCAGCGCATCCAGCCCCGAGGTGTAGAACGTCGCCAGCGCCTCCGACGGTGTGTTGACAATCGGCTGCCCGCGTACATTGAACGACGTATTCAACACCATCGGCACGCCCGTGAGTTCCCCAAAGGCGTGAATCAGCTGCCAGTACAGCGGATTTGTCTCGCGTTCGACCGTGTGCAGCCGCCCTGTGCCATCCACGTGCGTGATTGCCGGCACCACGGCGCGCTTTTCTGGGCGCACATCCGTCACCAGAATCATAAACGGCGAATCCTCGATATCCGTGAAGAACTCGCTCGCCCGCTCCGCCAGCACCGAGGGCGCGAAGGGGCGGAAAGGCTCGCGGAACTTGATGGCGGCGTTGATGCGTTCCTTCATATCCTCCTGGCGCGGGTCCCCCAGAATGCTGCGATTTCCCAGTGCGCGGGGTCCAAACTCCAGGCGCCCCTGGTACCAGCCCACGATCTTGTTCTCCGTGAGCAGGCGCGCGGCGGTCGCTGCCGGGTCTTCCACGCGGCGATAGGGCATGTGCGTGGCTTGCAGCGCCGTCTCGACCTCGCTCGTGCTATACCCCGGTCCGAAGTAGAGGTGTCGCAGGGGTTGCCGGGGCTGCTTGTGGACGGCGACCGCGCGGTACAGCGCCGCTCCCAGGGCGCATCCGGCGTCGTTCGCCGCGCCCTGAATGTAAATCTGCCGGAACGGTCCCCGGCGCAGCAATTTGCCGTTCGCCACACTGTTCAGCGCCACCCCGCCCGCCATGCAGAGGTTTTCCATGCCCGTCGTCGCGTGCAGCCAATCCGCGATGTGGAAGAGCGTCTCCTCTGTGCGCTCTTGCAGCGCCGCGGCGATATCCGCGCAGCGCTGGTCGGGCAGCACATCCTTGGACCACGGCGGTCCGAAGACCTCCTGCATCTTCTGCGGGTTGTACCACGTCGAGCGCCCGTAGTCGTACTGGAAATTGAAATACGAGAGGTCAAGCCGGTAGAGCCCGTCCGCTTCCAGCGTGACAATCTCGCGCAACTGCTGCCGGTACCGGCTTGGATCGCCATACGCCGCCAGGCCCATCACCTTGTATTCCGCGTCGAAAGGCTCGAAGCCCAGGTACTCCGTAAACGCGGAGTAGAGGAAACCGATGGAATTGGGATAGCTGATTTGCCGCAGACGTTCGAGCTGCGAGCCTTCGGCGCGGAAAGCCGTCGTCACGGGCCATTCGCCGACCCCATCCACGATGAGCACCGCCGACCGCTCGAAGGGCGCGGCGAAGCAGGCGCTCGCGGCGTGCGCCGTATGGTGGGGGACCCAGAAGCGCCGCGTGCGTCGCGTCAGGTGCAGGAAATAATCGGAGTACATGCTGCTGCCCGCATACCAGACCCGGCGCACCAGTTCCGCCAGCGTGACAAAAGCGCCCCGCGGAAAGAACCGCGCCGTATGGAGGATGGAAGCGCCCAGCTGCAGGGTGGGGTGGAAGCTGAAGACGACCTCATTGACATCCTCGACCCGTATCCCGGCTTCGTGCAGGCAATACGCTGCGGCGCGCAGCGGATAAGCGTAGGGCGCATGTTTGATGCGATTGAAACGCTCCTCCTCCGCCGCCGCGACCACCATCCCGTCCCGCACCAGCGCCGCCGCATTATCGTGCGCCCCCCAGTTGATCCCCAGAATGTTCATCGTCGTCTCCTCCCCCCGAGATTACCCGCACATTTCCCGTCAGCCCTCGCAACCCGTGTCATCCCACAGCCCGTCACCCGCCACGTGACCCGTCACCCTGAGCGGAGCGCAGCGGAGTCGAAGGGTCTCTACATTCGATGAGCAAACCCGCCCCTTTCCTCCTCTGCCTCGCTGTACTCAGCGCACTGTACTCAGCGCACTGTACTCAGCGCCTCCGTGTTAACCTCTCCCTCTCTCCCTATCTCCCCCTCTCCCACTCCCTCAAACCCTACCCAAAGGCCCTCTCCAGCTCCACCGGCGGCAGCTCCAGCTCCGCGACCACGCGCCGCGTATCCGCCAGATGCCGCGGCGTAGCCCTCGCAAACTCCAGACACCAGAAGAGCTGGTAAATCAACCGTCGTTGTGCAAACCGCGGCTCAATTGGCTGCAGCGCCGTATAGCTCTCCCAGAAAGCCGCGTCCGTCATCCCGTCCCAGAACTCCAGGCGTGCCAGATCGCTCTCTGCGTGGCCCGCCCACGCCTTGTCGAAATCCACGATTCCCGTCAGCTGCCAGCGACCCTCTCGCTGCTCGAACAGCACATTCCACCCGTGCAGGTCCTCGTGTGTGAGGCGGGCTTCGGTCACATCGCTGAACCAGTCGGCGTAGCGCTCCAGCGCCGCCAGGAAGGTGTCGCGCAATGGCGCAGCGGGGATACGGAGCGCTGCGCACGCTGCCAGCGCCGCCAGGTAGGGCGCCGCCGTAGACGGCGCCGCCGCCTCGTTTGTCAACTCCCCAAAAGCCTCGAAGCGCACACCGTGCAGCTGCGCCACAGCCTGCCCCAGCTGCCGCCGCGCGCCGGCTTGTTCCGCCGGCGTAAGCTGCTCTCGAATCTCGCCCCACGGCAACCCCGACACCCGCTCATAGATGCAGTAACGCCAGGGCCAATCCCGATAGCTGGTATCGGCGGCAATCATGGAGACGACCGGAACCGCGGTGGTAGCGGCGACCCGCTGCAACAGCGCCGCCGTGCGCTCGAAGGGGCAGGGAAGCGCCGCTCGCGGTCCCGCCAGTTTCACCATCACCTCCAGGTGCGGGTGTTCCAGCTGGACTGTGAGCACCCGGTAATCCTCGTCTTCCTTGGCGATGGTGACGCCCGCGAGTCTGGCTTGCGAGCCGAACACGTCTCTGAGCAATGCTTCGATCGTTCCTTGAGGCTTCATTGGTATCATGTTCCTTGCTTCAGATGCGTGTCCGCCGCTACTGAAAATAATAGCCTACCCCGCCGAAATTGGCAAGTATCCGGCGCCCTGAAAAGAAAATCCTCTTGGCTTGCTTGCAACACTTCCTTCGATGATCCCCAACAACCAACAATCTGCCGGATCCCCCAACCTTGCCCCAATTTCCCCTGATGTTACAATGCCCCTCATGCGCAAAAACTCATGGTCGGCTTTCAGCATTCTCTGGGCAGGGCAGGCGCTTTCGCTCTTGGGCACCGGCATGACCCGTTTTGCCGTGCTCATTTGGGCTTACGAGCAGGCGGGCACCGTGACCTCCCTGGCGCTCCTGGGCTTCTTCGCCACGGTGACTTACATCATCGCCAGCCCGATTGCCGGCGTCCTCGTTGACCGCTGGAACCGGCGCACCGTCATGCTCCTGGCGGACCTCGGCGCAGGGGCGATGACCGCCACGCTGCTGTTGCTCAATGCTGCCGGGCAGCTGCAGCTCTGGCATCTCTATCTCGCGGAAGGCATCACGGGGGTCTGTGAGGCATTCCAGGAACCGGCGTTCTCCGCGGCGGTGAGCCTGCTCGTGCCGCGTGAGGGCTTGATGCGCGCCAACGGCTTGCTGGGCTTGGGCAAATCCGCGGCGCGCATTCTGGCGCCCGCCCTGGCGGGAGTCGTTTTGCGCTTTGCCGGGCTGAACGGCGTCATGGGCTTCGACCTGCTGACCATGAGCCTGGCGCTGGGAAGCCTGCTCCTCCTCCGCGTGCCGGTCCCGCCGCGCAGCGCCGCCGGGCGCCAGGCAGCGGGTAGTTTTGGGCATCAGCTGCGTTTTGGTTTCACCTACATCTTTCAGCGCCCCGGTCTGCGCGATATCCTCTTCATCTTCTTCCTGATTAACCTCTTCGGCACCCTGACCTACTTTGCGGTCCATTCGCCGATGATTCTCGCGCGCACAGGCGGCGACGAGATCGCATTGGGGCTGGTGCGCTCCGTGATGGGCGCCGGCGCTATCACCGGCGGCGTCTTGATTAGCGTATGGGGGCACCGCTGGCGGAGGACGCGCACCTATCTCTTGGGGACCCTGCTTTCTTTCGCCATCTGCGACTTTATGACCGCCACAAGCACCTCCGTGCCCGGTTGGGCGGTCGCGGGCTTCCTCTCCGAATTATCCATTCCCTTCATCGTCAGCCCTTACTTCTCGTTATGGCAAGAGCTCGTTCCGCCCGATGTTCAGGGGCGCGTCTTCGCCACGCGCGAGATGGTCCAGGTGCTCTCGCAACCCGTGGGCTATCTGTTGGGAGGCGCGCTCGCGGACCACGTCTTCGAACCGGCGCTGCTCGCGGGCAGCGGTCCCTTGAGCCTGCTGAGCGCTGTCGTCGGCACCGGTCCCGGCGCGGGCATGAGCGCCATGTTCCTCTTCACCGCCCTCTTCGGCGGGCTGACCGGCGTGCTGGGCTTGCTCTCGCCTGCCATTCGCAGCTTGGATGACGAGCCTTTGGGGATTTCCTAGCAGGTCGCTGACCGAAACCGTGCTATGCCCCTCACGCCCCACCACCGGAAGGGGGGACAAAGCATTCGTCCAAGGTTGCGGTAACCCATTTGCACAGCGGGCTCCACAGGGGACGCAGAAACCCGTTGAACTGCTACGAATGCCCTTTAGGGATTCTCCGAGGCGCGGGTCGAATCGGCGCACCAACTACCACCTGCGCTGCCAACCGAAAAGCGGCTCCTGAATCCAGGAGCCGCTTTTTGTGCCTCAGAGAGGACTCGAACCTCCACGCCCGAAAGGGCACAGGCCCTCAACCTGCTGCGTATGCCAATTCCGCCACTGAGGCTTTCACACCGCGCATTATACGCCAAGCCCGAGAGTTGTCAAATGGCGAAAGCCCCGCGCGGCAACCTACCGGATCGCCTTCTCCGTCTCTTTATCGAAGATGTGCATCCGGCTCATATCGAAGACGCAACCCTTCGTCATACCCACACGGACGTTCGTGCGCGGGTCCAACCGTCCCTGGAACTGCGTGTTCTTCGTGGCGAAGTAAGCGACCACCTCATTGCCCATCAGCTCCGTCACTTCGACCATCGCCTCGACCATAGCGGGCTTGATGCCCGGCGGCGCGTACTCCGGATCGTGGACGTGCTCCGGGCGCACACCTAGCAACAATTGCTTGCCCAGGTACGGTTTGTAAACCGCATAGTGATCCTCCGGCACCTGCATCCGGAAATCCTTGCAATCCGCGTACAGCTTGCCGTCTTCAGTGATGAGCGTCGCATCGAAGAAGTTCATCGCCGGGCTGCCGATGAAGCCTGCGACAAAGACATTGTTCGGGTAATCGTAGAGCTTCTGCGGCGAATCAATCTGCTGGAGGAGCCCATCCTTCATCACCGCGATGCGGGTGCCCATCGTCATGGCTTCCACCTGATCGTGGGTTACATAGATGAAGGTGGTTCCCAGTCGTTGGTGCAGCTTAGAAATCTGGGCACGGGCTTGCACGCGCAACTTGGCATCCAGATTGGAGAGCGGCTCATCCATCAGGAAGACATTCGGCTCGCGAACGATGGCGCGCCCCACCGCTACGCGCTGTCGCTGGCCACCGGAGAGCGCCTTGGGGCGACGGTCCAGCAGCGATTCGATTTCCAGAATCTGCGCAGCCTCCTTCACCCGCCGGTCAATTTCCGCTTTCGGCGTCTTGCGCAACTTCAAGCCAAAAGCCATATTGTCGTAGACCGTCATGTGGGGGTAGAGGGCGTAGGATTGGAAGACCATGGCGATGTCGCGGTCTTTGGGGGGCACATCGTTGATGACCCGGTCGCCGATCAGAATCCGTCCCTCGGTGATTTCCTCCAGGCCCGCCAACATGCGCAGGCTGGTGCTCTTCCCACAGCCCGAAGGTCCCACGAAGACCAGGAATTCCTTATCCTCAATGGTGATGTTGAGGTCGTTGACGGCGATGACATCGCCATAGTGCTTTGAGACGTGGTCGAAAGTTACGCTAGCCATTGAATGCTCCTTTACTGAGTTGGTATTGACTACTCTGTCATCAATTTGCCGGTCAAAATCAGCCTTCCGCGAAGGCTCGTGCGCTCCTGTGGGGCAGTCTTACGTCAGCACCACCCGCATCCCCAGCTCGCTGAGGTCCCAGAGCGCCGCATTGGAAGCCTCCCTGCCGGTAATGAGTATGTCTACCTCATCCGCCGGCGCGATGTAAACGGCGCCGGTGCGCCCGATGCGCTCCGGGAGCAGCAGCGCCATCATCTGCGCCCCAAGCCCGAAGAGCGCCCGCGCCAGGCTGGCGTAAAGGCTCTGATCGTGCGTCAGGCCTCGATCCGCGTCCAGCCCGCCGGCTTCCAGCACAATCCAATCCGCGCGCAGCTGCGGCAGTGTCTGCGTATCTCCATACAGCCCGAGGTCCGCCTCCACCTGCCCGCCCACCACGTGTACAGTATGCTTGCCGCCGTGCGCCGCCGCCCACGCCACCTGCAGCGAGTTGGTCACCAGTGTGAGACTTTGATGCCCCATGAGGAACGGCACCATCTCGGCGGTGAGGGCGCCCGGACCCAGGAAAACCACCGCATCATCGGGAATGAAGCGGGCAGCAGTCTCAGCGATGCGCCGCTGAATGCTGCTGGGCGCGCCCGCGGCGGGCGCCTCGCGGCGCACCGCGCCGCCGTGCACCCGGTGCAGGCGACCCTCGTTTTCCAGCTGCGCTAGATCGCGGCGAATCGTTACCGGGTCCGCGTTCAAACTGCCGGCAAGCTCGCTCACCCGCACACTGCCCGTCTGGCTCAGCGCTTCGAGGATCAAATTGCGGCGTTCTTCGCTTAGCATAGGTCTGGAATAGATCAGGTGGAATGCATGAGACGTGATATGACATGCACTATCGTAGCATGGGCTGCACGTTTTGTCAATGGATTGGTCGTAAATCGTGCAAAAGCGTGCATAAGTGGGCATGAGCGAGAGCGCTTTCCGTGTCCACCTCCCTACACAACAAAATACCGGCAGCTTTCTCGAAGCCGCCGGTATCCACCTGTCCCATCATTTGCTCTTATCAGCGTTTATCAGCGTCCCAACTTCTCCGGGGTCTGCGCTCAATCCCCCGTCACCTCAATAATCTCCGGCAGCGGCGTGAGCGGCAGCCCATAGAACGCCTCCACCATCTGCCGGAACATTGGCGCGGCATACGAGGACCCCTCGCCGATATTCTCCACAAGCACCACCATCGCCACCTCCGGCTTATCCGCCGGGAAATAACCCGCAAACCAGGAATGCGGCTTGCCGGTCGGTCCCGGCGCCTCGGCGGTGCCCGTCTTCCCGGCAACGCTGATGCTAAGCCCCGCAAAGCGGTGCGAGGCGGTCCCGTTCGACTGCGTCGTCACTGCCAGCAGCCCCTGCTGGAGCGTCGCCAGTGTGGCGCTCGAAATGGGCAGACGCCCGCGAGCGAGCGGTTGTGTCACCTGCTCCGGTTGGCTCCCGCCTGCCTCCACGCGTTCAATGAGATACGGTTGGTAGAGCGTCCCCCCGTTGGCGACCGCCGACAGCATCTCCGCGATTTGCAGCGGTGTGACCAGCAGAAAGCCTTGCCCAATGGAGAGGTTGACCGTATCGCCCACCGTCCAGCTCTCCAGGTAAGTGTCGAACTTCCATTGCGGGGTAGGCATCAACCCGGCGACTTCCGGAATCTCCACCAAGCCCGTGCGCTGCCCCAAACCGAAGGCCGCTCCGTAGGTGGGCAGTAGCGTGGGATCCTTGCTATCCAGCGCCATACCCACCTCGTAGAAAACCACGTCGCAGGATTGGATCAGACCGTCAATCAGGGAGATGTTCTGATGTCCGGCAGCCAACCAGCACGCTTTGCGGTTGGCGGCGCCCAGACCATCCCAATATCCCAGGCAGTTGAAGACGCTGCCCGTATTGAACAGCCCCGTCTCCAGCGCCGCGGAAATCGTCACAATCTTGAATACCGAAGCGCTGGGGTAGGTGCCCTGCGTGGCGCGGTTGAGCAGCGGCAGGCGGCTCGCCATCACGCGGAGTGCGCCCGTGTTCACGTCAATGGCGACGATGGCGCCGCTGTGCTCGCCGAGAATCTTCTCCGCATGCGCCTGGACCGCGCGGTCGAGCGTGGCAGTCACCGCGCGTCCCCGCTCCGGGCGGCGCTCGACCAGCCCTCGCACGTAGGCGCCGTTGGCATCCACCAGATAGAGCCGCCCACCATTCTTGCCCGCGAGGAAGGCTTCGGCATACGCCTCCAGCCCACTGATGCCTACCAGTGCATCATCGCGATACCCTTGCTGGCGGTAATCTTCCATTTGCTCCGCCGG
>JAKJAC010000147.1 GCA_022707705.1 Chloroflexota bacterium
CCGCTTTAGTGTCACCTTGCTGGATGATTTCGGCCCCGCCACCCTCACCGAAGCCGACTATGCCACGGCCCTGCTCTTACAACTCCCCACAGCTTATCCCGACCTGCACCTTGACGCGGTGGTGGGGGATGCAGCTTACGGCTATGACCGCCCGCTGCACATCATCTATACGCGTCTCCACGCTCGCCGCCTGATTGACCTGCGCGCCCACGCCTGTGATCGGGAGCTACCGGGGTGGCCGACGCGGGGCTATGATGCGCGCGGACGGCCCGTGTGCGCCTTTGGGTATCGTTTCACCGCCAATGGTTTCGACGCCACACGGCAACGGACTAAGTGGTTCTGTGGGCAAGTCTGTTTGCGCCCCGACAGCCAACCGGCGGTCACGCTGCCCAACGTCGTCTATCCACCACTGGAATGCCCGTTCCGCGCGGCTGAGCACGTCCCCTACGGTGAAGTGCGTAATGTGGCGGAGACGTTCCCTGACGGCACCCTCCGGTTGGTACGTGATGCCCCGGTCGGCGGAGCGGTCTGGAAGGCCTACTATCCCCGCGCCCGTAACGCGGTCGAGAGCCGCAATGCCGTATTTGAACACTGGGGCCTAAAACGCCTGCCCTACTACGGGCTCCCGCGCAACCGTGCCCTAGTCGCCCTCACCGATACCTGGGACACTCTCACGACCCTAGTACGGCTGTGCCGGGAGGCGACCGCCGCCACCGGCAACTGATCCCGGTCGCAGGGCTCACCACCTAGCCCAGCACGTGCACCTGCAGGCTGGGCCGCTGCCGCGTGCCTCAGGGTTCCCCACCAGGCTCTTTCTACGCTAGATTGTCCCCGGTCATGCCGCTTGCCCACTGTTTCATACCATCCCTGATCGTTTGGGGTACCACGCCAGGCCGCTGTCGGCCCTACCTGCTACGTTTGAGGGCGCTCACACGCGGCTCCAATCCGCATCAACCCCACTTTTTCCGCTCTACGCCCTCAAACTGGCCTCACCTGCTTCGATAGCCCATTTCGGGCTTTCGTAGCAGGTTAGGAGGTTTCTGCGCTCCCTGTGAGGTTCGCAGTGCAAAGTGGCCGCTTCGTTCTGGGTTGACGCGCCAACCCAGGACGAAAGCCGGCATTCTGCGAATGCTAGCGCTTCAGATGTTGCGTGGGGTGCGTAACGCGATTTCGGTCAGCGACCTGCTACGAAATCCCAAGATCACCACGCTGCCCGTGCTACGGTAGCTGCCTTTCAGCCGCGGAGGCATGTCAGTGTTGTATAGACATCAGCGCTGGTGTCTTGTAGTGCGTCTAGCGCATCGAAGCGCCGCCGCATAGCGCGCCGCCTGAGATTGCTGAAGCCCAGTGCGGATGAGTCGGCGTCTGTATCGGTCAAGAACTGGCCATCGTTTAACCTGGCCTACCGCAGCAATGCTTGTACTTCTTGCCGCTGCCGCAGGGACAGGGAGTGTTGCGCCCGATCTTCTGGGTTGCTGGGGGCGCTGGTCTGGGGATGACCGGCGGCGGCGCTGGTTGTCGCTTGAAGCAAGTCCACCATTCCATCTCGGCAATAGCATCCGTGATCGGCCGATAACGGCGGTCCTGGTATAGCTTTCTTTGCGCTACATCCCCTCCTCGCGCCATGACTTCCTCGAACCAGGCGAAATCCTCAAACAAATTCTCATCCGCGGCTTTTTGGAGATCTTCGCGCAATTCTTCAGCGGAGAGGTCTGCACACGCGCTTAACAGACCATCCCAAACATAAGAGTATCGACGCTCCAGGCCACCTCGAAGCAAATGTCGGAAATACGTGATTACGGCATCCCGGGGTTGCAGGTTATTGGCGACCAGGCACACGAGGCCGCGCAACGTTGCATTACGGGTGAACTCGTTGATCCGGGGATTACGCACCAGCCGCTTCAGCGGCGCCACATTGCCGTCAAAGACGGAGGCGAGCACGCGGTCCAGGTCCTCGGTCACGAAGTCGCCGGTAGCGTTCAGCGGAGCTTCTCCAGGAAGGGAGAAGAAAGCCACAATCAGCGGATAGGCTTGCGTTTCCCGAAACTGCGCTAGCAGGTAGAAGGCGTAGAGCGGCAGCATGTAGTTATCATCTGCCGCCATGCGTCGCAAAACACGCGGCGGATTTTCCAACGATTGGAGTAGATAGGGCGTAATAGCTTCACGTTGCGCGATAGCGGCTTGCAGTGCTTCACGGGGGAAGCGCCCTGGGATAAGATCGGTAAGTTCCTGCAGAATGATCTTGAGTTCCATGTTTTTACTCCCAACCTAAATGTTGGATTAACGCTTTGTAAATCCTAAATCGAAAAATGACCAGGCTCGGGCACACCCACGTAGTTTTGTCTTTTCGGCGCGTGGCCCTAATCGGTTTACACCCTGCTCTTGATGGCGTCATTATCGCGTTTGCGTGCCCCCGAGGGTATCGGCGAACTGTTGCGGTAATGTGCCTCTCAGTGTAATGGTACACCGTTGTCCCACAGAAGCAATCTTTGGGACTGCTTCTCTGCCTTAGGTTTAAGCAGCTAACTGCTACCATTAAAGTGCATGTCAATCCGTGTTGCAGATGGCGAACTTCATAGGGCTGGTGGCAGGCATTGCGCTTCGACCGCGGCCCGCTGCTGCCGCACTGCCGGAGACAGCTGCGGTTCCAGCGCCTCCAGCCACGCCTCCAACAGCTCGAGCTCCGCCCGCGCCAGCATGAAGGGCGCAAGCCGCTCTAGCAAGCTCAACCCCGCCGTGTAGTCGTCCAGCTCCAGCGCATAGGTGAACGCCAGTTGCAGATTGGGCCACTGCTCTTCCAGGATGGCAGCCGTAATCTCGGGCTTCTGCAGCAGCGCGAGATAGGCGTCAACATAGCTGCGCTGGCCTGCTTCAAACGCGCGCTGCTCGCGTAAGAGCAGCCGGGCATAGTCGTGTACCAGCGTGTGCAGGCGGTAGACCACGAAGGCGCTCTCGGTCGAGACCAGCTCCAGCAAACCCACATCGTAGAGCCAGCCGAGCGCCTGTTCGGCCAGCGCCGCGCGCTCCTGCCAGTCGGCGTCAGGCGCTTCCGCTTCCCACAAGGCGGCCAGGACCAGCCCCGAAAAGGTATGCCCATAGCCGAAGACCCCCAGACGCACAAAACGCTGCTGCAGGTCTGGGGGCAGCGCCGCGTAGCTCACCTGTAGCGCCAGGCGCACACTGGTCTCAGTGGTGGGTGACGGCCCCAACGCCAGAGTCACGATGCGCGTGCGCTCGCTGCTCACATCGCGGAGCACCGCCGTCCAACCGCGCAAGCGGATCAGGCAGCCCAGCAAGCGTACGGCCAGGGGGAGATACTCGACCTCCGCGAGCAAAGCGTCCCCTGCCGCCGGGGGTTCCTGCTGTAGCTGCTCGGCCCCGACCAGGCGTTCCAGCAGGGCGCGCGCTTCGATGGGGCGCATGGCGGCGACCTTCTGTACCGTGCTGGCCGGGAAGTACGTCGCCAGCGTGCGGTCGCGGGTGGTGAACAGCCAACCCAGATTGGCATCCGGTAACCACAGCGCTTCGAGAGCCGCCGCGTCCCAGACGTCGTCCACCACGATCAGATAACGCTTGCCCGGCGCCGTGAGCGCCTCGCGGAGTTGCTGCCGCAAGGCCGTGGGATTGGCGGAGTCCACCTTGAGGTTGAACCAGCGACACCAGGTCTGGAGACAGGCGCCGGGGTCGCCCTGCGGTCCCAACCGCGCCCACAGCACGCCATTCCAGTAGCGTTGTTGCACTTCGGCATCCAGCAGTAGCGCCTGCGCTAGCAGGCTCTTGCCCGAACCGCCGGGACCCCACAGGATCACCGTGGGGGCGGAATCAGTGGCGGCCAACAACTCCGCCCTTGCCGCTGCCAATTCCACGGGGCGGGTCACATACCAGCCCGGAAGCTGCACCCCCTGCGCCTCGGGGTGGATGAAATGCGCTGCCGCTTGCTTGAGCCAGGCGAGAAACTGCGGGTGCAGTTCCGAAAGAGTGGCGGCGTGCTGCGCGGCATCCCAATAGTGATGTGGCAAGGGCTGCTGCTGTTGCACCAGGAGCAGCAATTCGTCCAGTGAATACCCGAGATGGCGCATACCCGTTAGCGCTTCTTCAGGGTGGGCAAAGGCGCCTGCGGCCCACAACATCAGCAAGGCAGTGACCTGCACTAAGGGGTTGGGAGTACGTTCGCCATTGAGAATCCTGGTGATGAGTCCTTCACTGCATGCAGTTGCATTAGCCAGACGCGCGTAGAAGATTTGCGCTTGGTCGAGCTGTTGTCTTAACCATGCGCCATAGGCTGCGCGGTCAGCCGGGGCCACCTGTTTGCCCATCCACCAACACCTCCTGTAAAGAATTGGAAAGCAATGTCAAAAAGTGTCAAGAAAAACGCTGGCTTTGTCAAGGGCTATTGTCTATTATGGGGATTAGAAGGGAAGCAACAAGGTCTATAGGACACCCCTTTTATGGCTGTTCGACCGTTAAGAAAGCTGATCCTTGGTGGATAACCAGCGCTATTGCGTGCGCCATGAGCAGATTTCTGAGCGTGCCGGATTCTGAACAGTCATAGCCTAAGCGCTTGGGCAAGTATCGTGGCGTTGGCAGTCTGGTTACAACATGGAGCGGGCCCGCTCCCCCACAAGCATGGAGGGAGCGCAATGGAGCGTGAGTCAGGAGCTGGATTGGAAATCACAGATGCCGTAGATGAATTCTGCTATGACGTAGCGCAGGCTCTGCGGCGCCTGCTGGGACTCAATATCTCGGACATCTTGGCTGATGATGAAGTGGAGGAGGAAGAAGATGTATAAAATCCGGTCGCGAGACACGTTGCCGACCGACCGTGAAGTGGATGTGGATTTGGCACAACTCTTTGGGGTGACGTCAGATCCCATCTCAGTATGTGCAGGTGGCGTGTATGGCTATACTCGGCGCTCGAAGTTGGAAAAATACGCGCCCGAAGAGAGTTTGAGTGGGCAGGCTCAGAGAATCACGGATTACGCTTGCGAGCAGCAACTGGGCGTCCCTACAATCTACCAGGATCCAGGATTCTCAGGCCGGAACAGCCAGAGACCAGGATTGCGCGCACTGAAACGTGCCGTAAAGGCCAACAGAGTGCGGGTGCTGATTATTGACCGGCTGGATCGGCTTTCCAGGAACCTGTTCGTGCTGCTCGATCTGGTCAAACTGTTCAGTGAACACAACGTCCGGCTGATCTCCGTGCGAGAGAACATTGACTTTTCACAGCATTTTGGCTTGCTCATTCTCTATGTATTGGGGGCTTTGAGCGAGTTCTACTCGCGGCTACTGTCAGAGGAAATGCGGTTAGTGCGGAAACACCAGGCAGAACAGGGGCGGCTGAGTGGCAGCACCCCTTTTGGTTACTGCAATGGGCGTTGTTCGACCTGTCATCATCTGAACGGGCCGGGATATTGTCCCTATGCTGGCAACGCTGACCGGCACAACGGGGCTTTTCGCATCCCGCATCCGGTTGAATCCGTGGCGGTACGGCTTGCCTTTGAGTGGTATGCCACGGGAAAATACTCGGATGATAACATTGCGCGTCGTCTCAATGCCGAGACTTGCGTGTTGGATGATGGCACGGAACTTCCCTTCCAAACCGCAGGACGGGCGGGCGTGTGGGTCAGAAACCCTGATGCTGATGCTACCAATATCATCTGGACGGGTAACGATGCGGAGGATAAGGTTGAAACGCAAGCCCTTGAATTGCGGTATCCACCCGGAGCCTTCAACCGTGACACGGTACATGCCATCTTGACGAACCCGGTCTATGCTGGTTTTGTGGCCTATTACAGCACGTATGAGTCTGGCGAGAAAAAAGGGAAACCGCTGAAGGGCAAAAAGCGCAGGAAACCGGTATCCGCGTATCAAGGACAGCACGAACCCTTAGTCCCTTTGGGGCTTTACCGCCACGTGCAAACGATTCGGCGCAATAAGTATCATTGTACCGCGGGAGAAAACAATCCCACACAGGCATACCCATTAACGGGACTGCTGTTTTGTAGCGCTGCACATCGACCGCTGCGGGGCATTTCCAGCAACGGCGGGCGTCAACGGTACTATGTAGATAAGCTATGTCAGCAGAGCCTGCCGCACGAACAATGGCACCAGAAGAATCTGTGCGCGCCTGAAATTGAGGAGCAAGTGGCCGATCTGGTAGGCCGATTGCAACTGCCTGCAGCCTGGCGTGAGCGGATTCTGGCTTACGTAGTCTACACGGAAGGTACCGACGAAATCGAGCGCGAGAAGTTTATGCTCCGTGAGCGCCTGAAGCGGGCACAGGAACTTTACGAGCTGGGAGATTACACCCGGTCACGCCTTGAGCGTGTGTATGCTGAATGTAGAGCGCAACTGGCAAACCTGGCTCCGGAAGCTGGCCCTGTGGGACACGAAGCGGCCACCCTGCTCGAAAACTGGCCCGCACTGTGGGCGAGCTTCACCCCAGACGAGATGAAAACACTGTTGTATCACATCTTCAGCGCTATCTACGTCAACGATGAGGGTATCGCCGCGATTGAGTTGCGGAAAGCATTCGTGGGTTTGTTGGGGGGCAGTTGAGCTCCTCTGTTGTAGCTCAATGGCGGGAAGACTCGCTATTGAAGTCATCCAAATACTCGATAAGGAGAAGAACATGTCGAAACAACACAGCTCTCAAACCGCATTGGAGTTGACTGATAGGGGCGAACGTTTAGCCACTGAACAACGGCGCTTTTCTGCGGCCTTGCGGCAGCTTAACCGGGCGCTCAAACTGGATCCCCAAAACGCACGCGCGCATCGTCTTCGTGGTCTGGTGTACCGCGAGCGACAGCAGTTTGGACGCGCTAAACGGGATTTGATCGCCGCAGTCAACCTGGAACCCAACAGTTCGGCCAATCATCTGTTTCTAGGGGTATACCTGGTGGACCGTCAGGCCTATCTTTGGGGGATAGCGCATCTCGAGCAAGCGCTGGCGTTGGAGTCTGAGCGTTATGTGGGTACCAAATCTTGTGCTAACCTGGTACAGTTATACGCATACCAGCATTTGGGTGATGATGTGGCGGCGCGTGAGATTTGTTCCGCTCTGATTGCTGATGAGCCGCGAGAGCCTTGTTACCGTTGTTTGTATGAGTGGCTAACCTTGCGGATTGGTTGTCAGGAAGCGTTAAGAACCGATTCCGGCACGCGGCAAATACTCGCAGCGCCGCGGTTTTCAACCCGCTGCGGGGAATGGCCCGGTCTACTCTGTCGTTTCGAGGCGTGGCGCGTACTTAGCATCTATGTGTTACCAGGCAGCTCTGACTGCATCGAGTCTGGCGACGGAGACTAGACCGCTCATTACCCAGGCCCCGGAAGGACGCATGCTTTCCGGGGCCTGGGGCTGGTTAGCGGTTTTTCAAATAGCCAGCCAAAAGCAAGCGCATCGCCTCGACCAACTTCCGGCGCAGCATCGGATCGGCAATCCGTTGGAAATCCTCGATCAGTGGTCGCAAATCCGAGGGCATCGTCTCTGGATTCACTTCTGCCTGCTCGAAAATCGCCATAGGCTTATAGCCTGCCAGCACCATTAATTCATTGGGGTTTACCCCGAAATGATCGGCCATTGCCATAATCGAAGTACGTGATGGTCGTTGGGCTTCATGGGTATAGCGACGTAACGCCTGATGATCCAGTCCTGAGCGCAGTGAGGCTTCGCGGTAGCTCTCATTGCGTTCCGCTAGCAGGGCCTCCAGAAACTCTGCCAGTGGCCGGGGATCATAGTCTTCGGTCTTGTAAGTTCGTCTGGGCATCTCTCCTCCATAGAATACGGTTGCCCGGTACATCGGGTTATCTATAATACAGCCATCTCACGAAAAGGAGGTTTTCATGCGTGCCGTCAATTACATGCGTGCTTCTACGGTCGAACAGACCAAAAAGCACAGTCTGGACGCGCAACGTACATCTACCACCACTTTCATCCGGCAACGCGGCTGGACCCACACCCACGAATATCTGGATGCCGGTCTCTCGGCCAAATCTGACTCGCATCGTCCCGCACTGGAACAACTGCTGGCCGATGCTGAGCAACACCACTATGATGTCATCGTGGTGGACAAGATTGACCGCTTCTACCGCAATCTCAGAGGGCTGCTGGCAACCCTCGAACGTCTCAACAAGCTCGGGATTAGTTTTGTCTCGGTCAAAGAGAACCTGGACTTCACTACGCCCTGGGGCAAACTCAGCCTGACTGTGCTGGGTATGTTGGCCGAGATTTACATCGACAATCTCAGCCAGGAAACCCACAAGGGCTTGATTGCCCGGGCGCGCAAAGGCCTATGGAATGGCTCGATTCCTTTTGGCTACTGTAACGGCGCTTGTGCCACCTGCACCGATCCTAACGGACCGGGATATTGTCCCTACGCGGGATCGAGTGATCGGGGGAACGGGGTTACCCTGATTGCTCATCCTATCGAATCCATCGCTGTGCAACGCGCTTTTGCCTGGTACATTGCTGGTGATCATAGCGATGGCGACATCGCGGAGCGTCTCAATACCGAGTCGCTGGTACTGCCCAACGGCAGTACAATCGCCTTCCGTACCAAAGGTTTGCCGGGACGGTATCTGCCTGGACCACTAAGCAAAGAGAGCGTCCGAGAAACGCTGCAACGCCGCTTTTATACGGGCGTAGTGCCCTACTATGGTGTAGACGAGCAGGGACACAAACGCAAGCGCGGCAATATGGAGGCTGTCTTCCCGGGTCAGCATCCTGCGTTGGTGAGTGCGGAGGATTTTGAACGGGCGCAGGAATTGCGGCAACAGCTCTCCCGTCGCTCCCGGACGGTCAACCGTGAACCTCGCGTGTATCTTTTATCGGGTTTGTTAATCTGTGACAGCTGCGGTCGCACCATGCGCGCCATGACTTGCGGTGGGCGGCGCTACTACCGAGACCTGACCCGGATAGACCACACGGGCGTTTGTGACCAGCCCACGTTGAAAGCCGAAGAGATCGAAGAGCAAGTGATACAGTTACTTCGTCAATTCCGCTTAACTCCTGATTGGCAAGTGCAGCTACCGGCATGGTTTTTGACCGCTGAGCAATACACCGAGCTTACCACAAAAAAGGCAGAAATGGAAGCGCGATGGGAGCGGGCGCGGGAACTGTACCTGGAAGGGGTGCTCACGAAGGTGGAATTCCAAACCGAACAGTGGCATTACAATTCGGTCATGAGCAGCTTGACGCCACTCGAAATAACTGCTATAATTAAGGCTGGAAAAGGTCTGGAGGCGCTGCAAGAAAGCCTCAGCGCGCCAGATAGCACCTTATTACAAAAAAATGAACTCCTGCGACTGGTACTCGCAGGAGTTCGGGTCAGAGGTTACAAGCTAACTGCCATTCAGCCTAACTTGTACTCTTTTCCTCTGATGCAATATTGTCTCAGCGGGAGCGACGGGCGTAGGCCACTTGTCCTGGTAAATTCAGGTATACACAAGGACTCGTTTCCACGCCCTCCGGTTTGGGGCTTGTTTTCCGCGCAGGAATCATCGTCGCGCTTGACAGGTTCCCGAATTGTTAACGATTGATCGCACTGCTTCACGATCCCCAGATTCACTGACAGTATAGCACTTACTTTTGAAAAAGACAAGCGCTGAAGGCTCAATGAGCTAACTCATTGGGTCTTTTTTGTTGCCTGGTAGCTGACAACTAGCCCAATGCGTTATGCATTGGGCTTTTTTGTTGCCTATCACCAATGCTCATCAGAGTCATAAGGAGGACTGAGATGCCGGAGAAAGTTGATCGCAGTAGTCGCACGCCAGGTTTGGAGCTCTTCACCATTATGGAGACCGCGCTGATTCTGAATGTGAGTCCCAAACTGGTTTCCCGGTGGATTCAGAGTGGTGCTCTCCCGGCGTTGAAACTAGGACCAGGAAAACGCCTGGTGCGGATTCGTCGGGCCGAGCTGGAAGCTTTTATCGAGAGCTGTTTGATGACTGAGCAACGGACACCTTCAGCATCGTGATGTTCTCATACTAGGAGGCATATCATGCACCCACGCAATAGAGCCATTCTGGTAGTAGCGTTGGTCAGTCTGCTGCTGGCAGGTTGCGCCGATCATTCAGATCAACCCCTCGACTACGGCGCCTATTGCTGGTTGCTCACGACCCATTCGCTCAAACTGCCGCGCGAGCCGTGGGTGTACACCCTCAACACCACCTGCGGCACTTACGAGGTCCCGCGCTGGGTCTATCGCAGCCTAGGCCTGGGTGAGCCGGTCGGCATCATCGAGACCGAGTGGTTCACGGTCGTGGTTCCGGGCGTGTTGTGGAGGAAACCATGAAGACCTTGTTGGCAAGCCTGGCGGTTCTGTTGGTGATCGCGCTGCTGGCCTGGGCGTTGGGCGAGCAAGCCAGCGCCACACGCCAGATCGCCGCTGCCGCCACCGTGAGCGCCGCCGGTCAGACGGCGGGAAGCGTCACGGCCACGGTGCTCGCCATCGTGCTCGTCCTGGTAGTGCTTGTTGCGGGCGGCGCAGTGGTGTACCTGTGGCTGCGCATGAAGGCGCTGGAACGCCAGT
>JAKJAC010000148.1 GCA_022707705.1 Chloroflexota bacterium
CACGGCGGTATCAAGATAATCTCAGTCAATCTGCTGCTGGAGCGGGAAGACGACGCCGTCATCTGGCGCGGCCCACTCATCTCCAAGATGATCCAACAGTTCTGGAATGATGTAATCTGGGGACCGCTGGATGCTCTGATCATAGACATGCCGCCGGGCACATCGGATGCGGCGCTGACCGTGCTGCGGGATTTGCCGATTACAGGGGTGGTCCTTGTCACCACACCCCAAGACCTGGCTGATATGATTGTGCGTAAAGCCGCCAACATGACCCGCCAGGTTAACAAGCCGGTTCTGGGGGTGGTGGAGAATATGAGCTATGCTCGCTGCCCACATTGCGGTGAGCGGTTTGATCTGTTTGGCATCAGTCACGCCGACACGTTGGCCGCCGAGTTCGGTGCACCGTTCTTGGGAGCGCTGGGGCTGGAACAGAGCCTGGCGCAGGCAGGTGACGCAGGGCAGATTGAAACCTATCAGAGCGCGGATTTTGCCCCTATACTTGATGCCATCCTTGAGCGTCTGGCAGCCTGAGCGGGAGCACTATGTGTGACAAAGTGTTGCGCAGTTGGGTTGCTTTGTGGCTGAGTTGGTTGTTGCTAGCCAGCGGCGCGCTCACCGTAAATGCTGCTGCCGAGGGTCCGGTGGTTCACGCGGTCATGTTCTATTCGCCTTCATGTGGACACTGCCATCACGTCATCGAGAACGTCTTGCCGCCGCTGTTGAAGCAATACGGCGAGCAATTCGAGATTGTCGGCGTCAATGTAGCTGATTCGGGCGGTCAAGCGTTGTATCAAGCTACTATCGAAGCCTTCGCCATTCCACCAGAGCGTCGGGGCGTGCCGACGCTCGTCATCGGCGAGACGGTGCTGGTAGGGTCAGGTGAAATCCCCACCGAACTACCGGGACTGATTGAGACCTATCTGGCACAGGGCGGTCTGGACTGGCCCGCTATTCCGGGCTTGCTGGAAGCGTTGGCGGCGAGCGCGCCTACGACGACGGCTACGCCAGAAGCCACCCCCGCCCCCACGCAGGCGGCGACCGAGGCAACGGTTAACGCTCCCACCGCCATGCCAGTTCCCGCTCCTGCTATCCCAGGTGTCGTCAAAGAGACCTGGCGTGACCGCTTCATCCGCGACCCATTGGGCAATGGACTATCGGTGCTGGTATTGCTGGGGATGCTCGCGAGTGTCCTCTATCAAGGCTGGGCGCTAACCCGTACACCCGTTGCGGAAGTTAGGCGCTGGCAGTGGGCTATTATCCCGCCGTTGGTTGTACTCGGGTTGATGGTAGCGGGCTACCTGGCCTACGTGGAGACACAACAGGTCGCTGCCGTCTGCGGTCCGGTGGGAGATTGCAACGCGGTACAACAAAGCGAGTTTGCCCTGCTTTTTGGTTTCTTGCCGATTGCTGTGTTGGGTGTACTAGGCTACGTCGCCATTGGCGCGGCTTGGGCTGTGGCGCATTGGGCGCGCCGCCCGTGGGCTGAGCTCGCGCAACTGGCGCTGGTTGGGATGACCTGCTTCGGGATCGCGTTTTCCATCTACCTGACTTTTCTTGAGCCGTTCGTTATCGGCGCGACGTGTGCCTGGTGCCTCACCTCAGCAATTGTGATGACCGCGCTGTTTTGGCTCGTCGCGCCGCGTGCCCGCCCGGCGCTGGCGGCGCTGCGAAGCACTGCGCCGATCATTAACTATAAGGAGAATTCCAATGACCGTGTTGCCCGAAACCGTCAGTCAAGCCTGGGAGGAACGCGAAGGTCCGGTGGTGTTGGTCACGGTGGATAACGCCGGAATGCCTAACGCCATCTATGCTACTTGCGTCAGCAAATTCAGTGAAGATACCCTGCTCGTAGCCGATAACTTCTTCCACAAAACCCGCGCCAACATCCTGGCAGGTAGCCTGGCAGCGCTCCTGTTCATCACCAAAAAGGATAAAGCCTATCAGATTAAGGGTCATGTCGAATATGTCACGGAAGGACCGCTCTTCGAGGATATGCAGCGGTGGAATCCCACCCGGTTGCCTGGTCACGCCGTTGCCGCCGTGCGGGTGGAGCAGGTCTTCGCCGGCGCGGAGCAATTAGCCTGATAAAGGAGCACCACGAGTGAATGAATGTATGAAGCTTGGCATCATCATCTGTGACCGGTACCGGCGCTGCGCGGGGGGCAAGTGCCTGCGAGCGTTGCGTAACCGCGAGGGGGCGTTCAGCATCTATGCTGGCAAAGAGGTGGAACTGGTGGGCTACACCTCCTGCGATGGCTGTCCGGGAGGCAATGTCGAATATACCGGCGAGGAAATGGTCAAGAACGGCGCGCAGGTCATCCATCTAGCGACGGGGCTGGTGGTGGGGTATCCACCCTGTCCGCGCATTCACACCTTCAAGGCTTTCCTTGAAGCGCGCTACGGTGTGCAAGTCGTGGTCGGCACGCACCCCATCCCCACAAAATACCTGGAGCTGCACACGCGCTTGGGGACCTGGGAGGCTCCGGCATGGGAGCAGCTCCTTGCGCTGATCATGGCGGATCAAGAGACGCGCGACGCCTACAATTAGGCTGCCGGCACACCAATCGTAGAAGCTGTACCAGAGTGTGGCGTAGCGCCAGCCCTCACTGGTTTTATAATCCCGGCGCACATCAAAATAGGAGGGTTTAGTATGGAAGAGCAAAGTTTCGCAATGCCGCGTATTGGCGATCCCGCCCCCGCCTTCAAGGCGGTGACAACCCAGGGGGAGATCAACTTCCCAGAGCAATATGCCGGGAGTTGGGTAATCCTCTTCAGCCATCCGGCTGATTTCACCCCGGTCTGCACCTCGGAATTTATGACGTTTGCCTCGATGGAAGGGCAATTCGCGCAAGCCAACTGCCAACTGGTAGGGCTGTCGGTGGACGGTTTGTACAGCCACATCGCCTGGCTACGCACCATCAAAGAGAAAATCCAATATAAGGGAATGAAGGATGTGGAAGTCCGTTTCCCCTTAATTGAAGACATCACGATGGAAGTCGCCAAAAAGTATGGCATGATTCAGCCAGGGGAGAGTTCCACCAAAGCCGTGCGGGCGGTCTTCGTGATTGACCCCAAGGGGATTATCCGCACCATCCTCTACTACCCGCTCAGTATGGGACGGAACTTCGATGAGCTTTACCGTGTCGTCATTGCGCTTCAGACCGCCGACGCTTTTGACATCGCTACCCCGGCGGACTGGCGACCCGGTGATGATGTGATTGTGCCAACCGCTGGTTCCTGTGGTGTGGCCAAAGAGCGCATGGAGAACCAGGATCTGACCTGCCACGATTGGTTTTTCTGCACCAAGAAGTTGACCAAAGAACAGGTCTTGGATGCGGTTTTGAAGCAATAAAGCGTTGCGGTAGTCACTGTGCTGTGATAGACGCCCGACGCAGTAGTGGCGCAAAATGCACACGGGGCAGGTCAAATACCTGCCCCGTGACTTTTGAATAATCCTGGCTTATGCCGTCTGGCTCTGCCGTGCCATCACCCTACCTGCCGCGCTGCTTGCGCAGCCTGCCGCAGGAAACCAGGATAACAATCCAGGTAAGTGCGCATTAACCGCGCAGTTTGGGGAGAAACATCCCCGTGCGCTGTTGGTAGGCGGCATAATCCTGCCCGTGGATTTCGAGCAGCTGGCGTTCTTCTTCCATATAAACAGCCTCAGCCCTCAGGCATCAAATCACACTGCTCCATCCCACGGATTTTCAACGTTAGCCCCTCCATGGTCTTGATGGTGGCATGCACCGGGCAATGCTCGGCGACGCGCTCAATGGCTTTAACGCGTTTGGCGCAATCGCCGTGCGGCAGATTGATGGTAGCCTGGAGGTTGATTAACCGGGTGGGGTCATCAGCTTTGTCGAAGGTCACGTCTACGGTCATATCCGTCGTGTCAATGCCGTTGTTCTCGCAATATTGCGCCACGAAAGCACCGACACAACTCCCCAGCGAAGCCACGAAGAACTCCGGCGGCGTTGGACCCCGGTCGCTGCCGCCCATGCTGGCAGGAACGTCAATCGTGATCGTGTGCTTGCCCATCTGTGTCTCGAACAACATACCACCTTTATAAGTCGTCGTAATCTTACCCATGATTTGCTCCTCTACTTGAAATTAGGATGATGCGCGCCCATTGAAGCGACGCCAAAAAATAGGAAATAACGTGGAATCTGCTGCATGTATGCGCGATACGCCTCCCCATATTGTACCAGGCAGGCGCGCTCCTCCGCCAGGATACGAAAGTGATAGCAGATGACCGCCAACAGCATCAACCCCAGTACTGTCCACGAACCGGCGGCAAGGCACGTTCCCAGGGACATCAGCACCAACATCACCCATTGTGGGTTACGCGAGACGCGATATAGTCCCTGCCTGGCCGGTTCACCGGCAGGAGTATGTCGAAAGTTGAACAGAGCGACCACCAGGCCGCCCAACCCCACGAAAAACAGCGCGCTGCCTACCCAGAAGACAACCGTGGTACTGTCGAGTGGTGTCAGAGCAACCAGGACAAAAACCGCCAGCGAGAGCACCTTGCCAATCCGTGTGAAATTACGCTGCGCGGGCGTCCAGTGGGAGGCGTCATACAGGCGCGCAATCACATCTTTGGGAAACGATCTGACTACGCTACCAAAGACCACGATGAAAAGCAACAGAAAAATCCAGCCGCCCCACAATTCGAGTGTGAGTTCAGGGAATATCTGCACAGCTTGCCTCCACGCTAAAAGAACACCAAATATCGGGGCGTGCGCTGCATATAAGCCCGGTAGGCATCGCCATAGTGTTGCAAGCAGATTTCTTCTTCAGCCAGAATTCCCAGGTGGCTAAAGAATCTGGCGATGCCCAGGGCAAGAAACGCCGCCCAGGAGCCAATGGCGATGCACGTCCCTAACAGGACCACAGAAGACGTCACGATTTGGGGATGGCGCGAAATGCGATACATACATACCCCGGCTCACGGGCTGATCCAGCGGCGTGTCTTTGAAGTTGAGCAAAGCTGCCAGCAAACTGCTTAGCCCCAGGACGGTCACGCCAGCACCGATGAAGAAGACCGGCGCCCCCAATTTCAGCGGCGTGAAAATGAGCAAGGTCAGGCAAACCAACGCGACCAGTTTCCCGATTACCGTGAAGACGACTTGCTTCTCGCTCCAACCGGAGCGGTCGAAAAGCCGTTTGGCCACCGCTTTGGGGAAGAGCAGGAAACAGACGCCCTCGGTCAAACACAGCAGCCCCAGCAAGAGCCAGCCGTTCAGCCAGCCCCATTCCAGGTTAGGAAAGAATTCCATAAGTTGCTCCCCTCTTTCCGCTTAACCATTCTGGAGATGCGCCTGCAACACAGCCCACACCTCCCGCAGTGCCGCCGCGACCGCCCCATCTCCCATCGTGACCGGTTCTCCGCGCACCATGCTTTCCGTCACCGCCGGGTCGTAGGGAAGAGTGCCTACCAGTGGAATGTCACGCTCCGCGCACGTCGCCGCAATGGTCTCCGCCTGCGCAGGGTTAAGATCAGTCTTATTGAGTAGCACTGCCGCCCGCGCCTGGAAGTGCGCGGCAACGCCCAAAATCCGCACCAAATCATGCGCGCCGGAGATCGTCGGTTCAGTTACAATGAGGACCAAATCCGCCCCCGCCAATGCAGCAATGACCGGACAGCCAATTCCCGGCGGGCCATCCACCAGCAACAGCTCGGCCTGGTCGTCTAATGTGCGCAGTCGCGCCATCTGTTTGACCAGCGTGACGAGCTTGCCGGAGTTCTCCTGCCCGGCGAAGAGATGCGCGTGATAGAGTGGACCGTAACGTGTGTCAGCGACGAACCATTGCCCGGCACGTTGAGGCGTCATCGTAATGGCTTCTACCGGGCATTCGTAATAACAAGCGGCGCAACCCTCGCAAGCCAGCGGATCTACAGTGGTAACTGTGCCCGCCCGCACCGCGTCAAAACGACAGACCTCGGCACAGCGTCCACACGCGCTGCACACTACCGGGTCAATCTCCGCGACTTTGCCGCCGGTGAAGTCATGCATCTCCTGCGTGACCGGTGCCAGCATCAGTCCCAGATTCGCCGCATCCACATCAGCATCGGCAAGGACCACCGAATGTGTTTGCGCAGCCAAATGTGCCAGTGCCGCCGCCACCGTTGTCTTGCCTGTCCCACCCTTGCCGCTCAGAATGACGAGTTGTTTCATCAGGTCACATCCAGCTTGTGGATATTTTCAATTTCGATGGTCATGCCACGCTGCGCAAACTTACGCTCCCAGATTTCGACCGGCGTGCAGCTCATGACGATGGTTGTGCTTTTGACGACCATCAACTTCTGCCCCACCGTGACGTGGTAGGCATCCAGCATCTCCGGTGTCAGGCGAATCCGCCCGTCGGCAAAGCCGGTCAGCGCATAGGCTTTGGCGTCGAACCAGGCTACCGTGTCCAACGTGGGTAACTGCACCACAAAACGCGCAAACACCGAACGCGCCGCCGTTTGCTGCCGCGAAATGGCGAAACCACCCTCACCACGATGCGTTGTGATCAGCAAAACTTGATCTCCAGCCACCAAACCATAATGTGCTACAGCCTCAGGCGGTAGAAACACACTCCCGTCTTCACGAATGAGGCTAAGCCCGTAGGCTTCTTTGGTGCCGGGCAAGCCAGGATGTAAACTGGGCATGCGCTATTCCTTCCTTTGGACTTTCTGGATGGCGTTAAGCGCACCTTGCACGTGAATGCGCGTCACGCGACAGGCATCGTCGAGTTTTGCTGTCAACGCTGGCAATGCCGCTGCCACCAGATCCGGGCGGCGTTTGCCGATGACGCGAAATATCTCCGGCGCTTCCGGTCGCACATAACGTGTGTCAGGATCATCCAACAGGCGCAAAAACACAGGCGAGGTAGTGGAAAACCACTCTGGACAAACCGTGGCGATGTTCTCGCTAACCCAAATGACGTTCATACGCACCTCGGGTACAGGGTCGTTGGCGCAAGCTAGCATGCAGGGCAGGTGTGCTTCAACCAACCCTGGATCTGCACGACCGATACGACCTGGCGCCCAAAGCGCCTTGGCGCGCACTTCCAGCACAACATCAGTCAGACGTGCGACCAGTGCTGAGATAGCACCTTCCACCGCTGCCAGTTGGCGAAACCCAATCTGCCCCAACGCTCAACAGCTCCTCGCGTGCACTTCAGCATTGCTGTGTGCGAGCAGCGAGATGATCTCCGGCGTTAAAGCAGCGACAGTTGCCGGCTGACGATAGCCAATCCGCGCGATGTTCGCCAGCTCTTGCTGCAAATTGCGCTCGTCAAGTTCTCGTAAACTCAGCGTGGGGAGCTCAGACAACATGGCTTCCAGACCTCAGTAGAGATAGGGCAACAAACGCCAGGAACGGCGACAGTAGGCTTCCCATTCTGCGCCGAAGGTCTGCCAAAGCAGCGCTTCTTCATCGTGGCTGCGAAACAGGATGACGCCGAGCATTGGCGCAAATGCTAGCAAGCCGATCCACGAGCAATAGAGCAACGCGAGCCCCAATGTCGTCAGCAGCACACCCAGGTAACGTGGGTGGCGCAACACGCTATACAGTCCCGCTGTAATGAGCTGGTGGTCATTCTGAAGCGTCACATCGGCGCTGTAAAAGCGCCCTAGTGCGATCCCCGACCACAGCACCAACCCGAAGCCCAGCGCTGTCAGCGACACACCTAACCATCGTATTCCCTCTCTGCTTTGCCACACAGCCAACCCGCGCCGGTCGGCGAGGGGCAGCAGGGTCAGACCGGCGTACATGACCAGGATGATGATCACCTTGACCACAGTCTGCCGCGCCACACGCTTTTCCGCGTTTCCGCTGGTGCCTCTGATACCCGCCGGTGCAATAATCGCCTGAATCCCCACACCCAGTCCGAGCAGCACAACGATTACAGCATAACCCGCACGCGGTCCGCTGGCGAAATAGCCTGCCAGGTCGCCCAACCCCCAGCCCAGCAGCGAAGGCAGCAAGTAAATCAACAGCGTGCCGAAAAAGAATTGCACCGCTCGCCGGTATTTCATCGTTTTCCAGCTCTTTCGTCAGACAGATTTGCGCCACAATCGGCTATGACACAAGCCAATCGGGCATCTCAGCCTCCTAGCCTGACCCGCGCGGCGAGCGTATCCCATAACCCCGCCAACGCGGGTTGATACTCGGGGTGGATGGAAACGAGCGTCTCGCCGCGCGCGATGCCCTCGGCAATGGCGCGTTCCAATGGGATACGCAGCAGGATCGGGAGGCCCTCGGCAGCGCAGTAAGCCTCTACACCCGCATCGCCCACACCGGCGCGGTTGATGACGACGGCGATGGGCAGAGACATGCCACGGGATGCTTCTACCTCGCGACTAACCTGCACCGCCGCGCGCAAATCGTGCAGACCGAAGGGCGTCGGCTCGGTGACAAGGAGCACAGCATCTGCCCCGCGCAGCGTCTCCACCACCGGACAGGCTGCGCCCGGCGGTGCGTCGAGGATCACCGGGCGGTTGCTACCCTCAGGTGGGATCGCCCACTGCTTGAGCTGCCGGATTACCGGCACCGCCAGCGCCTCGCCCACGTTAAGCATCCCCTGGGCAAATTCCACTGTGCCAGCCCAGCCCTGTTCCAATGTTCCCAGCACATTAAGTTCTTCATGGATGGCATTCTCGGGGCATTGTCGCATGCAACTGCCGCAGCCGTGACACAACTCTGGGAACACCAGCACTTGCGTGCCGATAACGGCAATGGCGTGATATTCGCAGACTTTGGCGCAACGCCCGCAGTGTGTGCAGTGCTCCTCATCCACCACAGGAATCAGTTGCCCTACCTTCCGGCTCTCGGTAAGCTCCGGACGCAGAAAGAGCGCCGCATTCGGCTCCTCCACATCGCAGTCGAGAAAGAGCGGGTGCCATTCTGCCAGGCTCAGGGCTAGACTCACCGCTACGGTGGTCTTGCCTGTGCCACCTTTGCCGCTGGCGATCGCGAGTATCATCGCTGCCTCATTCCGGAACCAGCCACACCGCATATGGGCAGGTATGACTCGTACATGGGAGCTTTAGTCTCCTTTGAAACTTAACCGTGCCCGTGCTCAACGCTCTCGTCACAGGGCGAGGCACCGTTCAACCCGCCACCGAGATAGCGTTCGAGTGACCCCCGCCGCGCCCGTCGCCGGTTCAACGCCGTACTCGCGGAAGAAAGCGACCGCGCGCCCGCCCATCCCACCGGCGAGCATCACCTGCGCTCCCTGTCGGTGAATGAACTCGGGGATTTGCCCCGGTTCGTGGTTGGGGTAAAAGGGGTTGGAGATCATTTCCACGCCGAGCACTTCCTTGCCCTCCACATCCGCCAGGGCAAAATACGGACAGCGCCCGAAATGTGGGCTGACCTGCGCCTCCAGTCCGTTAGCATCCAATACGCCAATCGCGATTTTCGTCATACCTGGTCCTCCAAAAAGATTGGTTTCACACACCCAATAACTGCACAAGTAATAGCGAGACCTAGAGCCTGATCAATCGTTTCGCCTGAAAAGCTCTGACTGCCTCGCGTACGGTGGCGCCTTCCAGCACATAGATGGGCACACCCGCTGACTGGATCAGGCTAAAGGCTTTTGGTCCCAGACTCCGTGCGAGCACTGCTTCAGCGCCATGCTGTAACACCAGCTGCGCGGATTGCACCCCCGCCCCACCGGAAGCATCATGCGCCGGGTTGGGCAGAACCTCGAACTCCAGGGTTTCAGGATTGACCAAAATGAAGGTCTGACAGCGTCCAAAAACTGGGCTAGTGGGTGCGTCAAGATCGGCACCAAGGGCGGGAATCGCCAGTCGCATGATAGCCTCCTCGTTGATAGGTTGCACCTTAAGTGCGTCCGGTTCGTCGTCTTCTGTGAGCTCGGCATACAACATCAGAAAATACTCGAGCACCTGACGCATGTCGTACAGCTGTGCCACGCAGCAGCGCAGCACATCCTGTCCCAAGGCGGTGAGCGCATAAATCCGGCGCGGCGGACCTTGCGTGGCTTCCTCATCCCATGTGGAGCTAACCCACCCCTGCTCCTCCATCTCACGCAACGCACGATAGATTACGGTGGGCGCCAGGAACTCGAGTCCGAATTCAGCCATGCGGCTCAGAAAGGTATAGCCGTGAGCCGGCGCCTGTTTCAACAGCAGTAACAACGCCGGATCCAGAAATTGTCCCATCCGGCGATTGCAACCACGTCCACCACACTGTCGCCCTCGATTACGCATATTTCACCTCTATGGCTATAGACCTTCAGAAAAACATTTAGGGAAGCGTTATAATGAGCAGCAGCGCGGAACCGTTGCGTTCCCCTAGCGCAAAAACTTGGCTTGGAGGCTCAGATCATGCACATACGCTTGACGTTGTCTAACACGTTACGGGAACAATTGCTCCTACAGTTGCATCAAGCGTACCGGCGTGGCCACTTGCGCTTGCTCAAACGGATTCACGCGCTCCTGTATGTGAGCGAAGGTAAGCCGGTGTCAGAAGTAATGGCGATCTTGCAGTTGAGCCAACAAAGTG
>JAKJAC010000149.1:0-6429 GCA_022707705.1 Chloroflexota bacterium
GATATCATCCCTATGAAAAGCCATATTTGGAATTGCTGGGTGCATTGGGCATAGCGCAGATGACTGGTTCTACTCAAAAAGATCCTCACGATTTTGAAGCGTACCCGGGTGAACTTGCTGCGAAAGCGAAATAGGGTATATTACATGCAAATGAATGCATGTAGTGTTCAGTCGTGAGATAGCCATACCGCAGGAACAAACGATGCCTTTTCCGAGCAGTTATCGTCAAATTATCGTGGATGGGAGCCCTGTCGGGTTGCACGGGCTGGGTGAGGTTTTTGCAGCCTTGCGCGCTGCCGGATGCAAACCGGGTGACGCGGGCTTAGGCGCAAAGATTGTCGCCGATATTAGCCGGAACAACTATATTCCCGTCAGTGCGCGGGATTTGTACGCGGCAGCCTTTGAGCGTGAGTATGCGGCATACCTGACGCAATCGGAGAGCGGCGATCCTGGTCGCAAGCATGGCTATGGCTTGTGGCGCGGCTATCCGCGCGAGGCAATCCCCTGGTTCCCCACAGTCGCTGCCGATCTATGTAATGGTTGTGGGGTCTGCCTCAAGTTGTGCAGCACGCACTGCCTGATGCCTGCCGAAGAAGGCAAAGTCTGGGTGGCGGAACCGTTGGCGTGTGTCATCGGATGCAGCTCGTGTGCGAATGTGTGTAAACCCAAAGCCATCACTTTCCCGCCTCGTTCCATGTTGGAGCAGTATAAGCAAAAATGAGTGAGAAGCATACGAAATAGCGATTTGACGAAGGAGTTCGGTGTGGATATCTTTTTATTGGCAGCTTTAACGTGTCTGGTGATTGCGACGGTGGGTTACGCGGTCAACAAAGTCCTTCGCTTGCCATGGATGTTCACCGTTGTGGTGTTCGGCTTGACGTTAGCCACCTTGGGCTGGTTCCAAACGACTATGGCGGGTCGGGACTTCCAATTCCTGGCGCGTTTGGGGATGCTCTTCTTCCTGTTCACCCTGGGCATGGATCTGGAATTGACGCAGATCCGCAAACTGGGTAAATACATCGTGGGGGGCAATATCCTGCTAACCCTGACTGAGGGCTTTGTGCTGGCGCTGTTCTTCTACTTTGGTTTCCCAAAGTTCGTAAATCATTCCTTTATCATCGCTCTGGTAGCTGGCATTGCCTTTGGGACAGTAGGCGAAGTAGTGCTGCTCGCCATTCTCAAAGAGTTTGGGTTGGAGCACACGCGCTTTGGGCAGCTGGCGCTCGGGATCGGGGTCTTCGACGATATTTTCGAAATTCTAGTACTCGCGGTCGTTATCGCCTTACCGGCGCTTGTTGCCGGTGGTCCAGCTGCTGCAGCCTGGCAGGAATCCACCCGTATCGTGTTGGTCCTGGTCGGTCTGATGCTCGCCACACTCCTTTTGATCTGGTTCAGTCCAACGGCTCAGCGTGTTCTGAGCAAAGTGCCCGGCGATTCCTTCGTGCTCCCGTTCACGATTTTCGCGGTGATCTTCGCCTTCATTTACTTCGGAACACGCTATTTCGAAAACATGGGTGTTGTTGCTGCAATCTTCGGGGGTATTACGGTAAGGCAATTGCTACCTCCAAAAGCCATTGAGCATTATCGAAAGCCGATCTTCTTCGTGGGCAACATCTTCTTAGGACCGTTTTTCTTCCTGAGCCTGGGTGGGAGAATGTCGTTTAGTGCGCTCCTGACCTACCCATGGCTCGTGTTGGCGATTATGGCGATTGCTTTGTGCACGCGTATGGGCATCTCCTATGTCTTGTTCCGCAACCTCATCGGCAAACGCGAGTCAGTTGCACTGGGCGTGGGCTTGACGTCCAAATTCAGCACCAGTATCATCAGCGAGAACTTGCTATTTACAGCCGGTCTGATCGGGCAACCGCTCTATTCCACGATGATGGCGGCTTTCATTTTGTTGAAACCTATCGTTGCAGGTGTCTTTTCGCGTGAGGTCGGACGCATAAAAGAGACGGGTACACCTGCGCCCCTTGAGTGATTTTTCGCGATACGGCAAAGCCGCGTCGCGAAAGTTCCCCTTTCTTCGTTGTCACCCCATCATGAAATGCTCCCCGATCGGAGATCGGAGTTGCCGCTTGACAGCGCGGGGTTTTCTTTGTATACTATATGCAGTAAAGTGCATGTAGAGTACGGGAGCCTTCATGAATCAACGCTCATCTGGGTATGTCGCCAGCGCAGCGGTTTTCCAGCTGTTGGCACACGCTTCGCGCCTGCATATTCTGGATGAGTTGCGCCGTAGACCAGCTTGCGTCTGCCATTTACAGGCTGTGTTAGGGCGTCCTCAAGCCTATGTCTCCCAGCAATTGCGTGTCTTGCGCGAAGCGGGGGTCGTGGTAGATGAAAAAGACGGACTCAATGTCTACTACCGTATCGTGGATGGGTATATCCTTCGTCTGCTAGAAGAAACGCTGGGACCGGCAGAACCCGTTCAATGTGTGGCGGGTTGTCCCTGTCCGCACTGCACCGGCTCAACCGGGTGTTGTAGCTGAACCGGCTAACCTGACTGGGACAAAGTCTCGTGTCAGGTTGTTTTTTTGATTTTTAGTATGCAGTTTCTTGCATATATGGTGTTAGCTGATATTATGGAGGTGAAATGGTGAATATCCCGCAATACCTGGTTACGCTACTTCAAACGGGTCTGGGAAGCCTGGCGGCGTATCTGGCGGCGCATGTATTGTTGTGCCTGTTGCCGGCATTCTTCATCGCGGGGGCGCTTTCGGCGCTGTTCCCCAAAGAAGCCATCACCAGATTCCTGGGTCGCAACACCCCGAAATGGATTTCCTATCCTGCCTCTGCTCTGGGGGGCTTTGTGCTGGCAGTCTGTTCTTGCACCATCATGCCGCTTTTCGCCAGCATCTACAAAAAGGGCGCGGGATTGGGTCCGGCAATCACCTTTCTCTTTGTCGGTCCTGCGATCAACATTCTGGCGATCTCGCTGACGGGTGTGGCGATTGGCATGGACATCGCGCTTGCACGGGTCGTGCTTTCTATCGCCTTTGGTATTGGCATCGGCTTGCTCATGGCATGGATTTTCCGCAAGGATGATGCCGCGCATGACGCGGCGACGAACAACAGCGCGTTTGGGGCAGCGGCGACGGTTCCGGCGCATGTCTGGCTTTTCTTTGCACTGCTGCTCGGAACGCTGATCGCTGGCACGCTGCAAGTAGGAGTGTTGACCAATAGCTACCTGACCTTTACCGTGGGCGAGGCGTGGGCGCCCGGGTTTCAAGCCTGGTTGGATCGTCTTGTGCCACCTGATCCTGCTCTGGGTATCGAAGGTGTGAGCATCCATGGGGTCTTCCTCATCGGCTTGTTGGCGCTCATCGGGGTGACCGCATGGAAGGGCTTGAGCACGGTGGACGAAGGCTATAACCGCTGGACGCCCGTCGCCTTGGGCCTGGTCACCTTTACTATCGTTGTTGCTTCCTTCAAGATAGCCGTAAAATCCCAAGGTCTGAGCATTGGCATCACCGGTAAACTGCTTGCGGAGATTGTTTTGTTGGCAGGAATATGGGGCATGGCGATCAAGAAGTTCGAAACTTACGAAATTCAGGAATGGCTGTGGGAGATGTGGCGTTTCGTTAAGCAGATTATCCCGCTGCTGTTGGTGGGCGTTTTCCTGGCGGGAATGGCGCGGGCGGTGATTCCTGCCGCGTGGATCACGACCCTGGCAGGGCGCAACACGCTTTGGGCAAACCTGGCGGGCGTCTTCTTCGGTGTCTTCATGTATTTCCCCACGCTGGTCGAGGTGCCTATTGCGCAGACCTTCCTCTCGTTGGGAATGCAGCGTGGTCCCTTGCTGGCGTATCTGTTGGCTGACCCGGAGCTGAGCTTGCAGTCCATTCTCATCACGCAGAGCGTCATCGGCAAGAAGAAGACCTGGGTCTATGTGGGCTTGGTCGCGGTATTCAGCACCCTGGCGGGCCTGATCTTTGGTTGGGTAGTGAGATAGAACACCGTACCGCAAATTTAAGCACATTTAGGGGGTACTATGGAAATTAAGGTTCTTGGTAAGGGTTGTCCCAAATGCCAGCGCCTGGAAGAGCTGGCGCGCGAAGCAGCATCCGAAGTGGGTGTCGAAGCAACATTCACGAAAGTGAAGGACATGGATGTCATTATGGCTTATGGCGTGGTGATGACGCCTGCCTTGGTCATTGATGAAGTGCTCAAATGCTCCGGGCGGTTGCCGCAAAAGAGCGAGATTGCAGCCTGGCTTCAGGCTGAGTGAGCGCGAAAGCGAAGAGGAGCGGGAGGATTTATGTTACACATCAAAGTCTTTGGCACAACGCCGCCTTGCGCTAACTGCAAGCGCGCCGAGCGTGAGGCGCTCAAAGCGGCTGAGCAATTTCCCGGGCGAGTGGAAGTTGTGAAATACGACGCGCTAGGTCCTGAGGCGGAGGCTTACGGCGTCCTCTCCACACCCCTGGTTGTCGTCGGCGATGAAGTGGTCGGGCGTGGGAAAGTGGTCCCCGCCGCGCAGCTGATCCCGATTCTGGAAAAGCATCTGGCAGCTTCTGCGCAATAGTTCCAACGCGCATCCACATTGCGTGTGAGGATAGCTCTCTGTACAGGTTCCATCATCAATTCAGGAGGTTTTCATGGTCAAACTAGAAATCTTCAGTGGTAATCCGCCATGCCCCGGTTGTGTGGCGCTGGTGGAATTGGCGCAGCGTGTGGCTGCTAAATATCCTGGCGAGCTGGACCTGACCGTCTATGTCGGGCAAGACGGTGTGGCGAAATTCGAGGAATACCGGCTGTTCTGTGTCCCTGCCGCCGTCGTGAATGGCAACATCCGTATCGAGGGGATGTGCCCCAGTGAAGCGACGCTTAACAATGCGCTGCGTGAAGGTGGACTATGTCTAAAATAAGGATCGAAGCCTTTGTCTCCATTCCGCCTTGCTCTGGCGGTGTTGCGGTCAAGCGCTTGCTCAAGCAGATTGAGGCTGAATACGGCGAGCAGGTAGAGATTATTTTCCACACGGGTCCCGGCGACCCGGCATGGGAAGAATACGCTATCGGCAACGCCCCCGCGCTCGTCATCGGTGATCTGGTTAAATTCGTGGGGTTAGCGCCCAGCAAGGAGAGCCTTGTCGGCGCGTTGCGCGAAGCCGGACTGGAATAGCGGCGGTACCGGCTTACTCCACGCGCGGTAGCACGCTGCTCTCGAAACCGAAGGTGTTTTCCACGACGCCGGGCAGCAGCATATAGATGGAGCACCCTAAATCAGCTTCGAAAGCTTGCTGGATGCCCAGAAACGCCTGCCAGCGCTCAATGGACCTGTCATTGACGCCGTGACGTAGCGCGACGTCCATCAGGCGCTTCTCCATCAGGCAGAAGCCGGTCGGTAGGGCAATGGCATCGCAGAGCTGGATGAGCCGGTCGTAGAGGTCGAATTCAATGCCGGCAAGAAACGCTTCCAGGAATGCCATCTCTTCTGCGCTGCAATCCCACTGGCACGCGACCGCTTGCAGGTCTTTGATGGGAAAGACGTGTGTGATGCAGAGCCGTGCGGCTGTGTTGAAGCCCTGCTCCATGAGGAAAGCGTAACCATCGAGCGTGTGTCGCATGGCGGTTTTCCCGGCGCGCCGCCCGATATCGTGCAGGAATCCCATGATCCAGGCGCTTTCCGGTTCGAGCGCGGGATGGCGTTGCGCGATGGCGCACGCCGCCTCCGCGACGTACCAGGAATGGCGCACCCACGGTCCTGGATTGAGGCGCTCTGCCTCCTGCATCAAACGCTGCGCTTGCTCCCGCGTTGGTAAAGTCACTTCACAACCTCGGCAAAAATTGCATACAGCGTTTCGTGCGCGCGCCGCAGCGTTTCGGCATCCATCTTCTCGACCGCGCGGTCGTAGGTGAGATAGCCGTTGATTTCGATCTCCACGTCGGTCGTCTGCGTATAGATGGCGCCTGCCAACCCCTGCGCAATGAGCGGCGCAAGGTCGCGTTTCAGCAGCGTGATATAGGCTTCGGTCAATGCCGCGGGCGACTCGAAATAGCGCTGGCTGAACTTGTGGGTCTCATCCCACACATGACCCGACACGCGGCAACCATAGCCGCCGAATTCTGAGATGATAAACGCCCGCCGTGAATCGGGGCGCGGGTGGTAGAGCTTGCGCATGTAGATATGCAGGCTTTGGAAATCGCCGCCGCCCTGGTCGAACCATCCCGATGCCTGGTCCACTAGCCGGGTTGGATCATAGGCTTTCAACCATGCCGCGGTATCCCGCGCCTGGAATTGCCCCCAACCCTCGTTGAAGGGCACCCACACGGCGATGCAGGGCACGTTGAACAGATGGTCCACCAACTCCTGCATCTCGCGACAGAATTGGATGCGGTTGGCGTCCTCACCACGCCCCCGTCGCGCCATCCAGGTATCGTCATGCTGGTTGAAGCCCGCCAGCAGCGCCAGCAGCGTCGTGGCGG
>JAKJAC010000149.1:6439-10450 GCA_022707705.1 Chloroflexota bacterium
CCCGCCATTGGGCATATCTTGCCAGACAATCAACCCTAGCCGGTCACAGGCGGCGTACCACCGGGCAGGCTCCACCTTAACATGCTTGCGGACCATGTTGCAGCCGATCCTCTTGGTGTATTCGAGATCGAACAGCATGGCGGCTTCGCTCGCCGGTGTGTATAGCCCATCCGGATAGTAGCCCTGGTCTAGCGGACCGTATAGGAAAAGCGGCTGATTGTTGAGATGGAAGCGCAGAGTTCCGCGCGCGTCGGGTTCCAGGCTGAATTTGCGCAGCGCGAAAGTGCTTTCGACCGTATCCACGACCTGCCCCTCGTGGAGCAGTTGCACGCGCAAATCGTACAGGTGTGGGTCTGCTGGGCTCCACGGGTGCGGTTGGGGAATCACCAGGGTGAGCGGCTCTGCCGTGGCTCCGCTTGCCTCCGCGACCGCCACGTTGCCATCGAGCGCCACGGCTCTCACGGTTGCCCCGCGGGCTTCCCCCCTGAGGGCGACCTCCACGGCTAGAGCGCCTGCGTCGAGATCCGGCGTCAGCTTCAACGCCGCGATGCTCGTCGCCGGCACGACTTCCAGCCACACCGTCTGCCAGATACCGGAGACGGCGGTATACCAGATGCTGTTGGGACGCAGCACTTGCTTGCCGCATTGTTGCATGCCGGTATTCGTGGGATCATAGACCGCGACGACTACCTCGTTCGAGGTCCCGTTCTCGCCCGTGCGCAGAGCCTCCGTGATGTCGAAGCTGAAGGGTGTGTAGCCCCCTTCATGACTTCCGGCGCGCTTGCCGTTGACGAAGACCTCCGCCTGCCAATCCACCGCGCCGAAATGCAGCAACACCCGTGCGCCGGACGCTTGCTCTTCTGGCGTCAAGGGTGATGCAAAATCGCGCCGGTACCACAGCCGCTCCTCGGGCAGCAGCGCCCGTTGCACGCCGGAGAGCGCCGCCTCGATGGCATAGGGGACGCGGATTTTGCCCGTGGGCTGGGGCGCCGTCGTTTGCCGGCGCGGGGCGATGGCGTAATCCCACCAGCCATTCAGGTTGACCCAGCGCTCGCGGCGCATGGTCGGTCGGGGATATTCCGGCAACGGGGGGTCTTCAGGAAGCCAGCGTGTTTTGAGCATCATCTACCTCTACGATTTTGGTCTTTCTCTGTGAAATTCGATTGACGTCACTGATTCAGTATTGGTAATATCTGCTAACTGCTTAGCGTTTCCCTGTTTGCCACAACGGAGAGCGGCTAATGCTGCGGTTTTTGAAGGTGATTTTCGGTGCCGCGTGCAGCGCGGCACCGAAAATCACCCTTCTTAACGGACTTTAGTCCGCAGTTCAAGTTTGGCACTAGGAGTCTAAGCAGTTACGGCATTCGTGAAAATCGTGGCAAAAAAAATCCCCTTGGTCAGACTTGCACAAACACGGTCATCCCACTCCGTCCGCGATTGCCCCAGCAGAAATAGGGGATGAAGTTCAGCGCTTCGCCCGTGCGGCTACGCCCCAGAAGTCGCATCGCGCCGCCGCAGAGAGCGTCATCATAGGCCGCGCGAAGCGAATCGGGGTTGAGGGTGACGTCGAAGATGTCCACGGCAGGATTATCCATGCCTTCCAGGCAGTAGACGAGCGGTCCGCGTGTGACGGCAACTTTTCCTCCGCAGCCCCGCACTCGTGGATCCTGGCGTAGCAGGCGGATAGGCATTTCCAACTTCAGCTCGAGCACATCGCCCGGTTGCCAGGTGCGGTTGAGAGCGAGGGTGCGCGCAGCCGTGGGCATGTAACCACAGGCTGTCGCGCGTATCTGCTGTTCGCCGCTCACCGCGCCGGGTTGCAGGGGCGCCCCATTGAGCGTAAGGGCATAGTCCTCCGCCCAGGAAGGAATCCGCAGGTGCAACGCTGCAGCCTGCGCCGCCTGCGGGTGCAGGCTCAGGCGCACGTTGCCCTCCCAGGGCAAACCGGCGTCGAGCGCCAACCCGCTCTCGCTGCCGCCCCACGGCGCCGTGCAGGAGATGTACTGGTGTAGCCACAGGTCTTGCCCTTCCGTATGCAGGATGGTGCGCCCTAGCGCCGCCCACGTCCGCGAGAGGTTGGAGGGGCAGCAGGGAACGAGATACCATGCGGCGCGGGGCAAGCCCTCACGGCTGCTGAGGGGGTTGTGATAATAATAGGAGCAACCATCGGCGCCCATGCCCACGGCTGCGGCGTTATACAACTGCCATTCGAAGAGGTCGGCATAGCGGGGGGCGTGCGTGAGGCGCGCGAGCTCGTCGTTCCAGAACAGGCTTGCCAGCGCCGCGCAGGTCTCCGCATAGGCGGCTTCTGGATCGAGCTCAAAATCCTTTCCAAAGCCCTCGATGAAGGGCAGCGCGCCTAAACCGCCGGTGACATACATCCGCCGCTCGGTCATGCGCTCCCAGCTCGTCTCCAGCGTCTGGCGTAGCGCGCTCTCCCCGGTCTCGCGCGCGAGCATCGTCGCCGCCGTTGCCAGATAGCCGAAGCGGACACTATGCCCTACGGGCGCTTTCTGTTTGCGCAGCGGCGCGTGTTGCTGGAAGTACTTGCCGCTCAACTGGCTCAGCACAGTGCGGATCTCAGCCAGGGGTAGCGGGGCACTGGGATTGCCCGCCGGCAAGCGGAAGGCGGCGTGCTCTGGATGCGTCGCGATGTAGGCTTCCCGCGCGGCTTTGACCGCGGCGTTGCGATGCTTGTGGTGGCGGAATTGGCTGAATATGTGCAGTGGGAAGAGGGGAATGCGCCCGCGGCGCTCCAGGAGGCGTTGCGCCAGCTCAAAATAGGGGCGCGCGCCCGTGAGGCGGTATAGTCGCAGCAACGCAATCTCGATTTCCTCGTGCCCATCGGTGAAAGTGGGGGGCGCCTCCATGAATTCGCGCGTGAGCAAATCCGCCGCGCGCCGGACAAGCGCCAGCAAGCGTGAGGCGCCGGTGGCTTCGTGGTGCGCGATGCCGGCTTCGATGAGATGTCCCAGGCAATAGAATTCGTGCTCGATTTGCAGATTGACCCAGCGTTGCCCGGGGAAATGGATTTGATTGTAGGTGTAGAGGTAACCATCTGGTTCTTGCGCGGCTTCCAGCAGGGTGATGAACCCTTCAACCAGCGTTGATAGCTGTGGGTCGGGCGCCTCGCCGAGGATGCGGGAGGCGGCATCGAGCCATTTATAGGCATCGGAATCGGCGAAGAAATAGCCCTCGCGGAAGCCTTCTTTCTGGTGGGCGGCGATGCGGAAGTTATCGATGCACCCGGAGCGCTCCAGTTGTTCCCATTGGTGGAAGATGGCGTGCCGGGCGTTGACGTCCAGACGCGCGCGCCAGAAACCGGCGGTAATCTGTGGTGCTTTTGCCATGGGGGCGTCCTCCTTAATCCCTGCTGCGCACAAAGCAAGCGCTTGCCCGCGCCGGAATGCCCATCACTGATTTCCCGCGGCTTTCTTCGCCTTGGGCGCAATCCACAGCAGCGGCACTAGCGCCAGGAGTGTGATAACCGCCCCTACCTGGAAGATGAGGGGCACCGGAATGAACCCTGCCTCCCCGTTGAGCGTGGTCGGGATGCCCCAGGTCTGGATTAGCCCGGAGCCAATTGCTGGACCCAGCACCATCGGAATGGCAATCCAGAAGATCATGCGGATGCCCAGGAACTTGCCGCGATTTTCCTCCGGCAACAGGTCCTTGAGCCAGGCGACCGCTGCGATGCTCGCCGCCATGCTGAAGGCTTGCCAGAGGAAGCCTGTGAGCGCGAGCAAGGGGATGCTTCGCACCAGGGAGAGCAGCATGCCGCCCGCTGCGCTCACGCAAATCGCCAGCATAATCAGCCAGCGCTTGTTCCAGCGGTCTGCCAGCAGCCCAAAGGGGATTGCCACAATCGCGCTGCCTACCATCACCGCCCCGCCGACAATGCTGAACTCGGTTTTGGTGATGCCGATGTAGTTCTCCAGGTAGATGATTAGATAGGGGAAGGCGACCTGCATCCCAATGCTGCTTAACATGATAAAGAGCAACAGCAGGAAC
>JAKJAC010000014.1:0-6187 GCA_022707705.1 Chloroflexota bacterium
AGACCAAAGCGGTTGCCGAAAACGTTTCAGGCGCTCTCAGAGCAGCAACGGGGGTGTTATCGGCACAGCTTGCCGGATCATCCGCTGAACACAATTCCTGCGGTGCACCAGTTTCTGGAACAACGGTAGCGAAATTCTGCTCCGGTTCCATGCCGCCGCCCATACCGCCCTCTACTGGCGCTTCGCCTGGGTATCCCTCTTCAAACCCTCCACCGAGTCCATAAACCGCCTCGTCCTCTGTATTGGCAGGCGGCGCCGGAACGGGAGCTGCTTTGCTCATTGCCTGATCTTCCGGCAAGGTGGAATCGGCTGCTACCGGGGCTTCTTGGAGCAGCGCCGGTTCTTCCTGAGCCTCCGTAGCGACTATCTCCATCTGGCGTTGCGCCATATCGGTCGCGCGCGCCATAGGTAGCAGACCGGGGTTGAGATTCAAACCCACTGCAACCACGAATACAGCGGCGCTCACCACCGTTGCCAGTCGCATCAGCCATACTGGGAGCAAACTGCGGCGAGGTTGCACCGGCGCGGTTGTGAGGGGAGCAGCTACCATTGCGGGAGTCAGAAGGTAATTGCGAGGCGGCTCACGCAAGGGGAGCTCCTGCACCAACGTTATCGCTTGCCGCAATGAAAGCACGCGCTGTCGCAATGCGGCATCGCGCGCAAGATCAGCTTCCAATGCACGTTGTGTCACCGGGGGCAGCTGCTGATCCAAATAATCTGAGAGTTGTTCCTCAGTCCAAACCGTTCCCATTAGTTATCGCCTCCCACTATACCCTGCTATCCAGACGATAACGACTCGGTAAAAGTTCCCGACGTTCCAATAACAGGTCACGCATCTTCCCTCGTGCACGCGCCAGACGTGATTTGACCGTGCCTAACTGAACCTGCATCGTCTCAGCGACTTCTTCATACGATAAGCCGAGACGGTCCACGAGAACCAATACAGTCCGTTGATCCTCAGGTAACAAGGTTATAGCGTCTTCCAGTACCTTTCGAAGTTCACCGCGCTCAATAGATTCCTCGGGCAACTCGGCTTCATCGCGCAGATGTGGATTGGCTTCTTCGTCCAGCTCCCCGAAAGACTCCCACGAAACACTGGGGCGTCGTTTGGTATACCGCATGGCATCGTAGCACGCATTGGTGACGATGCGCAACAGCCACGCGCGGAACGACCCGCCGCGGAACTGCGCCATGCTGCGATACGCGGAAATAAAGGCTTCCTGCGTCGCGTCATCGGCTGATGCAGGATCCTGCAGCAGATGATACGCCAGGTTGTACACCTGGGTTTGGTAATGTAGAATCAGTTCGTTGAAGGCATCCAGGTTGCCACGTTGCGCTGAGCGCACGAGAGCTGTCTCATCCCAGGATGTCGTATCAGGCGTACTCATAGCCGCTCCAAGTACAGGTGATGTTGAACGAAAACCGTCAACGTTCAGTGCCCATGCCGCTCAGTCCTCTTGCACGCTTGACGGAATTGGAATTCCGGTTATACTCAAAGTTGCGCCGGAGTGGCGGAATCGGCAGACGCAAACGACTCAAACTCGTTCGGGTAATCCCCGTGTGGGTTCGACTCCCACCTCCGGCATTATAACCGAAAAAGAGGATGGATACAAGTCCATCCTCTTTTTGGTAGTGTATCTATTTCGGTGGAAATTAGCCTTGGGGCTGTGTCTGGTGAAACTCCTGCACCACTTGCGCCAGCATGGCCTTGACCCCGGAATCTGAATGGTAAGCATTAGCTGCTCGGACCCGGCGCCGCACATTGCGATTGAAACGCTCAAGATGACTGGTCGTGCGCAAGTACTTGCGCTCCCAACCCGGGAACTGTTGTTCTAGCGCGTAATAGGTCACCGTGGCGCGGAAGTCGCGGCGCAGGGTGGCTACGGCCTCCGGTTGCGTCGCGCGATAGGTGCGCACGACATGGAGGTAGCGGCGCAGCAGGGTCTCGTAGCGCGGGGCTTCCCAAATGTGCCGGAAATCTTGGAGGAGCTTTTGGCGCTGGTGCTTCTTCTGGGCTGCTGTCAGCCCGTCGGGCAAGCGCAGCACCCGGCTCAGGTTGCGTAACTTATGAAAGAGACAACGCTGCTGGGCCGCATTGAACCACACGGTTTGCAGGGCCGCACAGAGCCCCGTGCCGCCATCATGGATGAGCAGTTGCAGGCCCTCAGCTCCGCGAATGCCTTGCGCCTCCAGGGTTCCCAGAAACTCAGTCCAGGCTTCCGCGCTTTCATCTTTCCCAATGCCCCAGAGCAAGATCTCCCGCCGCCCACTCTCCGGCCAGATGCCCATGGCAATCATGATCGGCACTTTGTAGCGGCCTTTGACCGCCCGCTTACGCCCTTTGCGGTCCCGGCGAACCTGACCATTGGGCCGCAGCAGCGTGATCCAGATGGCGTCCACCTGCAGAATCGGCGGCACCGTCACCGATTCCTGCTGCGGGTCGAGGTCGGCGAGCAGTTGCAAACGGTCATGGAGGGTCCGCAGCGCCAGGTTGCCGATGCGCAGGTGTCCGAACCAGCCCTGCATCTGGCGCAGGCTCACCGCCAGGCTGCCCAAACGCCGAATCTGCGCATCGACGTCGCCCCCGATCCGCTGATAGGGCTGCAGCAACTCCCCGAAGTCGAGTCGCACACTCCCGCCACACTGACAACATACCCGCGGCAATTCAAAGGGCACCGCCCCCCAGGTGGTCAGCAGGGGCTTCCGTGGTCGATAGCCATTCCGACTGAAGTCCTGACTCCGGGTCGAGCCGCACCGACAGCAACGCCCGGGACGCACCAAGTCGCGCGCCACCTTCTCGCGCCGCACCGCGTGCTCCCGGCCTACGATGTGCTTCACCGTGGCGACCAGTATCGCACTCAACCGCGCTCCAAGCGTCTGACACAGGTGCTGCACAGCCTCATCCACCTGGGCTTCAAACATCTGCTGGGCATTGACAGAGACACAGCTTTCCAGTATGCTAGTCATGAGCGGCCTCCTTGTAACTTGGTCTTGGAAACCCTAGCTTACATCGAGTCCGCTCTTTCTCCAAATTTCCACCGAATTGTATACACTACCCTCTTTTTTGTGCTTTCCAGGTCTAAAGAGCCTGATTTTCTTTCAGACTTGCCCATTCAACAGTTGCTGTAACGGAGGTTCTGCTTCCAGTACTGTTCCGACGGCAAAATCAACACCTGCGCTCGGGACTTGACCGGACCGGACAAGGATGGTGTGCATCCCAAATTGCGCCGCCGTCTGGAGGTTGGGCGCCTGGTCATCCAGCAGGACACAATCCGCCCCATCAACATGGAGCAACGCCAACAGCTGTTCATAGGCTTCAGGGCGCGGTTTTGCCAGGTACCCTACATCCCGCACATCCACGATGCGTTCGAAATGCTCTCGAATTTCCAGGCGTTCCAGGATCCGCTCAGCCCAACTGGTAATCGCGTTGGTAAAAACAACTTTCCCCGCCGGCAACCGCTCCAGCATTGCCCCAAGTTCGGGGGCGGGGTGCAGGTATTTCGTCACGTCCACGCGGTGCACAGTCTCCAGATAATCCTCCACATCGGCTTCAGGGTGGTGGTGCAACAAGCCCGCCATCGTTGTGCCGTAGCGGAGATGATATTCGCGGCGCAGAGTCTGCGCGGTTTCGAGTGGAATATCAAGCGCCTGCATCAGCCACGCTTCTATACGCTGCCGTACTTCGCCAAAGAGCCCCGAAGTATTTGTGTAGAGCGTGTCATCCAGATCAAATAACAGGTAACGAATCATGAGTTTTCCAGTTCCAGAGAATGAGACTTGGTATTTCGAAGCAGCGAACCAGCCCTATCAAAGCCCGAGGTCCTTCCAGAACGTATCCACGCGGGCGACCACCTCCGGGCTCATTCGCGCAACCTGGGGCCACTGACGTGAATAGCCTTCCTCGGGCCATTTGGCTGTGGCGTCAATGCCGATTTTGCCGCCGAAGCTGGGTTGATACGAAGCGTGATCCAGTTGGTCCACCGGTCCATCCCCGATAATGACATCCCGCGACCAATCCACGTTTCCTAGCGCCTGCCAAGCAGCTTCCATAGGATTCTGCACATCCACCCAGCTATCCACGACCACTACGGCCTTCGCCAGGCTGAGCAACGCCAATCCCCATAGCCCATGCAACACCTTGCGGGCATGTCCGGGGTAGCGCTTGTTGATGCTCACGAGCACCAGATTGTGGAAAACTCCCGGTGCGGGCATGGCGAAATCCACCACTTCCGGCAAGAACAGCCGCAGAAGGGGCAAGAACAATCGTTCGGTCGCCTTCCCCATCCAGTAGTCTTCCATGGGAGGAATGCCGACTACTGTAGCGGGGTAGATGGGGGCGCGGCGCCGGGTGATAGCGGTGACATGAAACGCGGGGAAGTGCTCCACCGGCGTGTAGTAACCGGTGTGATCGCCAAATGGACCCTCAGGGCGCTGGTCAGAAGGATCCACATAACCTTCAATGACAATATCGGCGTCGGCAGGAACGGTTAGCGGTTGAGAGACGCAACGTACGAATTCCACGGGTCTGCCCCTCAACCACCCCGCCAACAAATATTCATCAATATCCGGTGGTAACGGCGCCGAAGCAGCCCAGATGCATGCGGGATCGCCACCCAAAACAACCGCAGCGGGTATTTTGGGCTTTGGGTTTTGGTCTCGGATTTTTGGGACGACTTCCGATTTGTCGCCCGCGCCGGCGAACTCCCGCGCCACACGCTCGTGCTCTGCGCCGCCCTTGTGTCGTTGCCAGTGGACCATAAGTGTGCGTGAATCTATCTTCTGCAGGCGATACATGCCTACATTGCGCACGCCAGTCTCTGGATGACGGGTGACCACTTGTGGCAGGGTCACGAAGGGACCCCCATCCTGGGGCCAACAGGTCAGGATGGGCAGGACATCCAGCGATGGGGATGCCGTATCGACGACCTCCTGGCACGGCGCGCGCCTGACCAGCTTGGGCTTGAAGCCCACCGCACGCAAGGCGCCTGCCAGAGATAATCCTCTCCCCAACAACGCGCCGGCATTCTGCGGCAAGCGCAAATCAATGAGCTGCGCCAGGTTGCGGGGGAGCGCCTCGAGCTCCTCTACGTGCAGCGCCCATGCCATGCGCTGTGCACTTCCAAAAGCGTTGATGAGCACCGGCATCTCGTAACCGGTGACATTTTCAAAGAGCAGAGCTTTGTTTTGGGTTGCGGGACCTTTGCTCACGCGGTTTACAATCTCAGTAATCTCCAACTCCGCGGAGACCGGCATTTTCACCCGAACCAGCTCCCCTCGGGCTTCTAGCAAAGCGACGAAATCAGAGAGGGTCTCGTGATGCATGGCGGCGTTACGGCATCTCCGGCAGGTCTGCGAGGGCAGCATAGGCCACTCCGACCATAGTTGGACCGGTATGCGCGCCCATCATCGGCGTCATCGGGCAACCGGGAAGCCAGGTGCATTCGTAAAGCGGCTCAATCAGTGCTCGCAACTGCTCTACCGCATCTGGATTGGCAGCGTGCCCCAATTGAACGCGCAATGCGGTTCCGGCGGGATGTCGCCTGAGCATTTCTTTGGTCAGCCCTTCGAGTGCTCCTTTGAAGGTGCGGGCCATACCGCGTTGTTCGTAGACCCCGTCGGTTTTGGAAACACCGATGATGGGTCGGAGGTGTAACGCTGAAGCGATGAGGCCCTTCATATGACTGATACGTCCGCCGTGAATCAGATATTTCAGGTCGTCCAGAGTGTAGACACTGTCGCTTGCAGCGCCAATGGCACGAATCATAGCGACGATGCGCTCCACGGGCCAGCGCGCCTGTGCAGCGCGAGCTGCTGCCACTACCATCCATCCCAGCACTGCTGAAAGCGTCCGCGTATCTACCAAAGTGATATTGGCTTCGGGTACCATCTCACGAGCAGCAGTCGCCACATTCAGAGGTGCACTCAGCCCAGAGGACATGTGGATAGAGAGGATATCGGGATCGGTCTTTGCGAGGGTGCGATAGGTTTCGGCAAAATCACCGGGCGAGGGAGCAGCGGTAACGGGCAACTCGCCAGTCTCTTCCAGCACACGATAGAGCATCGAGGGTTCCAGGTCCTTCCCGCTGGTGAAGACCTTGTTTCCTATGTTAATCTTATGCGGTACAATGACGATCTTGTACGCTTCAATTAGCTCCTGTGGCAAATCCATCCCACTATCGGTTACTAT
>JAKJAC010000014.1:6197-29742 GCA_022707705.1 Chloroflexota bacterium
TGCATCGGTCTCCCTTTCTTTTACCAATCTAATTGCCTATGAAAGATACCTATTTGCCGCCACAACTTATCACCTACCACGATCATCATCGCCGAGCAGAAGCCGGTCCGCAATTTGCTCCAACGTCGCTGTCTGTCCGCGTTTCTGCGCTACGGCAAAAACCTCTGGCGCCAGTCGCGTCTGAATACTAGCGAGCTGTTCTTGAATGTTGAAAGTCACCTCGCGAACATCAGTCGGCAGCGTCTGCACAAAGACGAAAATCGCAACAGACAGCTCGGGGTCAGTTGCAGATAACATCTGCCCCCATTCCAAGAGCACGCTGGATACCAGACGCAAATTATTGATCTCACGAGAAGCGCGCAGGGCCTCCCAATAGAGTTGCCGGGCCTTAGTGTTCTCACCCGATTGCACGGCGATCTGCGCCAATGCCACTTGTGTCAGAATCGAGCCAAAGGCATCCTGGACAGCCTGGAATGAAGCCAGACTTTGCTCCAACAGCAGGCGAGCTGCTGGGAGATCCCCCTTTCCCAGCAAGAAACTCGACCAATCAAAACGGGTGTAAGCCACAATACGGCGCTCGCCGAGCTCCTGACCCAGCGCAATACTTTGCTCGAAATAGGGGATGGCTTTTTCAAAGCCGTCGCTTTGTGCTATCGCCCCTCCCAGATGATTCGTGACGTAAGCCCGCATCAGCGGTATGCCCAGATTTTGAAAGCGTTCATAGCTTTCCTGGAAACAACGCCGCGCCGTTTCGTGGTCCCCTGTGTCACGAGCGACCACCCCCAGGTGATCGAGACAATTAGCGATTCCTGTTGGATTGCCAGTGCTGCGGTGCAATTCTAGACTCCGTTCCAGCTCGGAGCGAGCTATATCATATTCGCCCAGAGTCCAGGAAATCATGCCCAATTGACCATGCACAACCGCCTGCCCGGCTAGATTTCCATCAGCTTCATAGAGCTCTAGAGCCTCACGAGCATAGGTCGCTGCAGTAGCATAATCACTGCCCGACCAGGCAACACGACACAAAACACTGAGAGTTCGAGCTAACACCTCGCGAGTTCCGAGCTCACGATTGATAGCCAGCGCCGTTTCCGCGTATGAGCGTGCCTGTTCGTGATGGTTGAGTTCTGTCACCAACGAAGCCAAAAGAACCAGGAGCTGTCCCCGTGTGGCAGTCGCTTCAGGACTGGTCAACAGCTGCAGCATCTCCAATGCGGATTCCATCAGCCTGATTCCCTCCAGATTGCGCCCATGCATCGAAAGGAAAATAGTCAGACTGGGGGCAGCTTGTCGCAACGTCGACAAGTCTCCCTGCTGTACAGCCCATTGCCAGGCAGCACGTACATCTTCGAAGCTGCCGGCGATAGACTCCAGCACCTCGCCTTGTGCAGCTCCAATCAATGCCAGTTCCTGCTGCTGTAAAAACGCCGCATAGTAAGCACAATGATTTTGCCGAGCTTTGACTTCACGCTGCGGCATCGCCTGAAGTTTTTCCAATGCATATTGGTGCAACAACGCATGCATTGCATAGCGGTCTTTGTGCCGGCGCTGTAACAGGGATTTATCCACCAGAGCTGCCAGCAGTGCTAAGGTGGTGGCAGAATTCGCCGATGGAACTACGGCGGTCAAAAGCATTGCCGCGGCTTCACGGCGAAAACTGCTTTGGAATACTGCCCACGCACTGAGCGCATCCTGCTCCTGTGCCGTAAGCAACTGCCACGAATATTCGAAGACCGCCCGGAGACTGCGATGACGGTCTGGTCGGTCGCGCTGCGTGGTGCTAAGGAAATCCAGACTGCGGTCTACTTCCGCCGCCACTTCAGCACAAGACAGTACTCGCAACCAGGACGCAGCGAGCTCCAGAGCCAGGGGCATCCCCATGACACGCGCACAGATGTGAGCAACACAATCGCGCCGAGCAGCGTCCAGCTGGAACTCCGGGTCAGCCAGCTGGGCATGTTGAAGAAACAATTGCACTGCGGAGTAGCTCTCCAACGCCGTCGTCTGACTCTCAGGGAAACTCATGCCGCCGACAGGGTAGACTTGTTCCTCCCGCAGATTCAACCGTTCACGCGAAGTGACCAACGCCTTGACGCCAGGGGCGTGAGCCAGGATATCCGCCACGAGCAGCGCGCCCTCCAGTATGTGCTCGAAATTATCGAGGACCAAGAGCAGCCGTTTTTCGCGCAGGTAGTTGAGCAATTGGCTTCTGGGTGCATCGCGCTGGTAGAAGGTGATGCGCAAAGCCTCCGCAATGCCTGAAACCAATTGCTCGGGCGCGGAGAGCTCGGCAAGCGGCACAAAGAATACACCGTTGGGAAAGGCCTCGATGTGTTCGGCAGCAGCTTGCAGCGCCAGACGAGTTTTGCCCATGCCGCCGGGTCCCATTAGGGTGAGCAAACGGCAGGCGGGGTCTGCCATCCGCAGGGCAATCTCCCGCAGTTCCTCGGTTCGTCCCACAAAGGTCGTGGGTTGAGGCGGCAAGTTGTGGGGGTGTGCCGATAGTGTACGCAATGGGGGGAACTCGTGCAGAGCAATATCGGGATGCAACAGCTGGAAAATGTGTTGTGGTTCGCTCAAGTCTTTGAGCAAGTGATTGCCCAAATCACGCAGAGAAGCGTTGGGAGGCAAAGTCGCTGTGCGCGCCAGCTCACAGCTGAGCAGAATCTGCCCTCCCCAACCGGCTGAGAGCAATCGCGCCGTGCGGCTCACCTCCAGCCCGAAGTAATCGTCCTCACGGCGGCGGGCCTCGCCCGTGTGCAAGGCAATCCGCACGCGGAGGTCGCCGATGGCGCTCCAATCCTGCGCCGTGATTGCCTGTTGCAGCGCAATCGCGCAGGCAAGCGGTTCACCGCCTTCAAAGACGGCAAAATAGCCGTCACCCGTATTCTTGATGACCTGCCCTCCATGACGCGCAATTAGCGATTCCAGCAACGCGTCATGTCGAGGTAACGCCTCCTCCATCGCGCGAGGATATTGCACCCAGCGTTCAGTGGAACCTTCGATATCCGTAAACAGAAAAACAGGCATGATTAACTCTTATACGTCCAGGACGCGGGTCCGGTATTGGAGCGCCTCAGCTAGATGGTGTACTTGAATTTGTGGAACGCCTTCGAGGTCGGCGATGGTCCGCGCTACCTTCAATATACGGTGGTAAGCGCGCGCGCTCAGGTGCATCTGCCGCATCGCCGCACGCATGAGCGACTGCGCATCATCGCGGAGCGCGCAGAACTGGCGCAACTCTGCAGGTCCCATATCGGCATTGCAGGCGAGACCTGTCCCCTGCATCCGCACCCGCTGGCGCTCGCGCGCCGCCTCGATGCGGGCGCGAATCACAGTGGAAGGCTCGCCCTGCGTTGCGCGGCTAAGCTTCTCAAAGGGCACACGCGGCACTTCGATGTGAATATCAATTCGATCCAACAAAGGACCTGAAATCCGCTTGCGGTAGCGCTGAATGATACCGGTCGGGCACGTGCAAGCACGCTCTGGGTCACCGTAGTATCCGCAGGGGCAAGGATTCATCGCGGCGATCAGCATGAAATTCGCCGGAAAGGTGAGGCTCCCCTGCGCACGGCTGATGGTAACCAGTTTGTCCTCCATCGGCTGGCGCATGACCTCCAATACCTTGCTGTTGAATTCGGGCATTTCATCCAGGAACAGGACGCCGCGATGCGCCAGGCTGATCTCCCCAGGGCGGGGCCAATGCCCGCCACCCACCAGACCGGCATTGCTGATTGTGTGGTGTGGGGCGCGAAAGGGCCTCTGTTGAATCAAAGGCGTGTCGGGCGGCAGCATATCGGCAACACTGTAGACACGGGTTACTTCAAGGGCTTCTTCGAGAGCGAGCAGAGGTAGAATGCCAGGCATAGCCCGCGCCATGAGTGTCTTGCCAGCTCCAGGAGGACCGATCATCAACATGTTGTGTCCGCCTGCAGCTACCACTTCGAGGGCGCGCTTGGCATGTTCCTGCCCCTGAATCTCCGCGAAATCTACGGCAGGCGGCGGCGGTTGAGATACCAGTTGGACGCCAGAGGGCAACGGCTGCAATGGCTGAAAGCCCTGGAAATGTGCGACGAGCTGCGCCAGAGTCTCTACCGGATAGACCAGTACATCGGGAATGAGAGCGGCTTCGGGTGCATCACAAGCCGGCGCAAAAATGGCTTTGACGCCATTGTGGCGCGCCATATCCGCAACCGGCAACACGCCGCGTACATGCCGCAATGAGCCATCCAGCGATAGCTCCCCTAGCATGACTACACCTTCGAGTTTAGGGAGCGGCAACTGTCCACTGGCGGCAAGAATCCCAATGGCAATAGGCAAATCGTATGCGGGACCTTCCTTACGCAAATCAGCCGGCGCCAGATTGATGGTAATATGTTGATTGCTTGGGAAGTTCAAGCCGCTGTTGCGAATGGCTGCACGGACACGCTCGCCGCTCTCGCGCACGGCAGCATCCGGCAATCCTACCAGAATCAAGATGCCTCCTTGCCCGGCGCGTCGGGCATCTACCTCTACCTCGATGGATTGGGCTTCCAATCCCACCACGGCTGCGCTACCGATTTTTGCGAGCATGCGCGTCTCCTTATGTCACAGGTCGAAAATCTGGGATTGCGTCACAGAAGTGGACGATGGACGAGCCATAAAGAAAACCACCGCTGCCCTTCCATAGGCCTATTTCTCTGCCAGTGCATACAAATCACGGCGCGCCCATCCGGAAAGCGCCGCGACCTCGCGCGCTGCTTGAGAACGGGGGAGCCCTTGCCGTAATCGCTCTGCCATTGCCGCACGCGCCTGCGCTTCTTCCCACACTACGGCGGCAGCGCTCGCCCCACCCACCACCAACGTGAATTCACCGCGCGGCGGTTGTTCTTGCAAGAATGCCAGCGCCCCCTCCAAATCACCGCGCCAGAATTCCTCATGGAACTTGGTCAGTTCGCGACAGAGCACCACGGCGCGGTTACCCAAGACCTGCTGCAGCATCGCCAGCGTTGCTTGGACCCGCCGGGGCGACTCGTAGCAGATCAACGTGGCGCGCACCGAAGCGACCTCCTGTAACAGTGCGCGTTGCTCGGAGGCCTTGCGCGGGAGAAAGCCCAGGAACATGAACCGGTCCGTGGGCAACCCGGAAGCAGCCAATGCCGCGATGAGCGCCGAAGGCCCTGGAACCGGCACAACTGTGATTCCTGCATCCACTGCTGCTCGCACCAACGAATACCCCGGATCAGAAATACCCGGCATTCCGGCTTCGGAAATCAATGCCACATCGCCCTGCTCCAAAGCTGCCAACAATGGCTCGAGCTTGCGTTGCTCATTGCCCTCGAAGAACGAGGTGACACGGGTATGGATACCGTAATGGTCGAGCAGAATACGAGCTTTGCGGGTATCTTCGGCTGCAATCAACGGGACTTCACCCAGCACCCGTAACGCGCGCAGGGTAAGGTCTTCCAGATTACCAATGGGGGTGCCAACAACGTACAGAATACTCATACTTGGAACTCGGGGGCTCAAGTGCGACGTGAAATGCCGCTGAGAATTGCCTGTCTGCCACGAAAGGCTTCTTCGACAACCAGACCGCCCTGAGCAATACGATAATGGCAAATCTCGCGAGCATGATCGCTGCCGCGCAGCTTGAGCACAACGATCGCGCGTTGAATCTCACTTTCGATTTCCACATAACGTAGCAGAATGATACCATCAGCGAGAAATGAGAGTGCGCCCCGCCCGGCGTGTTGGTACTCCGTGCGATTTTCTTCAGCCAATAGCAGCGTCGTAATCCGCTCGCGCCGCAGGCTGTTGACGAGAGTGGTGTAGTGCTGGCGCAACTTCAGTCGGTCATCCGTGATGCGTGTAAAGTGGGTGGCGCTATCCAGCACAGCTCGACGTACATCGCTCGCCATGAAACGCCGGTAGATCAGGCTGTTGGGATCCTGCAAGCTCTCCAGCAGAACTAAGGGGGAAGTAAAGACGATGTGTAACTTGCCCTCACGTTCGAGCGCTGCTAAATCAATACCCAGGGAATTGGCGTCACGATAGAGCGACTCGGGGAATTCCTCAAATGTGATGAATAGTCCGCCCTCGCCCTTTTGTGCACCGTGGATCAGGAATTGAAAAGCCAGGGAAGTCTTGCCCGTTCCCGGCGCCCCACGCACTAAGACCACGGTGCCAGGCAAAAGCCCGCCGCGCAGCATACGATCCAATCCGCTAACACCTGTGGGGACACGCTCAATGGTCATAGTTTCCCCTTTCACTCAGAAGCGCCGTATTGAACAGAAGATACAAGCAATCAAGACTGAAAGCAGCACCTGGATTACTGCGTTAGGTTAGAGCCATTTCTGGCGCTAGCACGCGATGGTCTTATATTAAGGGTTCTTTGTGAAAACAATGAACGCCATAGATTGGCTGCAAAAGGGCTGGAAGTTCAGAACAATCTCCGGGGAGACACGAACGCCGGTGACGCGATCATGCAGCTGCACTTTGTATTCACCCTGTTCAGCAATAGGATGATCATTCAGGAATTGTTCCCAACCGGATTCCCCATACATTGTTGCATCACCGGAATGCGCCGCAACATCCAATCCGCCGCCCCAGATGCGCACCGCGTAACCGGTAAGCGCTTTGCCATCTTGATCGCTAACCAGACCTGCAACGCCTGCCCAGTTACACCCATAGTAAGGTGTTTGGTAGTCGAGTGTGTAGCTAAAGGGATAAGGCGCCCGCGTTGGACGAGGCGTGGGTGTAGCGGTAGGGCGTGGGGTGAACGTGGGGCGCGCGGTAGGAATAATGGTCGGTGTCGGGGTAAAGGTGGGGGGCGGAGTTGGTGTGACCGTCGGCGTGCTCGTTGGCGTCCAGGTCGGCGGTGCAGCAGGTTCCTCCGGTGTTGGCGTCGCCGTAGAGATGAGCACTAGTGCAACGCGCGTCGCCGGCGGGAAGGGATTGAGCCGTGTCATCGGATTGAACACGATCAACCCATAATATCCCAACACCACTACCGTCAACCCTAGCATCAGCAGGGTTAACGCATTGAATAAGCGAGCGCGCCGTGGCATTCACTTACCTCCCATTACGGAATGAAGACCTCGATGTCAGCCTGTTGGCGCAAGCCATCCAACCATTCACGCACAAATCGGTCCCGCAGCAGGCGCAGATTTTCAGCAGAAATCTCCTGGTCGGGCACACGATCTACGACCTGCACAATATGATATCCCAATGCACTGTGGACCACATCGCTAATCTGCCCCGATTGCAGGGAGAAAGCCGCAGTCTCAACCTCTGGTGCGGTGAGGATTCCCCGCGGCACGTATCCCAGATCCCCGCCACGATCGCGCGTATAAGTATCCTGTGAATACCGCTGCGCCAGCGCAGCAAAGTCAGCGCCCGCGCGCAACTGCGCTAATACCTGCTCAGCCTCGGCTTGCGTTGCCAGCAGGATGTGGCGAGCATTGATGTGCTCCGCGCGGGTGGGAACGGCAGCAATCATATGCTCGATCATCCGTGATGCCGTCATCTCTTGATGCAAATCCTGGTGCATCTGATCCAGGGTAAGCCCTTCCTGCGACAGGCGCTCCTCCAGCGCGGCTTGCCCGATATCGTTGACCAGGCTCGTTATCGCCGCCTCAACATCTGCATCGGAGACAACCACACCCTCACGGGCTGCGGCTTGATTGATGAGCAACAACTCGATGCGCATATCCAGCACCCATTTGCGGGCCTCTGCCAAAGCGGTCTGCCCTTCAGTTGTTGAGAAATCCTGACCGCTGGCGCTCATTGTGGCTTCATAGCTGGCTACCTGGCGCTCAAAATCCGCCAGGGTGATGGCTTCACCGTTGACCAGAGCCGCAAGCGGTTCCGGCGTAGGGGTCATTTCCGGGGTGACGGTCTCCTCATTCGGGACCGTCATTGCAGGTAGGGAGAGTGTAGGAGTGGCTGTCGCCATCGAAGGCGGCGGCGGCACCGTCAGCGTTGAAGATGAGCAAGCCGAAAGGAGGCCTAGCAGCGCCAGTGCGCCGCCCACCAGGAATTTCAGTTGTCGGATCAAGTGACTTTCCCCTCGCTATCTATGACCTGTTGTTGCATACCTTGATTATAGTCTCACGACAGGATTGTGCAATCCCGAGGGTACGGGGATATACGCAGCGCGTTTGGCAAGAACGTGGAATGTGGGACAATGCGTGTAGTTTCCATTCGGGTTAGTTGGCAAACCAGGACATTCATGCGTGGTCAGCATCCGACATTAGAGCACGAAGGGCGTTTTTGGACACAGGGCTATCAGGCAGTCGCCGGATTGGATGAGGCGGGGCGGGGCGCTTGGGCCGGTCCAGTCTACGCGGGGGCAGTCATCTTTGACCCTGGGGCAACAGATTGGGCCAGTTTAGCTGGCGTGGGCGATTCTAAGCAGCTCTCTCCAATGCAACGTGAAGCCGCACTAGAAATCATTCAAACCCAAGCGCTGGCATGGGCCGCTGGATGGGCATCCGCAGCGGAGATTGACGCAGTTGGTATTGTACCTGCAACACGCCTCGCCATGCGCCGCGCCCTGGAGCATCTCAGCCTGCATCCAGATGCCCTGCTCATTGATGCGCTGCGCCTACCCGAGATTCCTTTGCCACAGTACGGCTTCCCTTTTGCCTACCAGCTCTCGCTCACCGTGGCGGCAGCGAGTATTGTGGCTAAGGTTAGCCGGGATCGCTGGATGTGTGAACAGGCAGAAGCGCATTTCGCGGGCTACGGTTTTGGACAGCATAAGGGCTATGGCACGCGCCTGCACCAGGAAGCGCTGGCAAAACAGGGTCCCTGTGCAATTCACCGGCGCACCTTTGCTCCTATAGCAGCTTATTTGCGCGCCCGTCAGGACCAGGCAACACCATGAAAATCGTGATGATTGGATCCTTTGGACTACGCCCCCGCGGTACGATGGGTGTCCGGGCGCTACCGTTAGCGCGAGCGCTTGCGGCGCGCGGGCACACGGTGACACTGCTCCTGCCGCCATGGCAAAACCCTGAGGATGCGGGTCACGCTTGGGAAGAAGCAGGGGTGTGCATCGAAAACATGCCGCTGCCGGCAGGCGTTCCGGGTTGGTTTCACCTGCGCCTCACCCAAAGTCTCGTTTCCAGGACCCGGGCATTGCAGCCCGATGTTGTGCACACTTTCAAACCCAAAGCCTATGCGGGATTGGCGCATCTCGCGCTGAGGCGGCGTTTTCCAGTGGTCGTAGATACTGATGATTGGGAGGGTCCCGGTGGTTGGAATGAGCTGGCGTCCTACTCTCCCTGGCTCAAACGCTTTTTCACCTGGCAAGAGCGCTGGGGCTTGCGCCGCGCAACTGCAGTGACGGTTGCCAGTCGAGCACTAGAGACGCTGGTGTGGGCACAAGGCGTTGACCGGGCACGCGTGACTTACCTGCCCAACGGCGTCGCGGAGGGAACATCCTCGCTGTCACCTTCACCAACGGCACGCCCTACCTTGCTGCTGTATACTCGCTTCTTTGAGTTCAAACTGCAGCGTCTGTGGGAGATTGTCAGCCACGTGCGAGAGACTCGTCCGGATGCACGCTTGTTGGTGGTGGGTCGGGGGTTTTTCAACGAGGAAACGGCGTTGCTGCAACTTGCGCGGCAGGCAGGTTGGCAAGTCGCCGAAGGCGACAATGCACCGCCTACCGCTGATCTCATCTATGCCGGGTGGGTGGAGTCAGCGCGCCTGCCGCAGGTTTTCGCTCAGGCGCAGGTTGCACTTTATCCTTTTGACGATACCCTTATCAACCGGACCAAATGCCCGGTAAAACTGCTGGACCTGCTTGCTGCAGGCTTACCGGTTGTGGGTGAGGCAGTGGGGCAGCTGCGAGAATACATTGTACCCGGGCAGACAGGGATGCTGGTCGCGCCAGGCGACACAGAGGCGTTCACGCAAACGATACTGGCATTGTTGGCAGACCCAGCAGGGGCATGGGGGATGGGTTCACGCGCCGCAGCCTATGTGCGCGCACACTTCAGCTGGGGCGCGTTGGCAGCGATTGCCGAAGATGCTTACCAGTTGGCGTTGCAGACCAAAAGCGCCCCACAACGCCGGGCATAAGAGAATCATACCTGGTGTTTGGTTTCACGTGTCCCAAACACCAGGTCATTGAGTGCATGAGCTACGCGCTGGCGTTCGCTACCCCTTCAAGACCCAGTGTGGCAGCAATCCCCTGCAACGCCGCCAGCACCACCCCAATGTGTTCTTCCAGGGGTATGCCCAACAGCGCCGCGCCCTTTTCCATGTCCTCTCGCTTGGCGCCAGCAGCAAAGGCGCGATCTTTCCACTTTTTCTTGACCGAGCTCACCTGCACATCGAGGAGTGACTTGCTGGGGCGCACCAGGGCTACCGCCATAATCAACCCGGTGAGCTCATCCACAGCGTAGAGGCTCTTTTCCAGGGTGCTCTCCGGCGTGGCGCCGGTCAGCTCGGGCGCATGAGCCTGCACCGCGCGGACGATGGTCTCGGGCCAATTCCGTTCGCGCAAAATCTGCGTGCCTTTGAAAGGATGACCCTCCGGTCCCAAATCTGGGTAGCGGTCATATTCAAAGTCGTGGATCAAACCCACAACCGCCCAAAGTTCTTCCTCCTCGCCGAAACGACGCGCGTAAGCGCGCATGGCAGCTTCCACCGCCAGAGCGTGCTTGAGAAGGTTGGGATTCTGCGTGTACTCAGTCAAAAGTTGCCAGGCATCTTCACGGGTGGGATTCATAGGTTGCTCCTCTATCAAAGAATACCTTACAGGCAAAGAATCAAGGGAAGATAGGTAACGGTTCCCCCAACACGGGCAAGGGATGGCGAATGTTTACATCGAACCAGGCTTGCCACAAAGCAGGGATTTCGCGAACCCAATACCAAAATATCCGGATATACGAAAGCCGGTCAGCTTTTATGCCAATCGCATCCACGCCGAGGCTGCGACAAGTTAGCAAAGCGCGGGGCAAGTGATAGCGCTGGGTCACCAGAATGACCTCACGCACCTGAAAAATATCCCGCGCGCGATAACAGGTATCGTAGGTACGCCGGCCAGCGTAATCAAGGACGATTGCCTCACGGGGCACGCCACGCGAAAGAGCGTACTCCAGCATTTTTGCCGGCTCGTTGTATTCCACCACCCGATTATCGCCGCTGAAAAGGAGTTTTTCTACCCTGCCAGTTTCATAGAGCCGCACCGCCATCTCCACACGGTCAACCAGGATATTGCTGAGCACACCATTGGGCCAATAGCCTGCGCCAAAGACGACGGCGACAGGTTTTGCGGGAACGCTCTCCGGGTCCGCGTAGATGCTATCCCTGTAACGGTAGCGTAAGGTCCACAGCGTCCAAAGTCCCAACAGCAATCCGCCAGTCAATAATCCGGCGATGCAGCTCCAAATCATGCGCTTATGATTCCGCAAGTGCTTCATGATATGCCCGGTGACCTCCAAGCCCTGGAATGATGCAGAAGAAATGCGCTCGCAGACAAAAATGGAACCGCCTATTGCAAAGCTCTGGCAACAGACTCTACGGAAGCGATATCATCCCCCCAGAGGAACCAGACACGGTTGGTGACGCGGTACAGATACACGGCGCCTTCCGCGTTGGACCACCACCGCCCCCAATGAACACCCTCCGGGCGCAGGGTGAGTGTTATTTTGCCGGGCAGGCGTGAAGGGACCAGTTGCACGAGGGTGTCGAAAACGGCGGTAGCTTCTGTGGTAGAATCCCAGGCAGTCTGCCACAAGACCACGCGCTTGCCCTCAGGTCCCTCCCAGGTCTGAAGTAAATCATGGTTCCAACCGGCAATGGTTGGGGTGATGCCACTCGGGTTACCCCATTCAGCAAAGATAAAGGTCATGAGCGCGGCGCCTACCGTCTCACTATGGCCCACAGTCCAATCGCGTTCCAAATCCACGGTGAGTGGGTCAAAGACCAGTTGTGTATTCCAGGTGGTGTAAATTTCTGGTTCCAACAGCTGGCGAGTGGCGCGCGCAGGGCGACGGACCGCTTCATCCATCAGTGCGGCGCCGCCCGTGCTATACTGCGTTTCCGCAAAAGTGCTCCCCAGAGTCAGTGGCAGCTGTGCAAGTCGATCCAATAGCGGAGCGGGCGTGCGCCAGCGCGGGAGTGTAGTTGCCGCTACGGCTTGCGTGAGCGCTTCCGCCTTTGGAGAGCTGGGCGTCACCCCTTCGTGAAGCCACAAAGAGAGCAACGCATCCCCCTGAGCAAGTGCTTCCAGCGCCAGTTTGCGATCCAGCGAAGAAGATTCTGCCAGTAGCCGTGGAAAATCACCGTATTGGTCCGAAAGCGCGCGTGCATAACTATAGGCGACGATGGTACGAATCGCTGACATATCCCCGGACCAATCCCTTCGCACGTAGAGCTGCTCTTCATCCGAAAAGTATAGCGCCGGCGCCACTTGCGCTTGCGTCACAGGGTCAGGCACGACCTCCAGGTCTGGGGGCCACACTCCCACAATTTCCAGCAGCGCCTGTTCTGAGAGGGGGAAGGGTGGCATCGTCTGGTACCGGCGATAGAGGACTACGCTGAGGTCATAGGCATCTACAGGCGTGAGAGGGGTTTCCCAGCGTGAAAGCAGGCCCCGCGCTTGTGCTACCTCACGTGCCAGTGTCCCTGCCAGCGAGAGCGTAAAACCCGGAGTAGGAGAAGGCTCCAGGAGAGGTAAAGGCATAAGCGTTGGGGTCGAACCGGGTGCCGGAGTCGGCAGCAGCGACACCGTCGCCAGACCCTGCTGCGCACTCTGGATTGCCTGGCGCATGAAGAACAAGACCGCCACCACAGCCAGAGCCAGAATGAGCAGAATGATCCACTGCTTTGCTGTTAAGCCACCTCGGTCGTTCATTGTTCTCCTCAGAACCGGAATGGCCTTCCTGTTTGCACCGGCGAATAGGAAGACCTATGCATGTCTGCCTCGGGACCCAAAAACCGTGCAGAGCATGGCGCCGCTTCATTGTAAACAGCGATAAACCGTTGTCAAGTGAAAATCAACTCAACAAAGGGTCAATTTGCAAATGCCGAATCTGCTGAATCCAGTATAATAGGCGTAACATATCATTCCAAATGCGCTATAGCTGGTCTGGATGGCGGATTGGAAACAGCATCGGATGGATGCTGCGATTTTGCGAGTTGGCGTAAGATGAAATTTGTGGAGGAATTGTGCCGCTGGAACTGTTGATTGCTGGAGCTAAGGCATTGCCGGTCTCGCTGAAACCCGAGCACCTGGAGGCGTTTCGTCTCTATGGCGAGGAGTTGGCTGATTGGAACAAAGACTTTAACCTGACCGCCATCACGGATAACGATGTTAGGTATGGAAGATGCCGGTGAACGGCTATCGGGCAAACATATCATTGATGTGGGAACAGGGGCGGGATTTCCGGGCATTCCGCTGAAAATCATTCGACCAGGGATGCGCTTAACATTGCTGGAAGCTACGGAGAAGAAGGTAGGCTACCTTCGTCATGTGGTAAACCGGTTGGGGCTGGAAGGCGTGACGGTGCTGCACGGGCGGGCAGAAGATCTCGGGCAGCTGTCACAGCACCGCGAGCGCTATGACTGGGCGGTGGCGAGAGCTGTGGCAGAGATGCCCATTCTCGCAGAGTATTTGTTGCCGCTTGTCCGGATAGGTGGGCGAGTCCTGGCGCAAAAAGGCGAAAGCGCTCCCGCTGAAGTGCAGCGCGCCGAATGGGCTATCACGCAACTTGGGGGGCGGATGCGCCGGCTGGCACAGGTCGATTTGTTAGGGTTGGCAGAGACACGCTATCTCGTGTTGCTGGATAAGGTTGCCGCCACACCGCCGCAATATCCGCGTCGCCCCGGCGTTCCCACAAAACGCCCGCTTATGCAAAAGGCGCCAGGGTAAAGGGTGAGGAATAAAGCGTAGACCCTCGCGTGTTTTTGGTCTACTGTTCAGATTCCTATGCCCAGTATAGATCCCGGACTATCCATCTGCTAGAGAAACGTGGTCTCAGCCTGAAGCGCCACTCAGTTGCATCTTGTGGTGGCAAACTATAGAATTCTGACCAATCAAGTACCATGAACCTGGGCGACAATCCCCCCGGTTACTTCAAACATCAAGGCATTGCGGCGGAAACTGGCTGGAAAGAGTTCCGCATCGGTGGTGGCGAGAATCGTTTGTTCAACCCGCCCGAGTAGTTCCAGCAAATAGCCCCGGCGTGCGCGGTCCAGTTCTGCCAAAACCTCATCGAGCAACAAGACGGGTGTGTCACCGGTGAGCTGCTGAAGCCAGTGCAACTCAGCCAGTTGCCAGGCAAGCACGGCGCTGCGCTGTTGCCCCCGTGAGCCGAAGTCGCCCAAATCTACACCCTCGGAGAGGAAACGGATATCATCACGGTGCGGTCCCGTCAATGTGATTCCGCGCAGCAATTCCTTATCCCGCTCCTTGCGCAAGGTCTCCCGATACAGCGTCTCCAACCCATCAAGGTCTGCATGTTGTTGCGGGATTTGCTCCGCAGCAAGCGCCAAACGGTACTGCACGGCTTGTGGTTGCGCGGCGGCAAAGCCCGCGCGGTACTGCAGCTGGAGCCATGCCTTCCCCCCTGTCAACTCCTGGTGAAAGCGATCGGCATGCAGGGAGAGCGCAATAATGGCGCGTTGGCGATAAACGGCAAGCAATACCCCAGTCTGGGCGAGGATGCTCTCCAGCGGTTCAAGTTGGGCGCGATCCCCGCCACGCTCACGCAGATGCCGCAACAACACGTTGCGGCGGGTGAGAGCCGATTGGTAGCGCGCTAGAGCGGTGACATATTCCGGGTAGAGCTGTGAGAGCAGGTCATCCAGGCGATGACGACGCCCGGTAGGGGGCCCTCCCAACAATCCCACATCCTCGGGCAGGAAGATGACGGTGTTCAAATGCCCTGCAAGGTCAGCCCGGCGCACCGGATGATTGTTAACCCGTATGCGCTTGCCAAGCCGCGCGCTGCCATTGTTCATTTGCGCACGCTGGAGGGCAATCTCCAGCGTCTCCGTTTGCCGCTTCTTAACCACCTCAGCCTGTACCTGGGCAAAGGGCATACCAGTCTGAACCGCCGTCCAGTTGAGCAGGTGTTGATCCGTGGGCGTTAGTGGGGAATGTCCTAGTGCCAGATAAGCGATGGCTTCCAACAAGCTGGTCTTGCCCTGCGCATTAGCGCCGATGAGCAAGATGGGCGCTGCTGGCAGGTCGAGCTCCAACCGCATGTAGGTACGAAAGTGACGCAGGCTCAGGCTTCGGATGTACATAGCTCCATCATTGTAACACGGATGTGATGAAGTGCGAGTCATCTCAACGGCTTTGCGTTTGAGGCGCCCACAGGTAAAATGACGCCATGCCGACGCCATTTCAACATCTCGTCTATGCCAAAATGATTCTGGAAGACTCGAGGTTGCCCGACACGCTACGCGAGCGGCTTCAACGCAACGCAGGCGCGTTTTTCCTGGGGAACACCGCTGCCGATGTACAAACCGTGACCGGCGAGCGACGAGTCTCTACGCATTTCTTTACCATCCCGCCTTCGGGAAATCCCCGCGGGGAGGTGGTTATGCTGCACACCTACCCTACGCTGAGCGATCCGGCGATGCTGGCGCCTGAACACGCAGCGTTCATCAGCGGTTACCTGGCGCACCTCACCTGGGACCAACGTTGGGCATGGGATATCTACTGCCGCTACTATTGGAATGCGCCTGATGGCAGTTGGCTTGATAGCACCGTTGAACACAACGCTTTGCGGGTGCTATTGGACCGCCAGTCCGAGACTATGCTGCAATCCATGCCCTGGATTTTGGACGCCCTGCGCGAAGTCCAGCCTGATATCTGGTTGCCCTTTGCTGATGGGACGGCGCTGCAAACCTGGCAGGGCTGGATTGTGGAACAACTGGCGCATCCAGGAAGTTCACAGACTGCGGAAGTTTTCGCGGCGCGGAATGGGGTTCCCGTCGTGCAGATGGAGCTGGCGACGCAACGCTTGCGCGCTCAGGCAGAATCCGCCGCAGCGCCGGCGCCGTTTCACGCCGTCGCACCTTATGAAATCTACGCTCTGCAGGAAAGCATTGCTGTGCTGTGTCGCTTCTGGCGCTGCGAGCCGGTCTCTTTTGAGCAGAATCATCCCTGGCTTGATAATCTCACGCTCTCACCCGTGCCAGCCCAACCCACCATGCTGGAATCTCCTGGCTAGAACTATGGGCACACAGCAAACCCTGCCATTGATAATCCTTCAACCCAGTCAACTCTACATCAGCGCTGCCAAACTGGCGGCTATAGAAAGCCAGTGGCAACCACCGTTGTTGGAGACGCTGGAACCAGTCCCCATCAAAGCCCTTGATGGATGCATCATCTACACCGATGGGCATACCCGCGCCTTTGCCGCCCTTCGGCAAGGGTTTACGGACATTCCTGTGGTCTGGGATGAGGATGAGCTGGATTGGGAGGCTTACCGCATTTGTGTGACCTGGTGCCAGGATGCCGGCATCACCACAATTATGGACTTGGCAAAGCGCATCCTACCCCATGAAGATTACGAGACCTTGTGGCACGAACGCTGCCGTCGTATGCAGGAAGCGCTCGCCCTGCAGCGGCGAGAAGAAGAACGCAAACGCTAAAGCAAGAGCGGCGGTGAGCATTCACCGCCGCTCCCAATACAAAACGCTAAAGTGAGAAGGGGTCCCCTTCGTCCTCAATTCCATCCAGTTCTGAAGGCTCGGGACGCGGCATCGTGCGCCACCACCCGACCAAACCGGAGAGCAGCAATCCGGCGCCCCAGATCAACTGTGGCAGCTCGCGCGTAGCGACCATCCCGATCACGGAAACAAGCAACGTGAGGAAGCCAAGATCTGAGTTCTGACGGCTCAGAACGGCAAAGTAATCAAACAACCTCAACACCGTCAAGCCCAACAGCAATGTTCCGGCAGCCATTAACAACACACTCATGATTCGTAAAAGCGGGCGTTGCCGGCGCTGGATGACGCTGTTCTGCGATTCGGCAATCTGGTTGACGAAAGCCTTCGCCTGCGACCAATCCCATCCCTGGCGCTGCGCCACTTCGAAGATGATCGTGTCAGGCTTCAGCCCGCCTGCCAGTTCATCCACCACGTAAGTTTCCAACGCTACCAGATTTTCGGTTGAGCCTTCAGAATAGTCTTCCACAGTCTCATCTCGTGAGCCTCAGTTCATGCGCCTCATCTCATGCGCGGCGAACCTTGGCTCCCAGTTGCTTCTCGACCACCTTGATGATCCTCATACGCAATTTCTCCACGTCACTCTCGTCCAACGCTTTGCCCGGCGATTGGTAGGTCAGTGCGAAGGCAAGGCTCTTCTTCCCCTCTCCCACCTGCGGTCCTTGGTAGATATCGAAAAGCAAAGCACGGGTCACGAGCGGCAAACCAGCCTGGAGAATAGCGCGTTGCACATCGAGGGCAGGTGTGCCCGCATCCACGATGAGCGCCAGGTCCTCGTGAACCGGTGGGTAAGCGGAGATCATTCCTACATGCTTACCTCCTTCGGCTGCACGAGCGGCATCTAGCAACGCTTCCAGATCCCACTCTAACGCCACCACCGGTTGCACGGGCAGGTCGAACGCTTCACACACCAGCGGGTGCAATTCGCCCAGATAGCCAATCTCGCGCCCTTCAACGGTTACCCGAGCACAGCGCCCCGGGTGGAAGGAGGGATGTGCGCCCCGTTCCCACTGCGCCTTATCAAGCAGCGCCAGGCGTTCCAGGAACGCCTCAACAATTCCCTTGAGATCGAAGTAATCCAGCGCCGAGCGGTCAGTGGCTTCGAACCAACGTCCCTGGCGCGGTCCTGCCAACGCCATTGCCACCCGGCGGGGTTCCGCAACGCCGGTCTCTCCGGCAGCAGGGTTAGGCGTGGCGAGACGGTAATGTACCCGTCCCACCTCGAAGAGCGCGACGCGCTCCAGAAAGCGCAGGTTGTTGCGCGCCGTGCGCAGCAAACCCGGCAGCAGACTGCGCCGCATCTGTGAACGCTCTGGAGAGAGAGAGTTGCGCAATGGTATTGCCTCACCGGCAAACGTCAGCGCCGTGCCAGGTGAAGCCAGTCGAGGCTCATCTGCGGGATCTATGAGCGAATAGCTGATGATCTCATCCAACCCCAGGCCCACGAGCCAGTCTCGCACACGTTCTTCCTCCTCCAGCGGCACGTTGTGGCGCAAGGGCGGCAACGGTTCATCAATCAACGTGTGCGGGAAACGATCATAACCGTAGATACGACCGATTTCCTCAACCAAATCCACGGGATGGCGCACGTCGAGACGATAGGAAGGGACAAGTACCTCCCAATCCTCAGGACCATTATCGCGCACACTAAACTCCAAAGCGGTGAGAATCCGTCGCTGCTCCTCTGCGGGAATGATTACGCCCAGGATAGAATCTGCCATGGCGGGGCAATAGGCGACAGGAAAGGGCGCGGGCTTGCCGGGGTAACGATCGCCGGCGATGGAGTCAACTACACCCCCCGCTAGTTCCCGCATGAGCTCTGCGGCACGCGCACCTGCAATCAACGCGAGTTCGGAATCTACGCGTTTGCCGAAACGGCTGCCTGCCTCAGAGGAAATCTTGAGCAATTGCGTCGTCCGGCGTATGTTCAGGAAGAAGAAGTTGGCAGCTTCCAGCAGGATATCCCGGGTGGTATCTTTCACCTCACTATCCAATCCTCCCATCACTCCACCCACGCCAACCGGCCCGCCGCCATCGGTGATCAGACACATATCGCCGTCGAAGGTGCGCAGTTCGCCATCCAGAGTAGCCATCTGCTCGCCGGGAAGAGCGCGACGCACGATGATGGCAGGCTTGCTCCCAGCCGAACGCGGTCGGATTTGGGCATAGTCGAAGGCATGCAAGGGTTGACCTAGTTCCAACATCACGTAGTTGGTGATATCCACAATGTTGTTGATTGGGCGCATGCCGGCGCGCTGCAGGCGTAGCTGCATCCACAATGGCGAGGGACCGATGCTGACACCGCGAATCATCGTGGCGGTATAACGCGGGCAGAGGTCGGGATCAGCAATCTCCAGTTCCACAGCCTCAGGTTGCTCCACCGTTGTCAATCCCAGGCGTATCGCTGCTTCTAGAGGAGTGCGCTTGAGCGGGCGCCCAAAAATCGCCGCCACCTCACGGGCGATGCCGTAGACACACTGTAGGTGCCCGAACGGTCCTTTGATCTCGAAATCCAGGACGTAGTCACCCAAAACCTCGGTCAGTGGCACGCCCACAGGCGTATCGCTAGGTAGGTAGATGATATCGCCATGGACATCCGCCAGGCCAAGCTCCTTTTGCGAGCAGACCATCGCGCGGGAAAGCACACCGCGAACCTTAGTCGCTTTGAGCTTGCGTTGCACAAAGCCCTCCGCGTGCCCATCATAGAGCAACGACCCCTCCCAGGCAAACGCCACCTTGAGATGTAGGTCGCTTTGCCCTTTCAGTGCGTAGAGACTTGGCGCACCCGTCACAGCGATTTCGTGTTCTGGACCGCCGTAATCCACCTCCACGAGAACCAGGCGGTCGGCATCGGGATGGGGACCGACAGAGAGCACTTCTGCGGTGGTGATCAGTTTGGGATCCCACGGCAGCTCTGCACCGGGATAGCCGATTGTCTCGATCGCTTCGACTTCCATGCCGGCAAGAGTCAACCGGTTCGCCAACTCCTGCACCGGGATATTTTTGACATCCACATAATCATTCAGCCAGGATAAAGGGACTCTCATAGTTCGCCTCTTCTTATTCTTGGTGATGGTTAATCAGTAGCACTGTGCGACTAGAACTGCCGCAAGAAGCGCAGGTCGTTCCCGTAATACAAACGGATATCGCTCACGTCGTATTTCATCATCGAGGGGCGTTCGATGCCCATACCGAAAGCGAAGCCGCTCCATTCGGCAGGATCGTAGCCCCCATTCTGCAACACCACCGGGTGCACCATTCCTGCGCCAGCGATTTCTAGCCAACCGGTGTATTTGCATACGCCACACCCTCCCCCACCGCAAAGGATGCAATTCGTGTCCACCTCGACGCTCGGCTCAGTGAAGGGGAAGTAGGAGCTGCGCACGCGGATTTTGCGCCCCGTACCGTAGAACAGCTCGGCAAATTGGTGCATCGTGCCGATAAGGTCGGTCAGCGTGATGCCACGCCCTACCGCCAACCCTTCCAGCTGGTAGAACTGGTGCTCACTGCGCGCCGTGATTTGCTCGTAACGGTAACACTTGCCGGGGAGAATCACGCGGATAGGCTCCTGGTGGGTAGCGCGCTCACGCATGGCGCGAATCTGTCCGGGTGAGGTATGGGTACGCAGCAAGAGGCGCGGTTCACCGGGTGGGGTCTGCACCCAAAACGTATCCCACATATCACGAGCAGGGTGATAATCTGGAATATTGAGCAAGTCGAAGTTGTACGCTTCCAGCTCCACATCGGGCGCCTCGAAGACCTCAAAGCCCATCATGGCGAAGATATCGTAGATTTGCCGCAGCGTGCGGGTAGTAAGGTGCAAATGCCCCTGCGGCACCGGTCGTCCTGGCAGAGTGATATCAATCGCGCCGGATTCCAGCGTGCGCAGCATCTCCGCCTGTTTGATTGCCTCGGCGCGGGCCGCATAAGCTTCCTCTAGCGCCTGCTTGACTTCATTGACACGCTGACCAAAAGCTGGGCGCTCATCTTTGGGCAATTGCCCTACCGCGCGCGTCTGCAGCGTGACCGTCCCTTTGCGCCCCAGATAAGCAGCGTACCAGGCTTCCAATCCAGCCGAATCACCTGCAAGTTCCAGCGCCGCTTGCGCCTCATTGTAAACCTGTTCCAGAGCCTCGAATAAGGTCATGTTGTGCCTCCTTGTACAAAATCAAGTATTCATTGCTCCAATCCAGAGCCTACGACCGACAAGTAACAAAAACGCTCCCATCCCATGCCGGGACGAGAGCGTTTGTCTCGCGGTACCACCCTGCTTGGCTGATACAATCAGCCCGCTTAGTCCCACAGCCTGCGGACATCGCCGCCGCGATGGGTCGCCCCAATAACGCCGGGCAAGGCGGAGCATCCTACTTACAACCTGCGTACTCCATGCTGCCAAAGACTCAAGCGAAATGCCGGTGATGCAGTAACAGGTACAGCTTGTGTTTCAGATGTCAGCTCCGGGGCGAACTTCGGCGGGCTTAACCCGAAAGAGGCTTCCAGTCTATGGCCTCTTCTCCCTGGCGGCTTTTCCCGCGTACTTTTCCCCTTCACAGCTTTTATCGTACGACTATATTATCATTATCTGCAAAAAGGGAGCTTTGTCAAGCTAATGACTAGATGCCCAAAGCATCGCGGGCTTCTTGCTCCATCATATCAGGCTTCCACATTTCGCGCCCCAAAACCACATTGATGGATTTGTCGGTCGTTCCGCTTGCCTGTTCCTGTACTTGCTGAACCATGAACGAAGCCATGGGGCACATCGGGGACGTGAGAATCATGGTAATCGTGACCGCATCATCGGTCACCTCGACATTACGAATAAGCCCCAGAGCTACCACGTCTAGGCCAATCTCAAAGTCAATGACTTCTCGTAAGGCAGTCCGGATTTTCTCAACTTCACTTTGCATGGCAAAATCTCCTCTTATGACTGACGTATCTCACACTGATCGATATTCTACCCACATTAACACGCAGAAGCAGTGGACGCCCCACAGACCGGACAGGCAGGTTGAGGTGATACTTCCACCACATCAAAACTCTGAGTTAAGCCTTCCCACAGCAGCAACCGGTTCACCAACGGCTTACCAATATTCAGCAGCAGTTTGAGCGCCTCCAGCGCTTGTAACGCGCCAATCATGCCCGCAGTCGCCCCCATGACTCCCAATTCTGCTGGCGTGGGATAGGTTACCGCGTCCGGGGTTATTGGGAAGATGCACCTGCGGCACGCATAGCCTGGCATCACGGTGCTCATCTGCCCTTCAAAACGCTGTACGGCGCCCCACACGAGCGGTATTCCCGCCTGCACGCACAAGGTATTGAGCAGGTCTTTAGTCTCCAGGTTGTCGCTTGCTTCCACTACCAAATCAAATTGCCCTACCAGAGCTGCGCCATTATCCACCAGCACCCGCTCTTCGTAGGGAATCGCACGCACCTCGGGGTTCAAGGCGCGCAGGCGATGTACAGCCGCGAGCACTTTGCTGCGACCTAAATCCTCTGTCTCATACAGAATTTGGCGATTCAGGTTGGATAATGACACTTTATCACTATCGGCAACCCCCAGCGTTCCTACTCCAGCTGCTGCAAGATAGAGCAATATGGGCGATCCTAGCCCGCCGCAACCCACCACCAACACCCGCGCTTTACGCAAGCGCGCCTGTCCTTCTGTACCAATTTCTGGAATGACGATTTGCCGGCTATAGCGTTCTTCCATGCTCCACCTCAAGTCTTTACCAGATACTACGATGTATTCGGAGAAAGCAAGTTCGATTATCCCAAAAAATATCGCAGTTTATCCCAAATCCCAAAAATACTCTTGACATTATAGAACATATATTCTATAATGGAATTACTATCATGCAAGTGCTGGTTCTGCTTCAGTAACTGGCAATGGAGGCAGCAGAAATGTCACGGATGTTACGTCAGTACCTTGAAGCGCAGGCTGACCAGGTTGAAACGGTGCTAGTGGCGCATCGCACTCCGGGGCGTATCACTGGTGGGACGGTTGGACCCCGCCTGATTCGCTTCTGCCTGGACCCCGCCCCGCAGACGCGGCTCTCTGGGGTTCGCGGTTTGGCGGAAGACCTGGCGGTGGCGCTCAAGGTGCCTTCCCTGCGCATTGACCGCACACATGAGGGCATCATCCTGGAATTCCCCAATCCTGAACCGCGCCCCGTGACGCTGGTTACCCTGTGGCCCGAGGTGGCGCCACTGCCTCCGACCACCGCGCTGCTGGGGCTTACCGATGACGGCGCGCCACTTCTGGCGCGACTCTCTTCCCCGGAGGTGGCGCATGTGCTGGTGGCGGGGACCACTGGCTCCGGCAAGACGGCGCTCCTACGGACCATGGCGGTCTCCCTCGCGCTCGCCAACCGTCCTGGGGATTTGCGCCTGCTATGCCTCGACCCCAAGGGGCGCGCCTTTCGCGCGTTGGAAGGCGCACCACATCTCGTGCGTTCGCCGGTGGTTTCTGTGCCTGAAGCCATCGAGGCGTTGCAGTCGTTGCTGCGCCTGATGGAGGTACGCGACCAACATAATGAGCACCACCCCCGGATTGTCGTCTTCATTGATGAGGTCGCCGATCTGGTATTGCAGAGTGATGAGCGGATGGCGTCCGGGCGTACTACGCCTGGGCACAACCAGCCCACCTCGATTGAGACCCTGCTGACGCGCCTGGCGCAACGCGGGCGTGAGGCGGGGATTCACCTGGTGGCAGCGACGCAGCGCCCCTCAGCTGCCGTGTTGAGTGGGGTGCTGCGGGCCAATTTCCCGCTGCGCCTGGTGGGGAAGGTGGTCTCGGCGGAGGATGCGCGGGTCGCCGCCGGGCGCGGGCAGACCGACGCGCATCTGCTCAATGGGCGCGGGGACTTCC
>JAKJAC010000014.1:29752-36488 GCA_022707705.1 Chloroflexota bacterium
TAGCCTACATCGGCGAGCAGGAAGCACAACAGCAGCTCGCCACACAACGACGCTCATAGAAAACATGGGCACAGTGGCTTCTAGAACATCTGATGTGAGATGGCACTGAAAAACCTGCCCTCGAGCGTAGAGAGGTGAACTATGGAACAAGAAGAGGCACTGGGAACACGATTTAAGCGCTTCATCCTTATGATCGTGATACTGGCTGTGATTGTCTTTGTTGTGGTGGTGACGCAACGGCTCAGCGATGACGCACTGGCGTTGTTGGTCGGATTAACTGCGGGCATCGCAGCCATGACGCCGGGACTGTTGCTGATTGGATGGCTCTGGAGACGCCAGGAAGTGCGTCTGCAAGAAAGGCTCTCCGCTCAACCGATGGGTGCACCCACCACACCGCCGGTTATTGTAGTAGCTCCGCCCATGTTGCCAGATTACACTGGCCGGCGATCAAACACCTGGGACGCTAACGCATTGTGGGCTTCAGGTCCTACGGAACGCAAGTTCACCGTGGTAGGAGGCGAGCAATGAAACTCTTCAAGAGTCACAAAAGCGTGCCCTCACGCGAACCTATTCGCTTGCTGGCGCTGCATCACGGCTACTTTCCTCGACGTTTTGCCTGGCGCGGACAGAATTATGCCATCGATACCGTTGAACGCGCGTGGACGGAAGTCCGTTCTGGGGGGACCGTCGAAGGCTACCGTTTTCGTGTGCGTTGCGCCGAGGGAACGTTCGAACTCCTTCAGGAAGCAGCCTCTAAACGCTGGTATCTTATCCGGGGGAGGGCTTTATGATGCAAATAGGATTACTCTGGTACGACAACGGCAATAGCGAATTGCCATTGAAGGTCTCGCAGGCGGTCAAACGCTATCGAGAACGCTTCGGCGTGGAGCCTAATGTCTGCTATGTGCCGCCGGAAAACTTGCCTGAGGGCGAGCAGCAAGTCGCAGGGGTTGCTGTGCGCGCTTCATCCCGAATACTGCGTCACCATCTATGGGTGGGGCAGGAGCAGCTCACCCACGAAAACCTCGCAGCGTAAGGCTATTCGCGCAACGGCTCAGAGCGTTGCCGTGGTCAGGCTCACAAACGACACAGCTGCGCAATGAGCAATTCCAGCGCCATTGCATAAGGTAGCTGCCCGGTCTTCATTGCCAGGTCAGTCTCATGTAACAATCGGTAAGCCCGGCGCAATTGCTCCCGCGAGAACTGTCGTACCTGGACCATCATCTTCTCCCCCACATAGGGGTGCAATCCCAGCTGTTGCGTGATCTCCTGTTGCGTTTTGCCGTGCTCTGCCAGCCAATGCGTTTGAATCAGCAACCGAAACTGGCGTACCATCATGCCAAAAATGCCCAGGAATTCTTCAGGCTTGGTACCTGGATCAATCAACCGGTGCAGGTGCCGCACGGCAACTCCCGGACGGCGCTGCCCAATCGCATCCACCATCTCAAAGATCACATCCGCCAGCGCTGCATAGGGCATCATCACCCGCACATCTTCAACCGTAATACGCCCTTCGCCCCCACGGTAAGCCTTCAGTTTGTGTAATTCCTGGTCCACCAGCTGCACCTGAGACCCCAGGTTCTGTGACAGAAGCTGCAATGCATCTGGATCGAGGCGCAAGCCAAGTTTCTGTGCGCGCCGCATCACCCACGTGGGCACTTCTTTGGATTTAGGAAGTTCGCTCGAGGTGATTCGAGCGCCTAGCTGCCTGGCAGCTTTGAGCACAGGATGTGCAAGCGGGATGTTTTTCAGCTCCACAAATAGCAGGTGCGTGAAAGCTGGCAGAGCTGGCAGGTATTCGGCGACCTGTTTTGCCCAGGCTTCGCTTTCCTGCGCCAGCGCTCCACGCACCAATACCAGGCGGCTATCACCCAGAAAAGGGAAGGTGTCACAGGCGCGGCGCAGGTTGCCAAAATCCACTGGTGGTTCTAGAACTACTTTATTCAATCCACCGAAATCTTCGACGCGCAGTTCAGCGAGAAGCGCCGCAAGCGCTTCTCCCTGCTCTAACCGGTTCTCGCCGTGAAAAATCGCTAACATGGCTTCAGGGATGCCGTGTCTGGATAGTCACACGCCGGAAAGCGCTGCCTGAATCCATGGAAATCGAGACGATTTCTAGATCACTGATATGAGCTTCCACGGTAACTCTCGCCTGCACCAACATTCCCAATCGGGGCGCCAGTAACAAAGCCAATGCATTGAGCAGGATCGCCTTCAAAATGCGATCCAGGCTTTCCTGGCGGCTAGCGGAAGGCTTGCCTCGCAGCACCAGAGACGTGCTGGCTACCGTTAGGGTTGCAGCGGTGAGCAAATTCGTCCCACAATTTGGATGATAGGCTAACCCCGCTTCCCCACGTTTTAAGCGTTCTAGCGCTTCCTGAACGGCAGGGTAAATCTCCTTGACAGAGAGATTTGTGTACAGCGTAAAACCCCAGGGTCCCGAGAAGCCAACGATTTGAGCGTTAGGCTGTCGTTGTGTCAACACAGCAATCGTAGCGTGTTCCAGAGCATGATTCTGGCGAATACGGCGTACCAATGTAGCAAGCATAATTATTCTCCTTCTGCCGGCAACGAAGCGAGCGCCGGGCGAGCAATGACGATAAGGCGATTCTGGATGCTGCCATAGGGATGACAAGTTACCAATGTCAACCGTTCGTCCATGGTAGGCAGGATATAACGTGCATTTTCGAGGCGCACTTCGAGGGGTTGATTAGCTTCTTTGAGAATGTAGAGTGATTCCACAGTGTAGGTGTACGTTGAGCTGCCTTCACCCTCAAGAACGATCTCTGCCCCCTCTTGCAGCTTATAGAGATCACGGAAAACTTCTCCATAAGTGGTATTGTGACCGTTCAAGACGGTATTGCCAGGAACCCCCAGTAAAGCTGAAGTGTTGTGCCATCCTGCCGCGCGCCAATCCGGGACTTTCCAAATCCCCTGCGCGCCAGCAGTGGTCTCGATAACTTCCCAATCGATGGGCACCACAGGTGCGTCTAGCCGGATGGCGGAAATGCGAATGCGCGTTGGCGCGGTTCCTAAGGGTTGAGCTATTGCAGTGGGCTGAAGCGGCGCTGCTAGCGTCGGTGTCAGCGTCGGTATAGATTCGAGCATGACGGGCGTCGCTTGTCGTTGGACAGGCGCCAGGGAAGCAGAGCGCGACACGGTTACTGTGGGTGAAATCTCGGTTGGGACTGGCGCTTCATCAAACGGCAACAGAGCGATAACGGTCGCATCTGCAACCATCATGGCGCGATCAAAGGGTGGCGCTGTCGGAATATCCTTGGTCTGCCACAAAGTTTCCAGGTATGGTCGAAAGGTCGAATAGGAAACCACAATGCCCAAGAGCAGCAGCCCAATGCCCAAGCCGATCAAGATATTAGCGATTTTCAGAGCCTTTGTACTCACAGTTCATCCTCACCCTTCGAGGTGCATGTATTATACCTACATTTGAAACACTTGTCACCATCGAGGTGAGTAGATACCAGATTATTGGGGAAAACCGAAAGAGGTTCTACGACAGGCAAAACAGGCTTTTTGTGGGTGTTTTTGGGCGCGCTTCGCGCACTCAAAAACACCCCTTAGGCAGGCATTGGATAAGTGTTTTCGGACGCACTTCACGCGTCCGAAAACACTTTCTCGGCAAGCCCACGTTAATCGTTGACGTGGGTGTAGACTTCTGGCTTAAGCACACCTATGAAAGGCAGATTGCGATACTGTTCCGCGTAATCCAACCCAAAGCCCAGAACAAACTCGTCGGGAATCTCAAAACCTACGAAATCAACGGGGATGTTGTGAATCTCGCGGCGACTGGGTTTGTTCAATAGTGTGGCGATGCGAATCGAAGCGGGATGACGGGTCTCAAGGTTATGGAGTATGTAGTTCAAGGTATGCCCCGTGTCTATGATGTCTTCGACAATAATCACATGGCGCCCTTCGATGTTGGCTTCCAGGTCGAGCAGAATTCGCACAATCCCACTACTGCGAGTTCCGCTGCCATAGCTGGAGACAACCATGAAGTCCATCTCATGACGGAAATTGAGGTGGCGCACTAAATCAGAGAGAAACATCACCGCACCTTTGAGGATACACACGAGCAACGGCACGTCAGCATCGGTATAACGGGCGTTGAGCTCATCTGCCAGACCTCGAATACGCGTCTGGATTTGTTCTTCAGTGATAAGAACTTTCTCGATGTCGTCTAGCATAGTCATGGGAAGGTCTCCTTTGAAAAGGCAATATCAGGCTAAAGACACAAAGTATGCCAGGTACAGACTGCCCTATGAATTGAGGAACGCCAACCGCCCTGCAGGCGCACTCTCACTTCTCGTAGGCGCTGCGTTTCAATGCGGCGATGTAGGGCAAGGTGCGGAAACGGTCATTGAAGTCAAGTCCGTAACCTACCACCCACACATCAGGAATCTCAAAGCCCAGGTAATCCACTGGGACCTCTACCTTGCGGCGTTCGGGTTTACTCAACAACACACAGGTACGCAACGAAGCCGGTCCGCGCGCGCTAAAGACGCGCTGCAAATAAGACAAGGTATAGCCGGTGTCGAGGATATCTTCCACGATGAGTACATGCCGCCCCGGAATCGAAGCGCGGGTATCCATGATTAGCCGGACCGCGCCAGGGACATCAGTCGCATCGGTGTAGCTAGATAGTGCAATGAAGTCCACGCGATGCGGCACAGTCAGGCGTCTTGCCAGGTCAGCCAAAAAGATAAACGAGCCTTTGAGCACGCCGACCAGAATGAAATCCTCATTGCGTATTCCGGCATAGTCACGGCTGATTTTTTCCGCAAGCACTTCGATGCGGGCGCGAATCGTCGCCTCATCCAACAATACATGCTCTACAGAATCTGGAATCGGAATGTCTGTCATTGCTCCTCCTCAACCTGCGGTGATGGCCGATGCGGGACTTCATGACAGCCCCGGCACCGCGCTTGATAGACTTCACTGGCACCCACAAGAACAACAGGGTCCTCATAGCAGGCAGGCTCTCCATTGATCAGTCGTTGAGTGCGGCTTGCGGGTCCACCACAGACCACACAAATTGCCTGCAGCTTTTCTACCTGCTCCGCAACCGCCAACAGCCTGGGCAATGGGCCGAAAGGCTCACCCCGAAAATCCATATCCAATCCGGCGCAGATCACGCGCTTTCCACTATTCGCAAGTTCGATACAGAGGTCAATCACCTCGCTATCAAAGAACTGCACCTCATCAATCGCGATGACCGTGGATTGTGGGTCTATTTGTGCACGAATCTCAGCAGCGCCATTGACTGGCACAGCCTGTGCTTGCAAGCCGTTATGGGAAGCAATTGCAGTTTCGCTATAGCGTTGATCAATGGCAGGTTTGAAGACCTGCACACGCTGCCGGGCAATCTGAGCGCGACGGAGGCGACGAATCAATTCCTCTGTCTTGCCACTGAACATACTGCCGCAAATTACCTCAATCCAGCCGCCTTGGGGCATTCCGTACACGGGTATTATTCCTCCTCGTAAAAGGTTCCAAACTTGAGATCACCGGTAATATTCCAGACCGCATCAAAAAGAAACTGGATAGCATGTTGTGGCGCCTGGCGTTAAAACTGCACTTTGAGAAAGCGCTCTATGGTGAATTTTACAAACGGTGACAGCTAAGAAGTCGAAAATGAGTTAATCAGAAACCACGACAGCGCAGAAACCCAGGGCTGCAGCAACGCGGCAATAAAAGAAACAGGGCAGGGTATGAACCCTGCCCTGTACAGTTAGTGTCAGGCGGCGCTCGCCTCAGCGACATCACCCGGGAGAGTGAAGCCCTGCGCGCGAAGCAACTTTTTCAAATCAGCCAGGGCTTTGAGGCCAAAACCGCGAATGTTGGTTAGCCCTTCATCACCCGATTCTTCCATGCGCGCAAGAACATCGTTGACCGTCACAATGCCAGCTTCCTGGAGGCTACTCTGGATACGTTGCGACAATCCTAACTCAGCAATGCTGAGATTGGGAGAAGTCCGTGCATCTTTGCGCTCCTGTACTTCCCGGATGGCATCTTCGCGGGCTTTTAAGCGGCGCATGAAGCGGTCAACCTGTCCTTCGGTGTCCACGATGCGCTGTTCGCCGGTGAAGAAAGGGTGGCACTTGGAGCAGACGTCCGTGCGAATCTCGGCTACCGTAGCACCCACTGTCCAGGTGTTACCACACGCGCAAATGACCTTCGCATTTGCAAACCATTTGGGGTGAATTTTGGGTCTCATGCCTCAGCCCCTTCCAGCGCTGGCGTCTCCACGTTCACACGTTTGCGCCCGCGAACAATGTCATAGAACACTTTGCCATCCGTCAACGCAAAGAGGGTGTAGTCTCCACCCATGCCGACGTTGACACCGGGCTTGATTCGCATTCCAACCTGGCGGACAATGATATTGCCGGCGCGCACCGCTTGGCCACCGAATTTCTTGACGCCGCGGCGCTGCGACCGACTATCGCGTCCGTTAGTACCTGTTGCTTTTTTGCGTCCCATCTCTAAGCCGCTCCCTTCACAATTTCGTCCACGCGCAGGCGCATGTAGGTCTGCCGATGGCCCTGGCGCCGGCGATAGCGCTCCTTGGGCTTGTGCTTGAAGATGCGGATTTTGGGTCCACGGAATTCCTCGAGAATGGTGGCGCGAACCCGTGCACCGGGCACGGTGGGTTGCCCTACCACAATCTCATCGCCCTCGGCCATCAGGTAAACGTCTTCTAGCTCGATTTGCGCGCCTATCT
>JAKJAC010000150.1:0-1791 GCA_022707705.1 Chloroflexota bacterium
GGAGTGGGTTGGCTCTCCCCTCTGGGCGCGAGCCAATGGCGCGTGGACCGGACAACACCGCAGCCCGGCGCGCCGGTCACCCTGACCCTCGCGCTGCGGAATGATGCCCCTGTAGCCATCGAGACCGCTTTCACGCACACCGTTCCATCTTCGCTCACGCTACTTACCAACACGCTTCCGCCTGCACTGACTTTTGATGCGCCTACACGAGAGTTGACCTGGTCAGGAGTTGTGGTGCCGGGGGTGCCGGTGACCTTTACCTGGGCAGCTCTGGCACCAGGGGCGCCGGATACGCTAACACCTACGGTGATGATTGCGATGCCCGTCCTCAAACTGAATTTCTCCCGTGAGGTGGTTTTGCGGGTGGGGGATAGCGATTTGGGGACGAGCGACTGGAGTGCAACACCGCCATTGAAGGTGGACCAATCGGCAGCGCTTCCCTTTGTGCTGCGAAACACCGGCATCGCCCCGGTGACAGAAGGTGTCTTACGCGTGTGGCTTCGACCAGGCGTGGCTCCGCTTACGGCAACGGTGGTCCCCACGCGCGGAATAGAATTACAGCCGTGGAAGGGGGCATTGAATTCCGGCGATGCGGTTACAGTGACGGTAAGTGTCATGCCCTGGCTGAGTGGCGCCCCATTACGGGTGGATGCCCTGTTGAGCAATGGGAATGGGGTCACGTGGGAGCGTAGCTTGTGGCTCCAGATACTGCCACGTGAAATCTACTTGCCGTTGGTATTCCGGGAAGCGCCTTGATGTGACCCCGGTAGCGTGTCCTGCCTATGCGAGACGCCGGATAACCATGACAACTTTGCCCTGCACGCGCACCTGATTGGCTGCAACGTAAATGGGATCCATTGAGGGATTGGCGGGTTGCAAGCGTACCTGGCGCCCTTCGTAATAGACCTTTTTGAGCGTGGTCTCTTCACGTTCGGTCAGCCAGACCGCCGCCATCTCGCCATTCTCAACGCGCTCTTGCTGGCGCAGGATCACCAGATCGCCATCGTGAACCAACGCGTCAATCATTGAGTCACCCTTCACCGTGAGCGCGAAGAGTGACTCCAGGTCGCGTCCAAAGAAAGCCTGGTTGATCTCAACAGTTTCATCGCCAGGCAGAGCCTCAGCATTGATGGGGGCGCTGGCGACGATTGTGCCCAAATATGGGATGGCGAATGTGTCTTCCCGTAGGGTATGGACTTCGTGGGGCAACTCGGCTTGTGTGACCCGGATGCCGCGTGAGATTGCGGGGTCGCGGCTGATGCGCCCTTGTTTCTCCAACTGCGCCAGGTAGAAGCTGATCAGTGAGGTGGATTCGATGCCCAATTCCTTGCCAATTTCCCTCACAGTGGGGGGGTAGCCGTTCTCCTGGTTATAGGTTTCCAGAAACTGCAAGATGCGGTCCTGTCGCTCCCTGGATTGCCGTTTCATCGCTGCCTCGCTTATCCCAAGTTCGTGTATGATATTATCGAAACTTATCCCAATTATAATCGAACATTTGTTCTGTGTCAATAGGGAAAAGGCAGCAAATGAAGACCCTCGGACCTACCTCTCATGTTGCCGGGATAGCTCGGGGGCGCCGCCAGACGAACCAGCGATAGACCATGTACACTGAGATGGCATAACTGCCAATGGTCAATCCGAAGACCGGATCGAAGCCGTAAACTTGTTGGATGGGTCCGCTAATGCTGGGACTGATGGCGCGTCCCATGCTCCAGATCATGTTGTAGAGGCTTGCGGCGGTTGTGCGGGTGGATTCATCTGATTCCTCCATGACCATCGTCTGGTAAACGG
>JAKJAC010000150.1:1801-10344 GCA_022707705.1 Chloroflexota bacterium
ACGGGTCCGGAGAGATTCATTAGCGCCATGCGCATGAAGAAAGAGACAATCGCAAGCGGCAGATTGTACACGAAACCCATAATGATCATGAAAGGGATAGAGAGACCCTGGGTGACCACAACGGTCATGGCTTTGCCCCAGCGTTCAGCAAGAATCGGCGCGATGAGAATCGCTAAGCCCATTCCCAGCGATCCAAAACCGAAGAGCATGCCGATTGTGCCATCTCCAAGCTGATAGCGGTTGCGGAAAAAGAGATTGAGGAATGGGATCAACAACCCCGCGCCCATGGAGATGATAAGCGACGGCAGAAGCAATTTGACCATGGTTCCCCGATGCTCCTGCAATGCGGCAAACGGCGATACGATTTTTCTCTGCGCGTTCGGTTTATCGTGATGTAGTTTGAGGATGGGGAGCAGCGCTAGCAAGCTGAGAACCGTGGTTATCGCCAATGACCAACCGTAGGCTCTGCTGGATTGCGCATCAACTCGTAGTAACCAGGCAAAGAGCGCCGGCAAGGCGCCGCCGGCGAAATTGCCGATGAAGGAGGACATGGTACTGATACCAGAATTGAAGCTGAACAGGTGCGTGCGCTCAGCAGCGGTGCTATTTTCCATCAGAAAAGGTGCCGTTGCTGCCCCAAAGAGGCTCATGCCAATACCCCGAAGGATACCGGAAATGATGAGCATTGCTGGCATGGGCATCACCAGCATGAGCAATTGTGCTGCCCCGCTGAGGATTCCCCCCAGGAGGAACGCGGAACGGCGCCCAATTCGGTCGCTTATAACTCCAGCATAAAGTACGAAGAACAGCGCCGTTATTGATGGTAGGCTGATGAGAAAGCCGAGGAAGCCTTCCTGGTGCCCCAGGCTGAGGATATAGAAGTTGAAGAAAAGCTGAAACACCCCTTGGCCGGTGCCTTGCAGCGCCGAAACCCACAGGAAATGGCGTGCATCAGGTGAAAAGCGGCGTATATTTTCCAGGTAATCCCGTAATACATGCATAGTGTCATCTCGTTTATAGTTTGCAATGCTAACTATAAGAGTAAGTGGGTATTTGTCAATCTGTTAGCGCTGAGTATAATTAAGCTATGATGTCAAAAATGATGTGTCAGCTGCCGTATGTGCTGGAAGCGGCTTGCCTGGAGCGCCAGCATGATTGAACTTGTGCTTCTCGGAACTGCAGCATCTGCTCCCTCTATTCAACGCGGGTTGCCCTCCCAAATGGTCCTCTACAACGGGGAACGTTTCCTCATTGATTGTGGTGAGGGAACACAGCGCCAAATCCTCCGCAGCGGGTTGGGCTTCCGGAGGTTGGAGCGCGTCTTACTCACACACGGACATCTTGATCACATTCTGGGTTTGGGCGGATTGATCTCAACCTTTGCTCGATGGGAAGCCGTGGAGCATATCGAGGTGTGGGGCGGCAGGTGGACGCTGGAACGGGTCAACGATTTACTGTTCCGGGTGGTTTTGCGCGGGGCGCGCCCGCCTGTGCCCATCGAGATGCTGGAAGTGCGTCCTGGGGTGCTTCTGAACCGCGATGTGTTGGAGGTCAGTGCATTTCCGGTGACCCACCGTGGTCCAGGTTGTTTCGGTTATCTGTTTCGTGAACAGTCGCGGCGACCTTTCCTTCCAGAGCGGGCTGAAGCGCTGGGCGTGCCGGCGGGACCTGAGCGACGACGTCTGGTGAATGGTGAAGTGATAACTCTGGCGGATGGGCGCGTGATTCAACCGGAGGACGTGTTGGGTCCTGACCGCCCTGGAGTCTCTGTAGCCGTGACGGGCGATGCGGCGCGAGTTGATGACCTGCTGGATGCGGTGCGCGGCGTAGATTTGTTAGTCTGCGAAGCCACCTATTTGCAGCAGGATGCGGATATGGCGCGGCGCTTTGGGCATCTGATGGCAAGTCAGGCTGCCTGGTTGGCGCGTGAAGCTGGGGCACGTTGTTTGGTCCTCAGTCACCTATCGCAACGTTACCGGGTACAGCAGATTCTCGATGAAGTGCGCCCGATTTTCTCTGAGGTGGTAGTGGCGCGCGATTTTGACCATTTTCAGGTCACGCGGGAGCGAATCGAGGTTCACAATGAGTCGCTGGAGAGTGATGAGATTCTGGTGGGGTTGTCCGCAGACCTCGAGGCGCCACTAGATTGATAGGTCGTGGTGAAACCGAATACCCATGTCACTTGACATGATATTGGTTTTATCTGTATAATAATCCAGTTGACTGACATCAGACAAGTGCTCCGTGAACCTTATCCACGGTTGAAAGGAGGTGAAGGGCAGGCTCATACATCAGGTTATTTGTGTTGATGGTAGGTATCAGGTCTGTACACTGAGCTTTCTTGAAGGAGGATTGTTTCTATGAAACGCTATATCTGGATGACGGTGTCCCTCGTTTTGATTGCAGCAATGCTACTCTCCGGTTGTGGCAAAAAAGCTACGACCGGCGGCACAGCCGAAGATCCCTACAAAGTAGCCTTCATCTACATTGGCCCTCCCGGTGACCTGGGATGGACTTACGAGCATGATCGTGGTCGCAAAGCTCTTGAGACTGAATATGGCGATCGTATCGAGACCAAGTATATCGAAAACGTCCCCGAAGGACCCGATGCGGCGCGCGTGATCCGTGATTTTGCCCAGCAGGGTTATGATATGATTTTTGCCACATCCTTTGGATACATGGACCCCATGGTGGAGGTGGCGCAGGAATTCCCCAACGTAAAATTCGAACACTGCTCTGGCTATAAGACTGCTGATAACCTCTCCACTTACTTCGGGCGCATGTATCAGGCGCGCTTCCTCTCCGGCGTTGTCGCCGGGCGGATGACGAAGAACAACACGATCGGTTATGTTGCTGCCTTTGCCATCCCCGAAGTAGTGCGTGGTCTCAATGCTTTCACACTGGGTGTGCGCTCAGTCAATCCAGAAGCCAAGGTCTACGTGGTGTGGACGAACACCTGGTTCGACCCGGTGATCGAGCGCGAAGCCGCTGTAGCCTTGTTGGATCAGGGCGCCGATATCATCGCTCAGCACCAGGATACGACCGAACCGCAGAAGGCAGCCCAGGAACGCGGCATGTTGAGCATTGGCTATGACTCCGACATGCGCACTTTCGTGGGGGATACGGTTCTCACCAGCCCGATGTGGAACTGGGGTCCGTACTATGTCGAGACCGTAGGCGCTGCGATGGATGGCACGTGGGCAACCCATCAGTATTGGGGGCCCATGAAGGATGGCGTGACGGGGTTAGCTGAGTATAGCCCCAAAGTGCCACAGGACGTTCGTGATGAAGTGGAAGCGGCGCGCCAGAAAATCTACGCCGGGCAGGATGTCTTCTGTGGTCCCATCAAGGATCAGAATGGTCAGGAGCGAGTTGCTGCCGGGCAATGTATGACGGATGCCGAGATGCTCAGTTTCGACTGGCTCGTTGAGGGCGTAGTCGGCACTATCTCGGAGTAATTGGAGTTGCTCTCTCGGTGATGGGGGTAACCCCATCACCGAGAGACCCTGCCCCACCATGGCAACAACGCGCCAGGCATCTCTCCCTGCGATGTTTGTGGCGTTTTGTTCTCAGGCTTTATAACGCAGGTTTCAATGAACGATCAACCGAAGCCAATTCTCGAAATGTTGGGGATCACTAAACGGTTCCCTGGCGTGCTCGCCAATGATCATGTGGACCTCGAGCTCTACCCCGGTGAAGTGCTGGCGCTGTTGGGCGAAAACGGTGCGGGTAAGAGTACGTTGATGAATATTCTGGTCGGGCTTTATCGCCCAGATGAGGGCGAAATTCGCATGCGTGGGCAGCGGGTGGAGATTCATTCCCCCCGCGATGCCGCGGCTTTAGGGATTGGCATGGTGCATCAGAATTTCATGCTCGTCAAGACCATGACTGTTGCTGAGAACATCATCCTTGGCTTGAGCGATTTGCCGTTTGTGCCAGATATCCGCGAGGTAAGCCAACGTATTCGTGAGCTCTCGCAGCGCTATCACCTGCAAGTAGACCCAGATGCCTATATCTGGCAACTGAGTGTGGGTGAACAGCAGCGTGTGGAGATTCTCAAACTGGTCTATCGCGGTGCAGAAGTTCTTATTCTGGACGAGCCTACAGCTGTGTTGACACCGCAGGAGGCGCAGGAATTGGAAGGCGTGTTGCGGATTATGACTGCTGAAGGTAAATCCGCGATCTTTATCACCCATAAGATGGAGGAGGTGATGGCGTTCTCTGATTGGGTCCGCGTGTTGCAGCAGGGACGACTGACGGCAGTGCGCAAGACGGCAGAGACTTCACCTCAGGAGCTGGCGCGGTTGATGGTCGGGCGCGAGGTTTTGTTTCGCCTCGACCGGACCGAATGTGTGTTGGGTGAAAAAATCCTGGAACTGCATAACATCTCCGCGACCGATGATCGGGGGTTGCCTGCGCTGCGAGAGGTTACCTTTGACATTCACGGTGGAGAAATCCTGGGAATTGCCGGTGTTGCGGGCAACGGGCAATCACAACTGGCAGAAGTAGTCACCGGATTGCGCCACAGCACTCAGGGCCGAATTCTCATTCGCGGCAAGGATATGATTCATGCTTCACCTCTGGCGATGATTCGCGCGGGGGTGAGCCATATTCCCGCCGATCGCATTGGTATGGGCGCGGTAGGAAATATGGCGGTGGCGGACAATCTGGCAATGAAGGGCTATCGCGGTTCGCCTATTAGCGAGCGGGGAGTGTTGCGCCCCCGCAGCATCCTGGAGTTTGCTCAACGGATGATTGATGCTTTTCGCATTGCCACGCCGACCCCTCAAACCCGCATCAAATTCCTCTCCGGTGGCAACATTCAAAAGGCAATCCTGGCGCGCGAGATTGATGCTTGTGATGGGTTGATGGTGGCAGTTTATCCGGCGCGCGGGTTGGATGTGGGTGCAACCGAAGCGGTGCGCAAGATGTTGTTGTCGCAGCGCGAGCAGGGGCTGGCGGTGCTATTGATTTCGGAAGACCTGGAGGAGTTGCTCACCATCGCGGACCGTGTTGCGGTGTTGTTTTCCGGACGGGTGATGGGGATTGTGCCCTCCACACAAACTACCGTTGAAATGCTGGGTTTGATGATGGCCGGCGTGCCGCTGGCAGATCTGCCTGTTTCTACACCCACTACGGCAAACGCCTAGGAGGTTCTGATGCGCATTGTCTTCGAAAAACGGCAATCTGTCTCGCGTCAAGCCATTCTGTTGGTTCCAGTGCTTTCTTTTCTGGTCTCACTCGTGCTGGGCGCAATCCTGTTGCTGATGTCGGGCGTCAATCCTTTGGCAGCTTATGCGGCAATGGCTCGGGGTACTTTCGGGTCGGTCTATAGCCTTTCGGAAACTCTGGTTAAAGCCATTCCCTTGATGTTGACTGGATTGGGTGTCTCGATTGCGTTTCGAATGCAATTCTGGAACATTGGCGCCGAGGGACAGCTGGTCCTGGGAGCAGTTGCCGCGGCATGGGCAGCCTTGTTTCTCCATGGGGTGATTCCCGATGCGCTATTGCTGCCAGTGGCGATTCTTGCCGGTATGTTGGCCGGCGCTTGCTGGGCCGGTGTTCCCGCAGGGTTGAAGGCATATTTGGGCGTGGACGAGACGCTCACCTCGTTGATGTTGAATTATGTGGCGATTTTATTGGCCTCTCACCTGTATTATGGACCATGGCGCGACCCGCAAGGCTATGGTTTCCCTGGAACAGCGCAGTTTCCTGCCGCAGCGTGGTTGCCCCGGTTGTGGGGACGCGCCCATTGGGGGGTAGCTTTTGCCGTGATTGCAGCAGCGTTGTTGTGGTTCATCCTCAATCGCACGCGCTGGGGATTTGAATTGAAGATCATTGGGGAAAACAAAACCGCTGCGCATTACCTGGGTATCAATATTGCGCGGAATGTTTTGTTGGCGTTGCTGCTCTCCGGCGCACTGAGTGGTTTGGCCGGCGCATGTGAGGTGACCGGCATTTCCCGCCGTCTGCAACAGGGGCTTTCGGTCGGCTATGGCTATACAGCCATCATTGTGGCGTGGATGGCGCAACTCAATCCCGTTGCCGTGTTATTTGTCGCCGTGCTGATGGGGGCGCTTCTGGTAGGTGGGGACCAGGTACAGATGATGATGGGGTTGCCAGCTTCGATGGGATTGGTGCTTCAGGGCATGATTCTTTTCCCGATGTTGGCAGGTAGTTTGTTCACTGAATACCGTTTGCGATTGATTCGCCGGGAACCTGTGGCTAAGACGCCGACAGCGACACCTGTGCCGACATCGGAGGTGCAGTCATGAGCGTGCTTGCTCTAATCTCCTCGATTCTCGCTATCACTTTGCGCGCCGGCACCTCGCTAATCTACGCGACGGTGGGAGAGATTTATACAGAACGTTCCGGTATCCTCAATCTGGGCTTGGAAGGCATGATGTTGATGGGGGCTGTAACAGCTTTTGCCACCGCCTTCTATACCAAGAGCTTATGGCTGGCATTGATTGTGGCTGTGATTGTCGGCGGGTTGTTAGCCGCGTTGCACGCCTTCCTCTGCGTTACTATGCGCGCCAACCAGGTGGTGAGTGGCTTGAGTATCACGTTATTCGGCTCCGGTTTGGCGAGTTTTCTGGGCCAGCGCTTGGGTCCGGCTTCGAATAACTATTTCCTGGTAGGCATGGTGGGACCTAAATTCACTCCCATACAGATCCCCGTCTTGAGTTCGCTGCCGGTGATAGGCGCTTTCTTTAATCAGGATATCCTGACGTATCTCGTATATCTGTTGATGCCGCTGGCATGGTTTTACCTTTACAAGACGCGCCCTGGCTTGAGTCTGCGCGCTGTGGGAGAGAACCCTCAGACGGCTGATGCAATGGGTATTGACGTGGGGCGTACGCGTTATCTCTATACCATCCTTGGAGGGATGCTCACCGGTTTAGGAGGCGCGCACCTCTCACTGGCTTATACTCCAGGCTGGACGGAAAACCTGACCGGCGGACGCGGCTGGATCGTCATTGCGCTGGTCATCTTTGCTATGTGGAATCCCGGACGGGCAGTACTGGGCGCGGTGTTATTTGGCGGCATCAATGCGGTGCAATTCCGGCTTCAGGCAGCTGGCACTGCGATTCCGGCGGCTTTTCTGAATATGTTGCCTTATTTAACCACGATTTTTGTGCTGGTGGTGATGACCTGGTGGGAGGCATTGAGCAAGCGCATCGGCGCACCGGCTGCTTTGGGAAAGGCTTACATGCGGGAAGAGAAATGACACTCAGGTTTTAGGAGGGGTTGTACCATTGAGTGAAACGTCTTCAGATTTGAAACTCCAGCCAACATCGCGGATGTGCTTTGTATGTGGCCGTGAAAATCCCCATGGGCTGCATTTGTGCTTTTACAGTGATGAGGCCGCAGGTCAGGTAACTGCATCAGTGGTGATTCCTGACGCCTATCAAGGCTACCCGGGCATCGCGCATGGTGGCATACTGGCTGCAATTCTCGATGAGGTGACCGGGCGCGCCATCAATCTGGGACAAGCGGATACTGCGTTCTGGGTCACTGCCAAGTTGGAGCTGCGTTACCGTCTCCCTACCCCTACCGAGACGTCATTGACGGCGGTAGGCTGGGTGGTCGAACGACGCAGTCGCGCGGCGGAGGTTGCCGGGGAGCTACGGCTCGCCGATGGTACGGTGACGGTCGAAGCGAAGGCCGTTATCGTTTGCCCCTCTGCAGCAACCCTTGATCAGTGGGGGGCAGAGCGGGCTTTCTGGCGCGTGGAACAGGAATGACCCTATGAAGGAACGGCTTATCGCATTCTGGAATTCACAGGCGATTGATGCCTTATTGCCAGTATTGGCGACCCTGGCAGCATTGATGGTGGGAGCGTTGATGCTGCTGGCGCTAGGGGCAAATCCGTTAGTCGCCTATGGGGCACTGATTGATGGCGCTTTTGGTAGTTTGAACTCGATTGCTGACACCATGGTGCGTGCAACACCATTACTCTTTGTGGGCTTAGGGATTTGTATCGCGTTTCGCGGTGGCGTGACCAATATTGGCGGCGAGGGGCAACTTGTGGTTGGGGCGCTCTGCGCCACTCTGGTGGGTCTTTCCTTCCCGGAGGGTCCCGCCTTGGTTGTGGTGCCCCTGGCGCTGCTAGCCGGTTTTTTGGGCGGCGCTGTCTGGGGTGGCATCCCGGGGCTGCTCAAGGCACATTTCAATGTCAATGAAATCCTGAGCACGGTGATGATGAACCAGATTGCTGTGCAGGGGATGAACTTCTTGCTTATTGGTCCACTGATTGACCCGGTGCAATTGCAGCGGGCTTCGCGCATTCCTCAGACGGCGCGTATTTCTGCCGCTTTCGACTTGCCACGGTTGGCGCCCACCCGCTTGCACTTGGGAACGCTCATCGCTATTATCATGGCGGTATTGGTCTACATCCTTTTGTGGCGAACAACTTTAGGTTATCGTATTCGAGCGGTGGGGCTCAACCGGGAAGCAGCGCGCTACGCCGGCATCAACGTTCCGCGACATATCGCCCTCTCTCTGGCGTTGAGTGGTGCGTTAGCGGGTCTGGCAGGCGC
>JAKJAC010000151.1 GCA_022707705.1 Chloroflexota bacterium
ATACCGGCCAATCCCACCTGGTGTTAGCCCATGCCGGTCAACATTCAGGCGCACTCCCGCCTCAGATGGTCACGAACGAGCCTCGGTCTCCTGCTTTTACTCATGGCGCTGGCGGGATGCATCACCCAGAAACCACCGGTCCCCGCACATCCCAACTTCACCACCTCTCCACTCCCCCTTCCCACTCGCGCCCCGACGCCCACCCCACTGTCAGCAGGATATTATCTGGAACAATTCCGCCTCGAGCTCTTGCGAGCTGCAGATGACCTCACCGGGGCTGAAGCGCTCTGGAATGCCGCCCTGGCAATTGCGCCCGATAACCCCGAGGTCCAGCGTGAAGGCGCCCGGTTGGCATGGCGCCAAAACGCATTGCAATTAGCAGCAGAACGTGTCAACACGGCGCTGCGCCTCGATCCTCAAGACGCAGAAACCTGGCTTATAGCAGGCGCCATCGCCGAGAAATTGGGGGACCTGGAAACAGCCCAGACCGCCCTGCACACCGCTGAAACTCTAAACCCCGTCCTGGCGGAAAGCCTCTTCCCAACACAATGGCGCATCGCCATCGAAACAGCCAACAAAGAAGCTCTGAACCAGCTGGCTCAGAGCTATCTTGTGACGCACTTTGATGATCCCGATGCCGTCTACTACCGGGCAGAAGCCCTTCTCGCCGCCGGCTACCCGCGCCTCGCGCTTGAATTATTGCTACTGCGTATGGACACGAATTCCGCCGCAGTGCTTTGGTATACCCTCGGTCGAATCTACCTCGCCGTAGACGAACCACAGAACGCCATCATTTCCCTGGAGACTGCTGGCACATTGCTTTCAAGGGGCGATCAAAGTCTGTTCCTTGCGAGTGCCGATCCCACGCGCGATGTCCATCTCGCCTTAGGGCGCGCCTATCTGGCAGTTCGGCGTTGTGACGAAGCGTTGAGCCTGCTACAGCTCCTGGCAACCCCATATCCTGAAGCCGCCACGCTCGCTAAGGAAGCTCAGCAATGCGCCCCCCTTGCGCCTACCCCCACCTTTGCCCCCTGGATGCCTTGAAAAAGAACTGCGCACCACCTAAATCATGAAAGCGCCGTTGCGGTAGAGAATCTCATCGTCCACCCAGATTTCGCCGCCATCCCGCATATCACAGATCATATCCCAATGAATTGCAGAATGGTTGGTGCTCCCCGTTTCCGGATAGCCGTTACCGACTGCGAGGTGAATACTCCCACCGATCTTCTCGTCGAAGAGAATATTCTTCGTGAAGCGCTGTATGCCATCGTTGGTGCCGATAGCAAACTCGCCCAAAAACCGCGAACCGGCATCGGTATCCAACACCTGCACCAGATAAGCCTCATTCTTCTTTGCTTTGGCTCCCACAACTTTGCCACCTTCAAAACGCAGCTCGATGCCCTCAACAACGCGCCCACCGGTGATGGCAGGATAAGTAAAACGAATCCAGCCATTCGCGCTGTCCTCAACCGGACCCGTGAAGACTTCTCCACTGGGCATGTTGTGGTGTCCATCGGAATTGATGAAAGTGCGCCCGGCGATCGAAAGCGTCAAATCTGCATTGGGACCGACCACACGCACCCGCGACCGTCCACGCAACCACTGTACCACGCGCTCCTGCTCACGATGAATTCGCTGCCATTCGGCGATGGGGTCCTCGCGGTCGCAGAAACAGGCGCCATACACAAATGCCTCATAGTCATACAGGCTCATTTCCGCCTCTTGCGCAAAAGCAGGCGTTGGGAACAGCGTCCCATTCCATTTTAGCTCCCCTGTAGCGCCGCGCTGCATATAGCGCTGCATCAACGGCGCCAGCGCCTTGCTCCGAAGCACCTGCCGTGATGGGTCAATGCCGCTCAGCTCGCGCGTATTGGTTGCTGCCAGAATGCGAATGAGCGCATCGCACTCCTCATAAACAAATCGCCGGAAAGGATCCACTGCCGCAAGCTGCTCATCCGAAGCCAGTCGGTAGAAACGCTCGTCCAGACCCGGCAAGGAAATCAACGGCAGCGGATGCCCGCCGCGCGCCAGCACCCGTTCATATACCGCCTCAATCAGGGGCGCCGCTGCCGGCTCAGAGAGTATCGCTACGCGATCTCCGGGCTGAACATTGACCGAATACTCGACCAGAACTTGCGCCAAACGCTCAACACGTAGTTCCATGGAAATTCACCCTCCACTAGGAAACACTCTCTATCATGATTCTCTCATCGAGACACCACAGCTCAGCCGTTTGGCTGAGCTGTGCTTGCCACATCCCACACTACCACACTCACTTGAGCTGTGCCACAGCGATCAGGCTTTGCCCTGGTGCAACTGCCAGACCCTGCTTTCGCAGGTAATCCTCCACACCCAACAGGAAAGAAACGACATAATCGCGCTGCCGGGCAAGACCGATGTGTCCCACGCGCAGGATTTTTCCGTGCAAATCCGTGAGCCCCCCAGAAATCATCACCCCGGAGTCGCGTACCAATGCCTGCTGCAAATCATTCGCGTCGACGCCAGGGCGCATACAAAAAGCCGTCACCAGAGGTGAAGCGCAAGCATCTGGGGCAAACATGGGGAACTCAAGCGCCCGCAACCCGGCGCGGGTTGCGGCAGCTGCCGCCCGGTATTCCGCAAAGCGAGTCTCCAAACCCGCCTCAAGCAGCGCCATCAGACTCGTGTGCAAGGCATTGATATTGCTTGTCGGCATAGTCACCGGTGAAGGGTGCCAGCTGCCCCAATTCTCCATATACCAGCGCCACGTCTTCAGATCCAGATACCAACCCCGAGGAGCAGTTCGACTCTCAATAGCCGCCCAGGCTTGAGCGCTGATTGAAAGCAAAGCGACGCCGGGGGGCGTCTCCAAAGCCTTGTTGGCTACGGACACACAGAGGTCCACGCCCCAAGCATCCACGGGCAAAGGCACGCCGCCCAGAGAAGAAATCCCATCCACCACCGTCAGAACTCCTCGAGCGCGCGCCGTCGCCAGCACATCCTCCAGCGAGTTCAGAACACCCGTAGAAGTCTCGTGATGCACAATAGCCAGGGCTTTCACTTCGGGATGCTCCTTCAATGTCGCATCCACCATCGCCGCCGGGATTGGCTCCGTCAGCGGAAACGCCAGCGAAAGGACGTTCAACCCCAAGCCCTTGGCCATGGTGATCAAGCGCTCGGCGAAAAATCCATTTGAAGGAATCAACACAGAATCACCAGGCTCAAGCGCGCTTCCTAGAGCAGCTTCCAATGCCATCGTGCCTGGACCGGGCATGATATACAGGTCGTTTTTCGTGCCAAAGACCTTCTTTGCCATCTCCTGGGTCTCGCCGTAGAGGCGCACCCAATCATTTCCATAATGTGGCATGGTGCGGATCGCCATCGCGTCGCGCACCTCTTCGGGAATGTCCACGGGTCCTGGAATCATCAATTTCAATGCCGGCACAGCTACCTCCTGGGTGTGAGATGAGTTTCTTCCATACACATACAAACTCGCTGGCGGGAAAACTCACGCCAGCGAAGACTGTAACTCAAGAACCCTCAACTGCGACGACGTCCGCCGCCAAAACGGAAGAGATAATAAGAGAAAGTCGAAAGCGCCTGCGCCAAAGCGGCAATATACGTCAGCGCGGCGGCATTCAAAACCTTCTTGGCGCCGCGAAGCTCTTCATCACTGGAAAGCACCCCACTCTGCTCCAGGAACTGCATCGCCCGCCGGCTCGCATTCAACTCCACCGGCAAAGTCACCAACGCGAACACGACTGCTCCGGCAAAAGTCCAGATACCCAGGGTCAGAAAGACCTCAGCCTGCAGGAGCCATCCCAACATGAACAACAAGGGTCCCAACCACGAAGTGAGGTTCACAAGAGGGACCAACCCTGACCGGATGCGCAACATCTGGTAGGCTTCCGCATCTTGCTGCGCATGCCCAATCTCATGCGCTACGATAGCAACCGAGGCTACCGAAGGTTGGGTCGCCACACCCTGCGAAAGTCGCAGAACCTTCTTGCGAGGATCATAATGGTCCGAGAGCGTTCCGCTAATGCCTTCCAGGCTGACATTGATACCGGCAACACGCATCAACGCCGGGGCAGCCTGCCCACCGGTAATGCCACGGCGATTGGGCACCTTGAGATAGCGTTGATAAGCGCTCTGCACACTGAACTGCGCTATCATCGCCAGCAACAATGCCGGCACCGCAAACAATAGATACATCGGATCCCACATCATAGCAGCCTCCTCAATCGAAACTACTCCCACTATACCGCAGCCGCATTAGAAAACCATTAACACAACCCACACAAAGCCCTTCGCTTCAATAACCACAACCCGATCTCTCGCCAGCGATCTCAGCTCCCCGTCACCCCTTCACGGCGGAAATCAACAAAGCGATAACCGAGTCCGCGCTCAGTGAATATGTATTGGGGGTGCGCGGGATCCACCTCGATGCGCTGGCGCAAGTAATTGATATAGAGTCGCAAATAGGAGAGCGCATCTTTATACTCGTAGCCCCACACCTTCGAAAGAAGCGTGCCGTAAGGCACGGTCCAACCGGCGTTCTCAATCAGGTGCCGCAGAAGCCGGAATTCGGTCGGGCGCAGCTTGTCACGCTCCCCATTCAGGATGATTTCCCCGGTGTTAAAATCAACTCCCAAACGCTCATCGATCGTGAGCACCGATGTTCCGGCAGGCGCTAACGGTTGCATCCGCCGCAGAACCGCCCTCACCCGGCTGATTAACTCGCGCGGACTAAAAGGCTTGGTAACATAATCATCAGCCCCAGAATCCAAACCGCGCACCCGATCTTCTTCAGCATTGCGTACCGTCAACATAATCACGGGCACATTGGTGATCTCGCGAATCAGCCGCAACGTCTCGAAACCGTCCATTTCCGGCATCATCACGTCGAGGATGACCAGATTGGGCAAATTGGCGCGCACTTGATCCACTGCCTCTAGCCCATTGTGCGCCTCCAATACCCGAAAGCCCTCCATCTCCAGATTGATCCGGACAAAACGGATGATGCGTGGTTCGTCGTCCACCACCAAAACCAGCGGACGTTCCGGCACACTACTCTCGGATGAAAGTGACAACTTTCTCATCTCCCTCGGTAGGCAGGACCTCCATGCTTTGCACGCGGTGCCAGGGATAGATGACGATGTTCGTCTCGGGCAGCAAATAACTCACGTCCCGACCATCGCGCAGACGGGGGCTGGTTAGTGTGATGAATTGCCAATGCGGGTCGGGCAGCTCTTCCATCTCACCCACAACGGCATCCTCGTTCAGCAAGTGTAACAAAACTGTGGGCATCGGTATTCCTCCTTGTACGGATCACAACACGCTATCGTTCCGATAACCTGAAAAGCCATGCTCAAATCATAGAAAAGCCAATCTGCAGGCTACCATGGCCTGGATTCTCGCGCATCAACATGAAGATTGACGCGCAAACGCAGAGTCCCCAAGGTCAAAGTGTCACCATCATCAAACGAATAAGGCAAGTACGCTGTCAAGCGCTCATCATTGACATAAGTGCCGTTCGTGCTATCAAGGTCCTCGATATACCATTTACCCTCGCGTGTATACAGGCGCGCATGCCGGCGAGAGATTCCATGCTCCAACCCGCTGTCCGAAGTGAGGTCGAGTTCCGGGAAAACCCTATGCGCCGCATCCAGACGCCCAACCAAAATCTCTGAATCCGCTGACAACAAAACTTTGCGGTGTGTCCGCAGGATTTCCACCTCTACGCCCAAAACCTGCTGTTCAGCCTGCGCATCATCACCGCTCCGGGGTTTCGCGCGTTGAAGATGCTGGTCTGGAAATTGCTCCGTTCGCAAGGGCCCGCCCGAAGGCAAATAGGTGCCGCATTGAAGACAAAACAGCGTTCCGGGCAAATTTAACTGCTGGCACGATGGACACACAATTCCATCTACTTGTTCGGTCATACGCTCTCCTCACAGACAACTTCAATTCACACAGCTCTAGCCGCGTGTCAAACCACGAGTTCCGTAGCGCACTTGTTTCCGCCCCCGAGATGTAGGTTCGACTCCACGTTGTACGCGTTCAGCCTCAACCAGCGCCACTTGCCCCAGCTCCCGGTGTCCAATCTCAAAAAGACGTGTTGCTGCCGATTCCAACAAATGCGTCGCCTGCTTTACATCACCACGCTCCAATGCCTGCCAGGCGCGCTCCTGCAGTCGAAAAATACTCAACCGCGATAGTGTGTTCAACAGACGCCCCGGCGCCTCAACCGGTCCGGCCGCCTCAGCCACGAACTGCACATTCACATCACGCCGAATGGTAATGGGATCCTCGCCGGCGATACCCTCAAAATCAAGACGCGCCACACGCCGCTCTCCAGCATCAGGTTGGTGTACCACGAGCTCCAAGAGCAACGATAGAGATTCCTGCCCAACTTGCCCCAAAGAGAACGCCCGACCGGGCATCACGCCCAAAGCCTCCATAAAAGGAGCGGCGCGAAAAACGCCTTGCAATTGCACCCACGGCGGCAAATTCACGTTCAAGGTCAAACGGTTCACCGACACATGGCTCAAATCGCGGATATGTTCCAGCAACAGTTCCTGCAGTTGTGCCGGGCTACTGATGTATTGACATACCCCGCCGCCGTGGCGCGCCAGCGCATCCAGGAACAAATCATTCCAATCATCCCCAATCCCCAGAGTCGAAATGCCGATGGCCTCTGATTGCGCGTGTTTCGCCTCAAGGAGACAGGCTTCCTCATCACCGTAGGTGCGACCATCGGTCAGGACAACCACATGCGCATTGGTACCCTTATCGGCAAACCGCCGCACCTGCTCCAACCCGGCGCGCAACCCCTGCAGAATCTCCGTACCCCCGCCGGTAGTCAGGCTTGCCACGGCAGCGCGAAGCCTGGCAATCTCCCGTACGGGTGTGGATTCCGCAACGACTTCCGCATGATCGCTAAAAGCGATGATTGCCAGGCGATCATGCTCCAACAGCACCTCAAGCAGATTCGAGACCGCCAGTTTGACATTACCGATACGCGGTCCCTGCATCGAAGTACTACGATCAATGACCAGCGCCAGATTCAGCGGGAGCCGTTGTTTCAAATCAGGCACGCGCGGATGCAAATCAAGAAGCGCATAAAGCATCTGTGGCGTATCCAACGCTACCAACTGTGCCGCGCTCAACGTGAGCGCGCACTCCAAAGGCACTTCCCGACCTAAACCCCGCGCTACCCGTTGCCGGTCGTAAGCCTGCCGCAACACCGGATCGTGCAGCACCTCATAAGCTTCTTGAACTTTCCGAAAGGTTTCGGCATCCCCTCCAGACACATCCGGATGGTGTTGGCGCGCCAAATCACGATAGGCGCGCTTTACTTCTTCGGGTGTGGTACTGGATGGCAAACCAAGGACTGCATAATAGTCCTCTTCAGCCGAGATTGTCGCCTTAGCCTTCATCAACCCTCATGCGGTACCGTTCTGAAATTCGACGAGAACCGCCGTGATATTATCGTGCCCACCGGCTACATTCGCAGCCTCAAGCAGAGACGCACACGCCATTTGCGCCGTTGGCGCAGACGTCACAATCCGCCAGAGCTCTTCATCGGACACCAATCCCCACAAACCATCCGTACACAGCAACAACTGCGCCTCATGCTCCAGATCCAACGACTGCACATCCACCGGCAATGCGCCACCCTGCCCTACAGCCCGGTACAATATATTGCGACGCGGATGGTTGGCAGCGGCTTCTGGAGTCAGCTGCCCAATATCCACCAGCTGTTTTACCATCGAGTGATCATTGGTCAACAACCGAATAGTCCCATCTTGTCGCAAATAGGCGCGGCTATCGCCGACATGCCCGATAACGCAGTGCTTTCCCACGGCTAACGCGCACGTGAGCGTTGTACCACTCCCTGGCGTGCTGGAATAGACTTCCGTGTTAGCGTGTTGGACTGCATCCGTCAGAGTCTCAGCCAAAAGCGCCTCAAATGTCTCTTCATCTGCAGCCATCTCCCTGTCTCCAAACAGGAGAGGCAGGTAAATGTGTTCCATGAGATGCGCAGCTACTACCTGACACGCAAGCGCACTGGCTACTTCACCAGCCTCATGCCCACCCATACCGTCCGCAAGAATGAAGAGACCGAAGGGCGGGACGGTCACGCTACTACACTGCTCTGCAGCAAAAACAAACACACTATCCTCGTTATGGTCACGCACCCGTCCGATATCCGTGATCCAACCGTATGCCATGCTGGCGCCAACCGACCTGGGCGCAGGTTGCGCCAACGCCTCTTGCGACGTCGTATCCGGATCGCGTGCTCGCAGCGGTGGCGTTTCAAGATTGGGTGACGTTTCAGATTCAGAGACGCGCTCTTCATCAGATACACGCTCTTCGACAACCGGTTCAGGGTATTCAGCAGGTACCTGCTCATCCAGTGCAACCTCAGGGGGCTTTTGCCATAAGCGCCGAAACCATGTTCCAACTTTGCTCATCTTAGTCTCACCCACCCATCATCACTATACCGGTAGCGCATATACATAGTGATCCAAAGAACCAACATATAGCACGTTGTTCGCAATGACTGGCGCGCCGGTGATGGCTGCACCCGTCTCATAACGCCACCGCAGGGTCCCGCCTCGCGCGTCCAGACAGGTCAACACCCCATCCACCCCGCCCACATAGACATTCTCACCAGCTATCGTGGGCGAACCAGAAATCTGATTCTCTACCTGATAACGCCAGACAATACGACCCTCAGCGGCATCCAGCGCGTAGACGTAGCCATCTGCGGAGCCAAAGAACACGCTACCCTCCCATAATACCGGAGTAGAGACAATGGGACCACCTGTCCGGTGTTTCCATGCCGCCCACCCCGAACGCAGGTCCAGCGCGTAGAAATTCCAATCCAGAGAGCCAAGATATAGCAGCCCCTCGCCTACAACCGGTGAGGAGAGAATCGGGCGCCGCGCGCGGAAACGCCAGCGGGTATCGCGGTTCAACCCGAGAGCATAAACCACACCCATCTGGCAGGCAAAGAAGATCAGATTATCGCGAAGCAAGGGCTTAGTGCGTACCGCGCCCTCCGCCTGATAGCGCCATGCCTGCCGCCCCCCACCAATGTGGACAGCATAGAGGTGACGGTCATCAGAGCCAACAAAGAGGTGGCCAAACTCCGCGGTGGGTGATGAGAAAATCTTGCCCCCGGTCGGGACAGTCCACGCCAACCGTCCGGAACGAGACTCGACAGCATAGATAACGCCATCGGTAGCGCCAAAAGCTACCACATTCTCGACGACCAACGGCGTCGTGGATACTCCACCGCTGGCAGCATATTTCCACAGAAATTTGCCCGAACCAGCATCGAGCGCGTAGAGATTATTGTCATAAGATGGCGCAAAGACCATTCCGCCCGCAACCGCTACCGACGCCCGCACCTCATCCTCGCAGGCAAAGCGCCAAAGCGGTTTGAGCGCCCCCGAGGATACCGAGATCGGCTCAGCCACCGCGCGACGCCCACCCCCGAGAGTCCGTGCGCTTGGTAATGATAATAGGGTCCGCTTGAACTCCTCAGCCGAACCCCAACGTTTGTTGACGTCATATTCCAGCGCCTTATCCAATACCTCAATCAGCTCACGCGATACGGTGGGATTGGTCTTGAAAATCGGGCGCTCGTGAAACGAAAAAGGCGGCTCCAGGCGCGGGTCCTGTTTGCTCAACAGGTGATGCATAGTCGCCCCCAACGCATAAATGTCCCCACGCGGCTCCGCCACGCCGCGATACTGCTCAGGGGGCGAATAACCCTCAGTACCGATCATCGTTCCCTTGGCGCCGCTTTGAAACAGTTTCGCAATACCGAAATCTACCAACCGAATACGGTCATGATCGTCCAGCATAATATTCGAAGGTTTCAAATCGCGGAAGATAATGGGGCGTGGTTGGTGGTTGTGCAAGAACGACAACACATCGCAGATTTGAATCGCCCAGTCTATGACCCGTGCCTCTGCAAAAAAGCCGCCTCAGAGACCAGAGCTTCCAGGTCGCGACCGGCAATGTATTCTAACACCAGATAACTTCGGTTTCCCTCGGTAAAATAGTCATAGACCTGCGGAATCGCCGGATGACTGAGGGTTGCCAGAATACTCGCCTCACGCTCGAAATTGCGGATGACCATTTGCTGTACTTGAGGGTCATTGGCAGTATTCACCATCTCCTTGACTGCGCAAAGACGTTGCACATTCGGAAAACGGAGGTCCTGAGTCTTGTAAACCGCACCCATCCCCCCCACGCCAATTACCCCCAACACCTTGTACCGGTTTTGA
>JAKJAC010000152.1:0-7488 GCA_022707705.1 Chloroflexota bacterium
GTTTTTGCCTTATGTGGCACCGGTCTGAGCCTGTTTGCCGTGAAGGCTCTGTATTTGAATCGCCATGACACGCCCTTCCATCCCTGGAATTTCGATGGCGTTCAGATGCGGGGTGTGGATGCGCCGCTGCAGGTACGTTTTGGCGATGACCTCGTGCTGATGGGCTACGACCTGACGAGCTCCACCCTCGCTTCAGACCAACCTGTGACGCTCACGCTCTACTGGCGGGTCGCACAACCGCCGGCGACCAACTACAGCATCGGCGTCCACTTAGTAGACGCCTGGGGCAGACTTTATGGGCAGGCAGATCACCAGCATCCCAATGCCTACCCCACCTCACTGCTGCAAACGGATGAATTCATCCGCGATCGTTACGCCTTCACCCCCTTCGCGGGCACGCCGCCGGGCAACCATTACACCCTGCTGGTCACCGCCTACGAAGAAGGCACAGGACAACACACCGAGGTGTGGGACAGCGGGGGACAGTGGCGGGGGACAGCGTATCCGCTAACTGAAGCCGCGGTCGCTCGCCCAGAGGACTTCCCGGCACCAGACTCCCTGCCCATCGTGCAGCGCCTCGATGCCGACCTGGAAACAGGGCTGCGTTTGTTGGGGACGGGCGACCTTCCCACAAGCGCAGAGGTGGGGCGTGATGTGCTCATCACGCTCTTCTGGCAAGCGCAGACGCCTTCGTCACGGGATAGCGTGATCCGACTGGAGCTGGTGGATGGCGCTGGCGCCGTGGCAGCGCGGACTGAAGCACCGCCCGGGCGCGCAGATTTGCCCACCTCGCAGTGGCTTGCCGGGGAAATCATCCGCGATGGTCACAGCTTCTTTATCCCGGCGGCGCGATTCGATGATTCCGCGCGCGCACTGGAAAGCGGCGTGTATACGCTGCGCGTGGGGCTATTCGATGCACAGAGGGAAGTATCTGGGACAACCGCGACTCTCGGCACGATTGCTATCACAGCGCCAGAACGCACCTTCGACGATGCCGGACGCGCGCCCCTGGCGACCATCGGGACTATCGCCGCGCTCATTGAAGCGGAGCTGCCAACCCAGACCGTGCAACCAGGGACAGCGCTGACCCTCAACCTGACCTGGCGCGCCGAAGCGCCGGTGAGCGTGAATTACACGGTCTACGTGCACTTGCTGGGCGAAAGCGGCGCGCTCATCGCGCAGCATGATGCGCAGCCCGCCGAAGGCGATCGCCCTACCGCCGGGTGGTTCACCGGGGAAGTCATCAGGGATATCTTCGCGCTCACCGTCCCGCCAGAAACGCCATCGGGGAGGTATAGCCTCAAACTCGGATTGTATGATCCTGATACTTACGCGCGACTGCCGGTAAGGGATCGTGACGGGCAGGAGCTGGGAGATGGAATCACATGGGAGATTGAGGTAGGAAATAGGGAGTAGGAAATAACAACGTTAACCCGTATTGAGCAAGCAGTTAAGGAGGTTCGCATGACGAAGATTTTGCTTTCCGGCAACGAAGCCATAGCTCTGGGGGCATGGGAAGCGGGCGTGCAATATGCCTCAGCGTACCCGGGTACCCCTTCAACCGAGATTCTGGAGAATTTCGCCCGCTACCCCGGAATCCGCGCGGAATGGGCCAGCAATGAGAAGGTAGCGCTGGATAACGTCATTGGCGCCTCGTTTGGCGGCGCACGCGTGCTGGCAACGATGAAGCATGTAGGGGTCAACGTCGCGGCCGACAGTCTGATGTCGCTCTCCTACACGGGGGTGCGGGGCGGACTGGTGCTGGTAAGCGCGGATGATCCCGGCGCGTTCTCCTCGCAGAACGAGCAAGATAACCGCCAATACGCCCGCTTCGGCAAGTTCCCCTGCATCGAACCGGCAGATAGTGCGGAGGCGCGCCGTTTTGTGGGCATCGCCCTGGAAGTGAGCGAGGGCTTCGAAACGCCGGTAATTCTTCGAAGCACCACACGCCTGTCGCACTCGAAGTCGGCGGTCGAAGCGCGAGTGCCCGAAAAACGCGAATTCCAACCGCTGCCTCCCTTCAACCGCGAAGGAGGCGCCAACCGCGTCATTATCCCCGCCGTGGCGCGCCGGCGTCACCCGGAAATTGAGCAACGCCTGCGCGATGTGGCAGCATGGGCTGAGGGCACCGCCTTCGAGATCGGTCTCAACACCATCTTCTGGGGGACTCAGCCACTGGGCATTGTCACCACAGGCGTCGCCTATCAGTATGCGCGGGAGATTTTCCCCAACGCTTCCATCCTCAAACTGGGCATGAGCTACCCCCTGCCGCTGCAAGCGATCCGCGACTTCGCCGCGCAGGTTGAAACCCTAATCGTCGTCGAGGAGCTCGATCCCTTCATCGAAGAGCAGCTCCAGGCAGCGGGCATCGCCATTGCCCACGGGAAAGATTGCTTCCCCCTGTGCGGCGAACTGACACTGGAAAAGGTACGCCAGGGCGCGCTGAAGGCGGGGCTACTCGAAGGCGAAGCGCCTGAGGCGCTACCGGAGAAGCCCGGAATCCAGATCAACGTGCCCTCACGTCCACCGGCGCTCTGCCCGGGTTGCCCGCATCGCGCCTTCTTCTACGATATGGCGCGCCAGAAACGCAAAGCCATTATTGCCGGCGACATTGGCTGCTATTCGATGGGCGTGCTGGAGCCGTTCAAGGCGATGGATATGCTCATTTCGATGGGAGCGAGCATCGGCATGGCGCACGGCTTCAAGCAAGCGGGAGGGCAGGAGGGCGTCGTCGCCACCATCGGCGATAGCACCTTCTTCCATTCGGGGCTTTCACCGCTCGCGGCAGCCGTCTACAACAAAGCGCAAATCACGGTTGCGATTCTCGATAACCGGATTACCGCGATGACGGGACAACAAAACCATCCCGGCACGGGCATCACCCTGCAAGGCGCGCAAGGGCATGATATTGACATCGCTCCCGTAGTCAAGGCGATGGGTGTGACGTTCGTAGAGGAGGTCAATGCCTGGAATGTGAAGGCGGTGGAAACTGCACTCAAGGCAGCACTGGCACACGAGGATGGTCCCGCCGTGATCATCGTGCGGGGCGCATGTGTCTTCACGCCACATTTCCATCTCCAACCGCGGATGCGCGTGGATCACGACAAATGCGTGGCATGTCACGCCTGCCTGCGGGTCGGGTGTCCGGCTATCCTCAAGAGCGAGGTGCTCTACGAGAAGAACAACCGCGCCAAGACGATGATCGATCCCCTGCTCTGCACCGGTTGCACTGTCTGTATGCAAGTTTGCCCCACAAACGCCATCAATCCATTCGAAGAAAGTTACGGAGAGGGGGTATAGTCAACATGATCGACCAAATGAACTTTCTTTTCGTAGGGGTCGGCGGGCAAGGTGTACTCACGGCCTCTGATATTGCCGCCCAGGTGGGATTGGATTTGGGATTGGACGCGAAGAAGTCCGAGGTTCACGGTTTTGCGCAGCGCGGCGGGGTGGTGGAGAGCCACATCCGCTGGGCGCCATCGGTCGGCTCGCCGACATGCGAATACGGCACCGTGGATGTGCTGATGTCCTTTGAGTTGTTGGAAGCCGCGCGCTGGCTTGATTGGCTCAAACCCGGTGGAACCGTTATCGTCAACCGGCAGCAAATCACGCCGATGTCGGCGAGCGTTGGAGATGCTGTCTACCCGGCTGAGGAGGAAATCCTCGCAGCATTGAAAGCGCGCGCCGGGCGCGTCGTCGTCGTGGATGCGCTGCCCCTGGCGGAGCAAGCGGGCAATTCACGCACGGTAAACACCATCATGCTCGCAGCGCTCTCGACATTGCTCGATACGGATCCGGCAGTCTGGGAGACCGCCATCCTGCGGCGCGTGCCGGACAAATACAACGACGTCAACCGCCAGCAATCGTTGCAATATCAGATGACTCCACAGTATAGGGAGCACCGCGCTCGCAGACCTTGACCTCGTGAGTGATACGGTCGCCGAGCTTTGCCTCAGCCATTTCCAAATCATAGCGAGCCTGAAGCCGCAACCAAACTTCGGCACTCATACTAAAATACCGCGCCAACCGCAGCGCTGTTGCTGCCGTGATAGCCCGTTGCCCCCGCACAATCTGGCTAATCTGCAACGGCGGCACACCGATGTCGTGCGCCAGACGGTATTGGCTCAAGCCCAGAGGCTTCATAAAATCCTCCAGTAGCACTTCACCAGGATGCACCGGAGACAATCTTTCCTCATCCGTCATTGCGTAAGTCATCGCACTACCCTCTGTGATCATCCACAATCTCAACCTGATGAGCTCTGCCGCCATCCCAAACGAAGCAGATTCGCCACTGGTCATTGATGCGGATGCTATACTGCCCGGAACGATCCCCACGCAGCGCTTCCAGATGATTTCCAGGTGGTGCGAGCAAATCTCGCAGGTCCATCGCCTCATTCAGATAGAGCAACTTGCGGCGCGCCGCCTTCTGAATCATCACTGGAAGGCGACGAGAGACAACCCCATGGTAGACTTTCTCTGTTTCCGAATCTGCAAATGACTCTATCATGTCTCATAATATCATGGCGCGATAATATTGTCAAACGACACTATTCCGCGGAGTATAGGACATATTACTGGGAAATGCAAATAATCTATCTTATACCCTGTCCCGCGCCACAAACACCCCAGCGATTTTGGTGATACGGATTGCGCCCTCGGCAGTTATGCGCGCGGCGATTTCGGATTGCAGCGCAAGGCGCTCCGCCTGAGAAAGCGGTTGCTTCTGCAGCGTTTGCGAGGAGAGAATGTAGGCAAGCAGAGGTTCGGCCTCGGTTACGATGAGACCGTCAATGTAATCATAACGGTTGATGCTCTTGAAGTACGCTGCCAGCTGCGCTGCGCCGTTCTCCAGGTTATAGTTAGCGGTGAGCGCGCACACCCGCTCCCATAAACCGGGACGGAAAGGTTCCACGAGCGCCCACAGTTCCGCCATGGCGCGCTCCCCTACCGTGGAGGTTATCAGCAAACCATCAGGCTTGAGCACTCGACGCATTTCCGCCAAGGCGCGAGGCAGGTTGGTGATGTGATAGAGCATGTGGTTGGCAATAACGGCATCAAAAACGCCATCCTCGTAGGGAATCGCCTGCGCATCCACCACTTCAAAGGCGAAGGGATGCGCGACGGCAGATAGCGCTGCCCGCGCCTGCGCCAGCATCCCCGGAGAGAAATCAGAGAGCGTGATATCCCAACCTTCAGGGATTCGATCCTGGTTGGTAGTCCAAAGCGAAGCCGTACCGGCGCCCAGATCGAGCACACGACACACCGGCGGCAGGGTCAGACGATCGAAGACCCAGCGCATCCAGGGATATGGATTGATACTGAAGCGGGCATGCAGGGCAATGCGCGCGTCGAGATTGGCAGAGGTCCGGTATTGTTGGATTACAGAATTCTGCATCATCGCTCCTATCCTATCTTAAGAGACCAAGCCATTCATAGCTGATGGAGGCTGTTGCCCTTGCACCACGCAAGCAGCTCAGCCTCGGTGAGAAAGCCCGCGGCAGCGCCGGTCTCGCCGATTTTGTACGACGCAAAGACCACTGCCTTGCGTAGTGCATCGTAGGCATTGCGCTCACGGGCGTAGAAGTGGATAAAGGCGGAGAACAGCGCATCACCGGCGCCTATGGAATTGACAACCGGGCGGGTGAACACCGCAGGGAGTCGCACCAGCGCTTCGGGACGCCTTTCGACGAGCAACGCGCCCTCGCGTCCCAAGCCGATTACCACGATTTTGGGACCGAAACGCTCCAGAATACGCCGCGCCCACACCTCTGGAGCAACGGGTAACGCCTCATGGCTCATGAAGAGGATATCGGCAGCAGCCATGAAGTCGCGATTGTAGGCATCCTCAAGGTCGGCGACAGTATGCACGTCTGTGGCGATGGGAATGCCGCGTGCCGTGACCGCCTCCAGGAAAGGCCGGGCAAAGTTGATGTTGCACAGCGCCGCAAGGTCGCAGCCCGCGAGCGCAGATTCGAATTCCACCCAGGGGTAGGATTGCTCCTGAATGTCTTTCAGGTCCACGTTGATCGCGCGCCGACCACTGCCATCATACAGGATTACGGATTGTGGGGTCTGTGTCAAAGCGGGCAAGACGTACTGCCTGGGGATGGCATCCGCCTCCAGAGATTGCAGCGCCAGCTGGCCCAAGCCATCGCGCCCGATTAAGGCGAGGAAGCGGGCTTCATCCCCCAACACGGTGAGCGCTCTGGCAAGGTTGTAGCCCACGCCGGAAACGGTGCTATTGACCCCCCAGAAGGGGAAGCGGACCGGTTGATAGAGAATCGGGAAATCCTCGATCCGCAGTGTGGTTTCGATGTTGATTAGACCGGCTACGAGAATTTTCGCCATGAACACCCCAGATTGAGCGTTAACCAGGATGTTTTACGGTGACAGGCGTTAAGCCTGTCACCGTAAAACATCTCAGAGGCCACGACTTCAGCCGTCGCCTAGGCCATAGGCATTGCCCTGGAGAGAATGATACCGCTCTGGGACTCACAAGCCCCAAACGCCGAAAATCAGCCAGGCGACACCTAGCGCCAGCAGTGTGTTGAAGACAGTCGCCGCCATGTAGACTGCAAACGGTTTCCAGCCCATGCCGCGCAACTCACGCACCGAGAGGTCTATGCCAATAGCGATGAAGGCAAACGTAAAAGCCCATTTCGAAAGAGCATCCAACGCCTTGAGCGCGTCAGCATTGAAGATACCAAGTGAGGTCAATACGGAGAGCAAGACGAAACCAATCACAAACTTCGGGAAACGGTCCCAGATGACCCTGGCACTCGGTCTTTCGCCGGGCTTGCGCTCCACGTTGGTGACAAAATACACCGCCAGAAGGAAAGCCGCAACGCCGATGAAGACGTTCTGTGCCATTTTCACCACCGCCGCTACAGTCTGCGCCTCCGGACCGAACATCGTGCCCGCCCCGACGACCGCTGCAGTGGTATCAATGTTGCCGCCAAACCAACCGCCCGCCACCGAAGGTGGCAGACCCAAGCCCTGCGCAATCCAGGGCATGAGCACCATCATGGGCAGCGCCGTGATGATAACGAGCGCGGTCACATAGGTAACCTCTTCTTTCTTTGCCAGCACGGCGCCCGCCGCGGCAATTGCCGCGGAAACACCGCAGACCGAGACGGCTGTCGCCATCACCGCCTTGAGCGTCGCTGCCAGCTTGAACTTCCCCGCCAACCACCAGGTGAAGAAGAAGACTGAAGTGACCATAATAATCGCCTGCAACAGCCCACCCAGCCCTTTGCTCATGATTTCGCCGAGGCTGATGCGAGCCCCCAATAACACCAGACCTATCTTGAGAAAAAGTTCGGTGCGAATGCCGGGCTTGAGAAGGGTGTAGGTCTTGGTGCGACGCAGGATGAAGTTCGCCAACAATCCCACTATGGCTGCCGTGAGTGGATATTCCAGGGGGTTCTTCTCCACACCACGCCCCTTGAACCATGCCGCAATACCAGCATCCAGCTCCGCTACCAGAAT
>JAKJAC010000152.1:7498-10238 GCA_022707705.1 Chloroflexota bacterium
CCGCCAAACCCGCCAGAATCTGCCAAAGCTGCGGTTTAGGCGGAACCAGTTGCTTTTCAGGTTTCTTGGGTGCGCTCTGCAACGACGGTTGCTTACCGGCAGTTTTCTTACCAGGTGTGTTCGAGAGGTGTCCTTGTGCTCGTTTATTGTTAGTCATGACCCGTATCCTTTACTTCAACCAGCCGAAAACGGGCCAGGGGATTTTCACAATGACGCCAATCCAGACCAGTGCGGTCAGGATCAAGCCCACAATGAGAGCCAACCAATCTTCCCCTAAAACCACCGGCGATGTTTTCTGTTTACTTACCATCTCTTCCTCCTTTGACACGATATCATCCCCAAAACAAACTCGTAACTGTCCGGTGTTCTCCCACTTGCCACCACGAAGAGTGACTGAAGCCGCAGTTTTTAATGGACTTCAGTCTGTAGTATGCGCCATGTGATGGAGCTCCGAACAATTACAGAAACGATTCGAACCCTGACATGGTGATGGGGTTTGTGTGACGCGGCTAAGCCGCAGCACGCAAAACCACCCTATTTAGAGCCACTTTGCAGGAGCCTCAAATGGTTCAAAGTGGTCCAGATAGTCGAAGACATCTGCGGTATCTGCCGCCACATGATAGAAATCACGACAAGGTTTGGCAAATCGCTCTGCATACAGATGCTCGAAAAGCGCCAACAGCGGTTCGAAGAACGCCTGGCTATTGAGCAAGACCACGGGCTTGACGTGTTGTTGTAGCTGGCGCAGGGTGAGAATTTCCAGCACCTCTTCGAGCGTGCCAAAACCGCCCGGAAGCGCCACAAACGCATCCGCGCGGGCTTCCATCCACGCCTTGCGTTCCCTCAAGTCGCGGGGGACCAGCACTTCATCAGCGATATCACAGTTGATGCCTTTGGCAATCAGTGGTTCAGGCATAATGCCGACGATATAGCCATCACCGGAACGCGCTCCCTGGGCAACCGCCCCCATCAAACCGAGGTTACCGCCGCCATAGACCAGGGTCAATCTCCGTGCGGCGATTTCACGCCCTAACGCCTCTGCAGCTGCCATGTATGCCGGGGCAACCGCATTGCTCGAAGACGCATAAACACAGATTGATTGCAGGTTCATCAGTGGTCCCGTCCCTATTCAGCCGTGATTAACCTATCGCGAAAAGCAGTTGCTTGCTGAAAACGATCCGTGCACACCCGAGGGATGCCGTACTCCACAGCTGTTGCCAGAGACGATTCATCATTCGCGTCCCACATATGAATCTCGATGCCGTGATGCCGCAGGGCAGTCACCACGGCAGCGGAGAGCTGCGTTGGATGCAGGTGAACAGCGCGAGCACGGCTGAGACGCGCGCGGTGTAGCGCCTGGTAATAGACAACATCCAATCCCATCCAAGCCTCTGAACGGGAAATCAACAAGTCCACGGGAATTCCAGGACACTGCGCTTGAAAAGCCAACAACAACGCCGGTTCGTATGAGGTTACCTCGATCGTCCCCCAAAGATGCTTGAAACGGTTCAGGACATCACCGATAATCTGCGGCGCCTCCGGTTCCGGTCCTTTGATCTCGATTTCAAATCCGATCCTCCCGCCAAGCGCCTCAAGGACCTCAGGGAGCGTCGAGATGGACCCAACACTGCCGGCATTATGCCGGCAAAACACGCGCACCCGCCGCAATTGCTCCAAGGAGAAATCGTAAATCACTCCCGATGCGGAGGTGTTCTCATGCAGATAAAAGTAGTGGAAGACAATCGGGACCTGGTCGGAGGTCAAGCGCACATCCAGCTCAATGGCGTCTGCGCCCAATTGCACTGCCCGTTCGAATGCCTCCAACGTATTTTCTGGAGTTTCCGTGGCAATGCCCCGGTGCGCCACAATTTCGAAATGGTTCATTTCACAGCTCCAAACACGCCTCTAGCGCCAACCAGAATAGCCGCTCGCGAACTGAGGTGCGTTTCTCCCAGTCGCGATGGTCCCAATCATCGCCGCTGACATCATCTCCCCCGTAGAGTAGCTGCCCGAAAGCGACCTGCCGGAATTGCGCGAGCGCAAAGAAAGCCGCTGTTTCCATCTCTACAGTGAGACAGCCCTCAGCACGCCGGCGTGCCACCTTGTCGGGAGTCTCACGGTAGAATGCGTCGGTGGTCCAGGTTTTGCCCACGATGTAGGGAACGTGATGGCGCTGCAAGACCCGCTCGAGTGTGCGGATGGCAGCAGGGTCGCCCGCCACTTCGCGGGAAGGCGGCAGGTAATGGTAAGAGGTGCCCTCATCGCGCACAGCGCTCTCAGGGATGATGACATGTCCTACGGCAATGTCACGGTTCAACACGCCGGCGCCCCCACAGGCGATGAATTTCCGCCCGCCCAGGGCAATCAGTTCCTCCAGCAGACCAACCGCCAACGGCGCGCCCACACCGGAATGAAAAACCGCCACCCGCTGCCCAGCTTCGGTCTCCAACGCATAGACCGGATGCTTACCCATCTCGCTAATGCAATTGTGAAGCAAGGTCAGACGACCAGCACAGCACGCAATGCTCGGGCATGTTAGCAAGCGGGGCAATCAGTTTGGCCGGTTCGATAATTGCCTCGCGGGCTGCATCAAATTCAAGAATCGGATAGTCGTGTGTTGTCATATCGGCGTTCCCCTGCAATCAGAAGGGCGAAAGCAGATAGCAAGGCGTTATCCCGGTTGGAGGGTGATTGCGCGCGCTTCCCCCAAACCTACATGGAGGCTCGCTCACGCGGTCAA
>JAKJAC010000153.1:0-3785 GCA_022707705.1 Chloroflexota bacterium
AGAAATCCGGACGCTGGAGGAGGTGTGATGGAACGGGGTGTGGTGTACATGGCGTGGGGCGACAACGCCCGCCAGCAGGCAGAGACGAGTATCCGCTCGTTGTGGCGTTATGCCCCCGGTATGCCGGTCTTGGTAGTTGGCGACGAACCTGCCGTGGCGCATTTCTCGGTATTCAAGCACGTCAGCGCCTGCACGGTAGAGGTGGACCCGTTCGATTTCGGGCAGCGCAATGGCTGGAAGTTCCTGGCCGGCAGGATCAAGCCGCTGCTGTACGAGCTGTCGCCGTTCGCGCAAACGCTGTATGTGGATGCTGATTCGGAGTTTTGTGCCAGCCCTGACCGGGGCTTTGCGCTATTGGACCGTTGGGACTTTGTAGTATCGGAATCGCGGTTAGGTTGTGTGGGGGATGCGCCCTTTCTGCCCACGGAGCGTGAGGAAACCGCAGCCTGGTTGGGCACGCCGTTGCACGTCTTCCACAACTCGGGAATGTTGTTTTGGAAGCGCTGTCCGGCCGTAGCGGAGTTGATGCAGCTCTGGTCCGAGGAATGGCTGCGCTACGGTGACTGGGACGAGCAAATTGCGTTGTTGCGGGCGCTCATGCGCTCGCAGGCTTTGTTCCTGACCGTGCCTTTCGATTGGAACACTAATGTGCAGGAACGGGCGACCTTGCTCTATCACGCTTATGGAACCCACGCTGCGCGCATCGAGGAACGGCGCAGCACGGCGACGCAGAAGTCGGCTTTCGCGAGTCGAAATAGAGTGATTGCCAATCGCGGTAGACCAACCGCTAAATGGCGAAAGTAACACAGGAGGTGGTTATGACAGAACTAGGAGAGATGGTGCGGTTGTTTGCGCCATTGCAGCGCGTAGATGACGAGGCGCGCATGGTCTATGGCGTCTTCGTGAGTGATACGCCGGTGCAGGAGTATGGCGACACGCAAGTGGTGTTGGATTGGGAAGCTACGCGCGTGGCTGTGGATGCCTGGCGCGCCTGGGGCAACATCCGCGAAATGCACGGACTGGTTGCCGCTGGTGTAGCCCGCGAGATTGACCTTGATGAAGAACACCATGTGGGGCGTGTCGGCGCCTACATCGTGGATGATCCGGCGTGGAAGAAGGTCAAAGCCGGGGTATACAAGGGCTACAGCGTGGGCTTGAATCCTCGTAAATGGGAGATCAGCGACGACCGCAGTGAACCCGTCAGGGTCACGGATTATGAGATTGTGGAGGTTTCGTTGGTGGATCGCCCCAAGGACCCTACCAGCGTTATCGAAGTCTGGCGTGTTTCAGGCGCGGATGCCGCGGAGTTCGTGGCAGCGCCTGAGACGGTTCCCGAAACAGTAGTGGAGGAGGTAGCCAGCGCAGCGCAAGAGGAAGGAGGTGCAACGGTGGTTTTACAGCGGGTTTGGGAATTGGCAATGGGGGACACGGCTTTGCCAGAGGTCCCGGAAGAGGCGTTGGCGCTCCTGCGGGCGGCGCTGACGCCGGTGGCAGAGGAACCGGCAACTGAGCCTGAGCCGATAGCGGAACCGCAGGTTCCAGCGGAGTTCCAGCGGGCCTTGGAAGCGCAGGTGACGTTCAGCGCCACGCTGCAAGCGCACGGGACGACGCTCGAAGCGCAGGCGACGCAGATCGTCGAGTTGCAGGAAGAGCTGCAGCGCCTGGCGCAAGCGCTCTCAGTGGCGTTGGAGCGGGTGCAGCAGCTGGAGCAGACGCCGGTACAGCCGAGCGTGCAACGCCGCGGCGAGCCAGAAGTGGATCTGCCGGCGCGCATTGCGGCGCTGGAGCGAGTGATTCGGGCGCAGAAGTTGACGCCCGAAACGCCGGAAGTGCGGGAGTTGGCGCGGCTGTATCAGCGGCAGCGGATGCAGTGAGCAAACAAGTGTATCGCATGCAGTCAGTCAGTTTCAAGATCATGGAGGTGATCAAACATGGATGAGTGGAAGGGATTGTTTCAAACGCTCGAAGAGCAAGTGTCGCAGTTGCAGCGCACGGTAACCAGTACGCAGTCCGGTTTCCCGGTACGCGAGAATCTGCTTCCCGAAGCGCTGTTGGTTTTCCCTCCTGAGACGCCGTTGATCAATCGCATCCCGCGCAAGCAGGGTGCCGGTACTGCGGCTTCCTGGAAGGAACTCACCGGGTTCACCAACGTCAGCACCGTGTTCTATGCGGAAGGCGCGCTCCCCAATGCGGGGACCAGCGCTTACGTGCCGCAGAGCGCGGCCTACGTCCTGATGGGGCGCACGTTTGGCGTGACCGGGTTCGCCCGCGCTGCCGGGGCCAACTTTGCCGACCAGCTCGCGCTGGAGCGGACCAACGCCATCATCAATCTGAAGATGGGTATCGAAGATGCCCTGGTCAATGCCGACGGCACGGGCAACTCCTTCGAGGGCTTGATCGAGCAGATTGATGCTGGCAACGACTCCTACGTCGAAAGCATCAGCGGCGCGTTGGTCATGGACGATCTGGCGCTGGCTTTCCGCGAGGCGCACGACCGCGGCTATCAGATCAGCTACGTGTTGGTCAACGCCCTCCAGATGGAGGAGATCAACAACCTCACCCTGGCTGCCGGAACTCACAGCATCAGCGTCATCCGCAGCGATCAGGGCGCGATTGCCGGCCTCGGGCGCGTCAACCAGCTGATTGACCCGATCTCGGGTGTGCCGGTGGAGCTCATGGTCCACCGTGATCTGGCTCCGGGCACGATCCTGGGTGTCCCCGAGCGGCTGCCGGTGCCACTCTCTGGCCGTCAGGGTCAGGATGGCATTTGGTGGGACGTGCTGTTGGATATGACCGAGGTGGAAATCGGGGCGACGGTGGACAGCGTGCAGTACTTCCTCAAGACCTACGCGACGCTGGCTTTCCCGGCTCGCCGTGGCGCCTTCAAGCTCACGGACATCACGAGCGGCTCCTAAGTCTCGACCAGGGGTTTCAGGAGTCACGTAGGCAGTGCTTGCGTGACTCCTGGAACAACCGTTAAGGAGCATTAACAGCGGTTCTGTGCTGCATTAAGGCTCCCTAACGGGCGCATTGACGCGCTGTTAGCGTCTATAAAACGGCTGTTAATGAGGTGTAACCATGCTATGCACGGTGGATGATGTGCGCGATCGCGCGCATGCAGAGCTGAATACGTGGGATGAGACGCACATCGAAGCGACCATCGCGGCAGTCTGTAAACGGATTGTCGAGGAGACGGGACGGCAGTTCGAGGCTGCAGATGAGGATGAGACGCACGTCTACGAGGCGCTGCGCGACGGTTACGTACTCATTGATGATGCCCTCACGCTGACTGAAGTGGCGTTTGCCGCTACCGAGATTGCGACGCCCACAGTCACGACCACCTATCGCACGCGGCGCAATCCCTCCAGGAGCATTTATGCGCTGGACAACGGGCCGTGGAGTGAGGGCGAGCTGGTCTATGTAACCGGGGCATTTGCCTACGCTGCCGCCGTGCCGGAAGACATCTGGGATATTGCTGTAGCCTGGACCATTCGCACGTTAAAAGAGGCGGATGCCGCCTACCAGGATGCGACGGCGATTCCAGAGATGGGGCAGTTAGTCTATCGTAAAGCCGTGCCTGGGGATGTGTTGCGCGTGTTGAGCCGTTACACGCGGGTAACGCCGGTATTGCGGGTAGGATGACGTGGACGAACATCTGATTGTGGCAGCCCTGGCGCAGTTGTTGGCAACGGAAAACCGCATCAAGGCGGTGCATGAGTATCCCCCAGAGTCGTTCGGGGATACACCGGCGGCAGTGCTGCTGGAGACCAGGGGCGGCGCCAGTC
>JAKJAC010000153.1:3852-10205 GCA_022707705.1 Chloroflexota bacterium
GGACGGCGATTCTCATTCCGCTGCTGGCTGAGAATGATACGTTGGTCTATCAGCCACCCACACCGGAGGTTGAGGAAGGCGAGCCTGATCCGGAGACCCCGGACCCGGTCGAGGTAGCCGAACTGCTGCGGATAGACTGGACTACCGGGGTGCAGCAATACGGCAAAACCATGTACACCGTGCTAGAAATCAGCCCGGTATACCGCCTGGAATGGGGCGTGACTGTCGGTTGCGGTTTGACATAGGAGAGCCATGGGACTAAGGGTCACTGGTAAACGAGCACTTATTCGGATTACGCCAGAAGGGGGGACCGCCTTCGATGCCAGCGGTGTCAGCGCCGATGGGCGCGCGCGGGCTAATGCCTTCAGTTTCGAGATCGGCGCGCAGATCGCCGATGCGAACGCCTACAATCAGGCCTACACTGAGGCGGTGCCTATCGGGCAGAACGCTGCGAGCGGTTCGCTCACGGTGTTCTATAACGCCCAGAACGGTGAAGCCAACGCATTTTTTGAGACGATGCGCCAGGCGCAACACGAACCCGGCGAGTGTACCGACGCGCTAAAGTACACCATGGAGATCATGCCCGAAGGCGAGTGTGAGGGCAAGGAAAAGTGGACGCTGGGAGATGTAGTGTTGACGAGCCTGGAATTTGTGACCCCACACGATAACCTCATGGTCATTCAAGCGCCGTGGCGCGCCTGGTCGGTCGAGCGGGAGCTGATCGCGCTGGCGGAGACGTGTCTGACGGCGCCGGATGGCGCGCCGGTTCTGGAGATCATTGCCACGTATGACGCTCAAGACGGTCTTGGCGTGGGCGAGTTCATCGACCTCTATGGGGTGACGGTAGACGGCGGTTATGCCTACGTGCCGTACACCAAGTATTACGGCAGCCCCTACAAAGGCGGGGTCATGCGCATCCCAGTCGCGGATGAGAGCGGCGCTATGCTGCTGGGGGCATTAAGCCTGGGGCTCACGTTCGAGATGAATGCGCTCAACCCGTATCAGTGCGTGATCTCTGGGGGGCATGTGTATGTAGCGGCTGAGGAAGGCCTCTTTATCCTCGATGCGGCTACGATGACACAGGTTGGCGCTTGTACCTACATGGAATTTGGCTGGAACGATCCGCCGTTCCTGCAACACGCGATTATGAGCGCCGACGGCAACTATATTTTCGGCGGCGGCAGCGGTTTTGGTATGGCGATCTTCGATGTCAGTGACCCGGAGAATCCTACCTGCGTGTACTACGATACCAACCACGACTGCGAGTATTTGCTGTATGACGCTGAACGCAGCCGGGTCATCAATGTAGATGATGCCTGGAGCTACGCGGTCTATGATGTGACCACTCCCGCGGCGCCGACCATCCTGGTAGATATCGAAGACCTGTTCCGCGGCTCGAATTTTCCCTCGGGTTGGGCGCTGTTGGGCGACGTGGCCGCTTTTGGCGAGTGGCACGCACCGCAGAAGGTGTTGCTATACGACGTCACCGCGGCGACGCCGGATTTGTTGAGCACCTATCTCCATGACCAGGATCCGGTTTATGTGCAGTTGGTGGGGGCTTATCTGATCATTGCGGCGTATTCTGTCACTGACGTACTCCAGTTAACGTTTGTGGATGTGCAAACACCGACCGCACCGACATATAGCCTGACCTTCGATGTGGATGCGTTCGAGCGTTCTGGCGGTTATAACCACGGCTTCTTCACTGTAGTGGATGACCGCTATGTGGTGGTAAATGTAGGGCGCGCCGGGTTCATGGCTGTGATTGACTGTTGCGCACCATTGACGTGAGGAGGAGCATAGATGGGACTACGAGTTAGCGGTAAGCGCGCTTTGATCAGAATCACCCCGGATGGGGGGACGGCTTTCGATGCCAGCGGCGTCAGCGCCGATGGACGTGGGCGCGCCAATGCGTTCAGTTTTGAGATCGGCGCGCAGGTGGTGGATGCCGACGGCTACAACCAGGACTATACCGAACCGGTTCCGGTAGGGCAGAGCGGTGTAAGCGGCTCGCTGACCGTGTTCTTCAACTCCGATAGCGGAGAAGCCAACACGTTCCTGAATGCCATGCGGGAGGCGCAGCATACGCCAGCGGCGTGCGCGGATCCGGCAGAATATACCCTGGACATCATGCCGGAAGGCGAGTGTCTGTTCAAGGAGAAATGGACGTTGGAAAACGTGGTCCTGGAGAACCTGGACCTGCCGATTCCACACGACAATCTGCTGGTTTATACCACACCCTTCCGCGCCGGCGCAGTGACTCGCAAGTCCATCAGTGCCTTGCTCCTGGGAGTCGAGGCGGATGGGCTGGTTTACCGCAGCCTGGATGTGGGAACCACGTGGGATGACATCTCCCTACTCGCCGACCCCAATATCGGCGTGTACTGTTTTGAACATCTGGGGAATGGCGTGGTCTTAGCCGGGTTGATGCCTGGAGATTCGCCCTATCACAACCTGGTGCGGGGCACGCAGTACGGGGCGCAGTGGGATGCCGGGCAGCGCATCGGCGCGGATGAATCGGCGTTTTACGTGTACTGCCTGGAGCATCTGGGCAGTGGGGTAGTGCTGGCCGGGGCGGATGGCTCAGATGACGGCGTAGCCAATGGTGGGGTTTACCGCAGTGCGGATTACGGCGTCACCTGGGAACTGGCGCAGCAACTGGGCCTGCCGGTACAGGCATTGTTGAATCTGGGCAGCGGGATAGTGCTGGTCGGAACGACCGGAACGTATTATCCCGAGACGGTTCTGGGCGCGATTCACCGCAGCATTGACGGCGGCGAGAGTTGGACGCTCATTCAGCAGTTGGGGTCACAGTATGGAATTTATGACCTCTTGGACCTCGGCGGCGGCGTGGTGCTGGCAGCTACTGGCAACCCTGCGGGTGCGGGGCAGATTTATCGCAGCGCCGATAGCGGCCTGACGTGGAATCTACTCTATGAGTTCACCGGTACGACGTATGCACGATGTCTGCGGTCATTGGGAAGCGGCGTGTTGCTGGCCGGAACGCAAGACGCTGGACGGATTTACCGCAGCATTAATAGCGGCGCAGCCTGGACCAAGGTCGCGGATGCGGATGTGGCGGTGTTTGGTTTGGGGGCGCTGGACGATGGGACGTTATACGCGGTGGGTGTGGATGCAACGCCCGCCGGAGTGGTGCGGGTGAGCACGGACGGTGGTCTGACGTGGGCGGAGCTCGCGCAGACATTCGAGGGACAAGTCAACTGTATTTTAGGCATAGGTTGAGAAGGAGGCAGACATGGGATTGCGTAAGAGCGGTAAAAACGCGCTGATTCAACTGGTTGAAGTGGTAGATGAAGTCGAGGGCACGCCCTTCGACATCAGCGGCATTGGAACAGACGGGCGTAGTCGCGCCAATGCCTTCAGTTTCGCGATTGAAGGCTCGGTAGTAGATGCCGATGGCTACAACCAGGGCTACACTGAGCCGGTTCCGGTGGGGCAAAGCCGTGTGAGCGGTTCGATGACCGTGTACTATAACGGCGAGGCCAGCGACGTCAACGAGACGCTGTGGGATATCTATGAGGCGCAGCATACGCCCACATCCTGCACGGACCCGGCGAACTATACCATCAAGATCATGCCCGAGGGCGATTGCGTTGGTAAGGAGCTGTGGAGCATCACCGGTTTCGTCCTGGAGAATCTGGATATCCAGATGCCGCATGACAACCTGATGCAGATCGCTTTCAACTGGCGCGCCTGGATTCCCACACGCAGCGCTGTTTCTGGAGAATAGCCTTGTACCGCGCGTTACGGAACATTTCTATTTCGGGTCGCGGCATAGTGCTCAAGGACCATCCCGTAGACCCATCCTGGTTGTCTGAAGCCGGGGTAGAGCGGTTGCTGGCGCGCGGATACATCGAAATGGTAGTGGCGGAGGCTACGCCGGCGGCAACGCTGTGCGATGCAGCCTCCGCCACCTGGATCGACACAGGTGTAGGGCTAACTACCATTCGCGGTATCGGCAAAGAGCGCGCTAAATTGCTGGCTGAACTGGGTTTGGGTGGGATAGAGGCATTGGCGCAGGCAACTTCAGAGCAGCTGGCATTACTGGAAGCCCGCGGCATACCTGCGAAACAGGCTGCGAATTGGAAGGCGCAAGCAGCAGCACTGTTGCAGCCGTCGGGTACATTGACTTCAGGAGGAACGTGTGAGCGATGTAAAACCAAGAAAAATGCCCGTTGAGATCAGGCGGATCGAGATTCAGGAAGGTCCGTATGCGGGTTGGTGGGCTGAAATGCGGGTCAATCCTTCGCAACGGGAGATCAATGAATTGATTGTTGATCCAGATCCGGAGGTGATTTCTGCCGCGCTGATTACGCAATGGAACTTCGTGGATGATAAGGGTGAGAGTCTGGATCCGCATACACAGATTCAGGAAATCCCGCCCGGTTTGTTCAGAGCTCTGTGGCGTCTGTACTTGTACGAGGTATATCACCCCTTTTGGCTCAACGGAGAGAGCTAAGATTGTCGAAGCTCTCACGATTGGCGGAACCGCTCCGCCCATGTTGGTCAAGGCGCTGGTATGCGAGCGGATGCATTGGACGTTCACGGAGTACGATGCGCAGCCAGCCAATGAGCTCTCGGCGCTGTTGGAAATCTGGAACATTCAGGAATCGCTAAGGCAGAAAAAGTAGACCGGAGTCATAAGTCGCAATCAAATGGAATCTGGATATTGGGGACTTGTGACTCCTGTCTGGTTTAATGGCTGTTAATCGGTGTTAAGCGCGGTTTGCGGGGCATAAACACCCGGGAACAGCGCGATTGGGATGCGTTTGCGGGGGCAAAAAACGGCAGCTATGGCAGACAATACACTTGAGATTAAGGTTCTAGCAAAGAACCTCGCAAAAGAGGCGCTTGCTGAAGCCAAGAAGGAATTGGAGGCGCTGGGGAACGCGACCAAAGACGCTGCAAAGAAGAGCGAAGATGCCAAGTCGGGCATGGATAAGCTTGCAAGTGCATTCAAGGCGGTAGCTGCATCTGCGGTAGTTAAGCAGATCGCGCAAACAGCACTTGAACTAGGAAAACTTGGAATCCAGGCAGAAGCAGTAGAACAGCGTTTTCAGGCTTTTGCTGGCGGAGGTCGTAATTCAGCAGAAGTGCTGCGTGAGGTCAAGGACGCTACAGATGGCACGATTGATAGTATGAGTGCCATGCAGAGCGCTACTAAGCTGATGCAGATGGGGCTAGCCACGAATGCTGAGGAAGTTGGGCGTTTGGTGGAGATGGCTGCACGATTAGGTGATCAGACAGTCAGCACCAGTGAGCGGGTCAACGACTTCGCGTTGATGCTAGCCAGTCAGAGTTTGCCCAGACTTGACAATTATGGCATCTCCTCTGGACGTGTGCGCCAGCGCATAGAGGAGTTGATGGTGGCAACGCAGGGCATGACCCGTGAACAGGCCTTCCTACAGGCGACATTGGAAGAAGGCGCGAAGGCGTTGGAGATCATGGGCAATGCTGGACAGGGGCAGGTGCAGAGCATCGAGCGCTTGAATGCAGCATGGAGTGATCTCAAGGTAACCATTGGTAAGGGAGTAGCGCCTGTGTTAGCCCAGGCAGCTGACGGTCTAACGGGGCTGCTCACGTATCAGTCAAAGATGAAGCAGGTGTTTAGCGATTTCAATCAGCAGGCTGTGGCCACTGGTATGAGCTGGACTGAGTACAGTAAGCGGATTGCCACTGCTACTATTGCTAGCGGGGGGCTCAACAAAGCAAAGGATGAGCTCTGGCGACAGTTGCAGCGTGAACGACTCTCTACCCAAGAAATTACAGCCATCATGAGCGACAATGGTAGAGTCGTCGAAGAATTGATCAAGCGGAATATCCGCCTGGGCGAGAGTTATACCCAGATTGAGTATGAAGCAATTATTGCCGGAACTAAGGCTGCGACACAAGGGTACTCTGATGTTGGAATGGGAGCAATGTTGGCCGCGGAGAAAGTCCAGCAAGCCAACGATGCGATTGTGACCAATTTCGGAAGCATCGAATCTGTAGCCGAAGCCTCGAAGAAAGCCTACAGCGATCTGCAGGCAGCGGTTCAAGGTCCGCTGCGCAAGGAGATGGAGGAATTTAATAAGCAGCAAGAGGAAATGCGCGACAGGGCTGATGAGATTCGAGAAAAAATGGAGCGCATTAAGGCCGCGGGCCCACTTACAAAGGCAAAGAAAGCCGAGCTAGCTGAACTTGTAGAAGAACTCGACAAAGTCAACGCTGCTGTAGAAGAAAACGCTGCTAAGCACGAAGAAGCAACCCGGCGCATTATCTTTGGCTTCATGGAACAGCGCCTCGCCATGGATGGCTTGACGCAGGCTGAGTTGATGGCCTTACAGGAAGTC
>JAKJAC010000154.1 GCA_022707705.1 Chloroflexota bacterium
CATCGCCGTATCGAGGATTGGCGGACCATCATCGCGGCCCGGCACAGCTGGCAGGGGCGTGTACGCGCCGAAGGTACCGCCGGCGTTGGCGCTGACAAAGGTCACGCCGGTTGGGAGTGGGTCAATGATGCGCACGTTCTGCAGCAGGTCGCTGCCGGGGTAGTAGGGCTTGAGGCTGAACGCCAGCGCCTCACCCGTCGCCGCGTAGCCATCGCCGCCATCGTTCACCGTCTTGGTCAAACCGGGGACAAAGGGGAAATCGCCGGATCGTTTGTATCCACCATCACCGAATAGTTGCCGGGGCCGAGGTTGGCGAAGAGATACTTGCCATCGGGACCGGTGACGGTAGTCGCGAACAGGACGCCATCGCGATAGAGGTTCACAGTGATATTGGCCAGTGGCGTGTCGCCCGTGTTATAGACGCCGTCGCGATTGCTATCCACAAAGACCTGGTCGCCGATGGAGGCAGGCAGCGCGCGCCAGAAGCCAAAATCGTTATCCAGGTCGGCGCCAGTCAGATTGGGCGAGGGAATGAGCTCGGCGGTGCTCAGCTGATAGGTCGCGCCCGCGCCGTATTTCGTGTTGAAGTAGGTCTGGATGTCGGGGTCGGTTTTGTCTACCTGGACCAGGTAGTTGTAGCCGGCCGCCAGGTTGGAAAAAAGATAGTCGCCGCTGGCATTGCTCCACGTGGAAGCCACGAGGGCATCGCCGGCGTCAATACTGCCGTTGTTGTTGCTGTCCTCGTAGAGCGAGACGGTCACGTTGGGGATGCCAAAATCGGCGCCGCTGTTAAACACGCCGTCGTTGCCGGTATCCTCGAAGACTTTATCGCCGATGCTGGCGGCGCCGGTGGGACGGTAGCCAAAGTCGGCGGTGAGGTATTGCTCGTCGGTTCCAAGGGTGACGGTGTGCGCGTTGTCAACCGTTGTATCCGGATCGCCGGTCTGGGTGTGGTTGGCGGGCAGGGTGCTGGCATCCACGCGCACGACATAGGTCCCAGCGATGAGGCCGTTGAAATAGTATTTGCCTTCAGCGTTGGTGGTGGTCGCCGGTTCACCCGTATCCCAGACGCCGTTGTTGTTGCTATCAATATAGACCTTGACGCCCGCAATGCCCTCTTCGCCGGCGTCCTGAATACCGTCGCCATCCCAATCACGCCAGATAAAGTCGCCGATTTTGCCGCCCGCCACGGTGACGCAGGCAAGCGCGCCGGTGGCCTGCGTGACGGGAGAAGCGGTGATATAGGTGTTGCAGTAGGAACCGGGGGTCTGGCCAGCCGCAATCTGGGCGCTAAAGGTGAGGAAGAGTGCTTGCCCGGCTTGCAGCGCCGCCGGGATGGTGAACACCGGTTTGGCGGTATTGGTCGCGTTGACAACCGGCGTCACCACCGCGCCATTGACGCGGGCGATGGGCGCGGGCGCAGCGACATAGGCAAAGCCGGGCGGCAGCTGTTCGGTAATCACAATCGGGCTGCCAGTAGGACCCGTGCCGGTGTTATCAATCTGAATGGTATAAGCCACCGTCCCACCAGGGGCGATGGAGGTCGGTGTCACCGATTTGTTCTGCAACAGATAGGGCACTAAGCCCGAAACGGTCTTATCGGAGGTGGTAACGGTGATATCAGGTCCGGTAGGAGGCGTCCCCGTTGCCGTCATCGTGTTGTTCAGAACGCCGGTGCCGGCGGTCTTGACGGTGACGACGGCTTCCCATGAAGAACCCATGGGAAGAGAGCCGATGACCCAGCGCAGCGGATTGGGACCGCTGCCCTGCGCCGGAACCGAGCTGACAAAGGTCACACCGGCGGGCAGCATATCGGTCACAACAACATTGGTGAGGCTGGCGTTGCCGGCGTTATAGACTTTGAGGTTGTACTGGTAATAATCGCCGACTTTGACCAGGTCGCGCGTGGCGGGCTTGCCAATCGCCAGACAGGCGTTCAAGCTCACGCCATTGGGGTCATAGTAGCGCCAGATGTGGTCTTTGCCGTTATCGGCGCCGCCGGCGTCGCCGCCGAAGGTATCCACGCGCCAGGAGGGGCAGGGGTCGCCGGAAGGGAACATGGCGTTGTAGTCATTGACCCGCAACTTCACCCAGGCGTATTCGGGCCGCCCATTGGTCAACTGGCCATAGGCAAAGCGGATAGCGTTGGGCGATGTGCCATCATTCTGAGCCGCGGTTGCGGGCAGTGGGTTGCTAGAGAGATTCCGCCCCACGTGGCTGCCATCCAAGCCACCGGCAAACAGCCCGGCGCTGATATCGCCGGGAACATCGTAGGCAATCTGACTGCCGGGGTATTGAATGCGCTGCCAGGGACCCATTTCATCCGTAGCCGCATTGATACAGGCTGCTGTGGGCGCGGCGGTGGGAGAACCGGCGCACGCAGCATAATCGGGCAGTTCAAAGTCCCAAGCATAGCCGCTCTCTGGTCCCGCGACCGCGCTGGCATTGCCCCAGATGGTATTGCCGCGCCCGTTAGAATCCACGCGCGGGCTGGTCGGCAGGTTCCCGACATCTGTAGTGCCGGCGATACCAAAACCCGCCATCTGCCAGGCATCCCACAAGTTCAGCGGGGCTTGCACCGGGGTGCGCAAGCCGACCGTATCGCCGCTATTGTTGGTCAGTTTCTTGTTGGCAGCGGGGACCGGGGTGTACGTGCCATAAGCCGTCTCCGGTGCGGTGGAATAGAAGATACCCAGGTCGCCGTAGACGCCCGGCAGCGTGCCGTTGTTGACGTTGGCGGCATTGACGAGGTCAGCGGTCACACCGGCAATGTTCGGTCCCCGGCTGATGCCCGGTTGCCCGGCTAAAATCACCGTGGGACCGCCGCCCGCGCCCACGTTAGGGATGAGCGCCTGGCCCTTGGCGCCGATGCGGTCGTAGCCCGTGATGCCGTCGCTTGCCAGGTCCACTGGCGCGAGAAAAGCTGCGTCAACGATCTGGCTGCCGTTGGGGATGTAGAAGGTCGTGTAGCCGCCGACGCCAGTGGTGGTGCCGTTATCAGGCACGGCTTTGATAACCAGCCCGATTTCATCGCCGTTTTGGAGCAGCGGCGTGGGAGGCGTCCAGCCAGCGCCGGCGATGCGCGTGTCGAGCATTGCCTGCGTATCGGGATCAAAAAAGACGTACACGGCGCTCGCGTCCAGGTTGTGCGCCGCGACGGGCTGCGTCGTATCGATAATGCCGTTTGGGAGCAACATGCTCAGCGCTAAAATTAGCGAAAACGTGCTCTTGATTAACCACTCACGAAAATGTCGTTGTCTTTGCTTTCTCATAGTCCCTCCTCGAAATCCAATTCGTATTTCAAAACCGATAATGTTCACAGTCGCCGTTCGCCCGTTCCAGCGCAGCAATGACCTGCGTTAGCTCGGCCACACTGGCTGCCGGAACGCAGCGCCCGGCAAATATCCGCACCGCGTGTTCGTTGACATCCAGACTGATGACGGCAAAACCCCGATACAGCGCCTCGAGCACCAGGCTCGCACACACTTCATGCCGCTCCACGATGATGGCTACAGGCTCCAGCGCGGAAATCAAAGCCAGCGCATCCTCCCTCCGAGGGTCTACGCTCGTCACCGCAATGGTCTCCTTGCCAGCCAGCGCGGCAAGGAAGCCCTGTAAATAAAGCGTTTCCCCGCAAGCCACCACCCGCAAAACGGGCGCCAGCTGCGGTGGCGCCAGCACACCCGGCGCGTCCCAACCCATATCGAAAGCTTCAACCACGATGTCCTGCTCCTTTGTTCAGACCCGGCGACCAATGTTCCAGGGTATGTGCCAGCTGCGCGCTGAGATCGGCAATGTTGACCGGGTAGGCGAGATCGCCATCCGCTTCTGCGGGACCGCAGGACGCGGAAGCCGCATTGCGGAACACTAACACCGGCACAGAAGAAAGTCGCTTGAGGCGCTTTACAATTTCTCTGCACGCGTCTCCGATCTCACAGCCATCGAGAATAATCACATCGGGCTTCAAAGCCCGCAGCTGCAATGAAGCGCTGTTGACGCTGCGAGCCGTGAATACCTGAAATCCCTTGCTAAGGAGAAACATCTCCAGCAGCAGGTGCGCGCTCGGCTTACAGGCAACCAACAAAATCACCGGTTGGGTATCACACATAGGCTCCTGCACCACTGATGGGCGGTCTGGAAAAGCGCATCACAATCAACGCACAGCCAGATTGCACCGCGATGCCCCTTCCCTGCCAACGTCACCGCCAGGGATAGGGCATACAGGCACAATACTAACCCAAATATAACCCATAAGCCCGTTTTGGTATATGCGAACTAGCTGTGAGTTAGCTGTGAGTTTCCTGCAAAAAACTACGATGGCAATAAAGCTTGAGGAACGATCCTGGAAGCTGTGCAACAACGCAGAGAGGTAATCTTTTTTTTTGTGATTTTTGCAGGCGGGCAAAGCCCCGCCCACAAAAATCACCCTTGCAGGGGAAGGCGCAGAGATTTTTTGAGAGATCTAGCCAGTTTTGCCACTATCGAGAAAAATACCGCGAAGATTCAGGTGCGCGGTACAGGGGACCAGTGGAGCAGCGGGGTCATTCCTCCAACCGGTACCCCACCCCGCGCACGGAGACGATGCATCCCATCTCATCGGTGGCATAACCCAGGCGCCGGCGCAACGAGCGCACGAGTGCATACAACAGTTTACCGGCTTCGGCAGACGTCGTTTCCAAGCCATGTGTCACCCGGCACAATTCCTGCAAGGTGACTACCTCGCCAGGGCGCTGCGCCAGGTGGAGCAGAAAAGCGAACTCCCGTGGCGAAAGCTCCACGAGCGCGCCGGCTTTCCAGACCCGGTGCTGCGCGGGGCTGATGCGCAGAGAACCAAGGCTCAGAGCATCCGGCGCCGGATCTGAACCGCCAGAGGCGCCGGTTGCCACAGGTTTGACCAGCTGCGCCAGGTCCCGCGCGCGGCGCAAGCGCCCCTCCACAATCGCGAGCAAATCGGCTACCTCGAAGGGCTTGACCAGATAATCATCCGCGCCCATCGCTTTGCCGTAGCGCACATCGCTATCCAATCCGCGCGCGGAGATAAAGACAAACGACACGAGCATCCACTGTAGGTTGGCGCGCACAGCTTCATAAAGCTGGTAGCCGTTCATGCGGGGCATGGCGATATCAGCCAGAATCAAATCCACCGCCTGGGCGCGCAGCACCTCCAACGCGGCAAGCCCATCGGTAGCAGTCAAAACGCAGTAGCCGGACAATTCAAGCGCCAACTGGATATTATCCAGCAACGCAACCTGGTCCTCGACCACCAGAATGGTGTGCTCCATGCTCATGCAAACGCCTCCTGTGTCAGCGGCAGCGCCAGCGTGAACGTGCTGCCCACGCCGGGCGTGGATACCACGGTGATTTCGCCGCATTGCATTTTGGCTAAGTCTTGCGCAATGGCTAATCCCAAACCCGTGCCGGGAATATCAATCTCGATGTGTGAGCGGTAAAAACGTTCGAAGATGTGCGGTAAATCTTCAGCGGGGATGCCCATGCCCGTATCGGCGACCCGTACCAGCGCCCGTGGACCTGCACCGGTAGTCTCGATACTGCAACTGCAAGTGATGCACCCTTCCACAGGCGTGAATTTGATGGCATTGCTCAGCAGATTCCCCACAGCGCGCCGCAGTTGTTGCGCATTCGCCCACACCTGCACCTCCGGTTGACACTCGCCGCTGAGGTGTTGCGCTTTCTGCTGAGCCAGCGTGCGGCAGGCTTCCAGCTCCAGTTGCACCAGCTGTGAGAGGTCCACCCACGCGCGCGCGGATGAAGTGCGCCCGGCATCAATGCGGGATACCTGCAGCACGTCCTCGATCAAATCGCTTAACAACGCTGCCTGTGAGTGAAGGGCTTCCAACATCCGCCGGCGCCGCGGTTCATCCAGACGCTCGTAGAAAGTCAACAGATTATCGGTGGTCAACGTAATCACCGCCAGAGGCGTGCGCAGTTCGTGAGACACGTTGGAAACGAAGGCGTTCTTGAGCCACTCAGCTTCTTTGAGTGGGGTGATATCGCGTGCTAAGAAACAAGAGAAACTTCCGGCTCCGTGAGGGTAAGGCCGAGCTTGGTGGCTTTGCGGCGGAGGTAGGCAATCTCGCGTTCGCGGAAGCGCTCATCCTCCGCTTGAGCGGTCGTATGTTCATAAGGGACTTTGTCCTTTAACATCTTGTAGACCACGCGGGCGAGCTTGTGGGCCGTGGCAATGAGGGCCTGAGAAGGGCCCAGGCGACTCTTGAGGCGGCGGTAGCACGCCCCAAAGACCGAATCGGAACGGATGAGGGCGGCGGCGGCCTGGATGAGAACTTGGCCCGCGCGGTTGTGATTCTTGAGCCGATAGGAACGGAGCACCTTGCCGCCCGAAATGTCATTGTGCGGCGCGAGACCAAGCCACGAGCAGAAATGCTTGGCGTCAGGAAAAGCGGTCAGCTCGGTCCCGACTTCCGCGACCAGGGTTTGGGCGCCACTAGCGCTGAGACCGGGGAGGGCCAGGAGGTCGACGCCCGTCATACGATACAGATGCTGGCGTACCTGTACCTCTTTAGGTTGATTTTTGCTATGTGAGTGCGGTTTGTGAGGGGCGTCCGGCAATTCCGCTGCGGGCGTGCCCCAATCGGGGCGAATGGTGCTGTAAGTGCGCTCGATTTCGGCATCACAGGCCGTGATTTGCTGCGTGTAGAAATCGAACAAAGCGAGGGATTGCTGCAACACAAAGAGGTGCTCCGCGCGCCAGGTACCGGTGAGCGCCAGGGCGATTTCATCCTCAGCCTTGTGGCAACGGGAGTTGCGCAACGTCGCCAGGGTGTGCGGATCGCGTTCGCCGGCGACGATGGCGCGGATGATCTTGAGGCCGGTCTCGCCAGTGACATCGCTGAGGACCTGGGAGAGTTGCAGATTCATCTGGAGCAAGGCTTTCTGCATGTGCAAGATGTGCGGGCTGCGGTGCTGGATGAGGCGCGCGCGGTGGCGGAGCAGGGTGCGCAAGGCAATCAGGTCGGCTTCGGGGCGGAAGGAATCGGTCAGCAGGCCATAGCTATGGAGCGTCTGTAACCACTGACAATCGGCGACATCCGATTTGCGGCCGGGGACGCGCTTGGTGGTGGCCGGGTTGATCAGGCAACACTGGAAACCGTGCTGCTCCAACAGTTCAAACAGCGGAATCCAATACACGCCGGTAGATTCCATAGCGATAGTCTCCACCGCATAGCTCTTGAGCCACGCGGCCAGGGCCTCCAGGTCGGCGGTATAGGTACCAAAGGCGCGCACGATCTGGGTATTCTCGGGGCCGGGCACACAGACCATAATCTCATGGGCGCCGATGTCGGCACCCGCCGCGTGCGGTTGGAGGCGTTCGAGACCTTCGAAGGGGCGAATGTCCTCGTGTGCTGGGGCAGCAGCTAGCTTTGTGCGACGACTCAACTGACTCATTTGGGATCTCCTGGTAGTTAGATAGTGAGTCCGCCGCCCGGTCACAGAAGGGTATAGCTTGCTAATCGGGGTCGCTAACGCGCCACCAGTGTCGAAACCAGCGTGACCGGAAACCAGATTGCACCACGGGGTCTCTGACCACCAATGCAAAGGTTCGGCTTGCGTGGCGAACTTACACGCATTATACCGCGTCGGGACGGTACCTTGTTTCATGAGGTGGGAAGCTCGCGTCTGCGCGAGTGGGGTGATTGCACCCAAACGATGCCAACATCCGCTGCCGCCACACCGGCATGGCGCAACAGCGTACCCGTGGTAGCCAAAATGACGGCGCCGCCATCCTGGTTCCGCAGGGTGATTTCGCCCTGCCACATCCCCGCCGACCTCAAACTCCGCTGAATCGTGGACCAGGTTTCGGCAGGAGATAGGCTACTCCACCACTGCCAGAGCGGTCGCCCCAGCAGCTCTTCCTCAGGGCAACCCAGCAGGCTGAATTTTGCCGGGTTGGCGAAGAGCACCTGCCCCTCCATATCGGTGACGGTGACAGCCTCGCCCAAGGCCTCCAGAATGGCTTGCGTCCGGTCGCGCGCGGTGCGCAGTTCGAAGGTGCGTTCCGCGACCAGCTCCTCCAGCCCGGCAGAGCGTTCACCGATTTCCTGATATCGCAAGGCGTTCTGCAAGCCCACAGCCACGTGATCAGCCACCGTTTCCAGGAAGGCACGCTGCTCTGCAAAGGCATCTACGCCTGTTGCACCCAGAACCAACACGCCAATCACGGTCGCACCGCTGTGTAAAGGCAGCGCGATGAGCGAGTGCAGCTCCGGGTCAGTGGTGAAGGGGCACTGAAGTGCGTTCACCGTGTCGCCGCAATACAACGGCGCCCCCTCCAGAACGCCCGCAGCGCCTAGCCCAGCTGCCAGGCGGGCGCCTTCAGCCGCATCCATCTGCCATGGCAGCTGTTTGACACGTTGCCCCACCAGTTCCAAAACCTGGTCATCCCGCCGCAAAAACAGCAAAACGAGATCGACGCCGGGCAAAGCGATGCTGCCATCCAACGCCGCATCAATGACGGTCTCGGGCGCCAAGTTGACGCTGACCGCGCGGCTCAGGGTGTGCCGCGTGGCCAATTCCAGCGCCCGTTTGACGGCGGTCGCCTCGGCGGCTTTGCGCTTGCCGATTTCCGCCTCCAGGGTATAAGTGCGCTCCTGCACGCGCGCCTCCAGGTGCTCACGCGCAACCTGGAGCGCATCCAGCAGTTGCCGGCGCTCGGTAACGTCGCGGACCGAGACAATATAAGCCTCATCATCGGGCGCCTCAGACCAGGCAATGCTGGCGGCGCTGTATTCGGCGATCATAGAGCTTCCATCCCGCAGATGGGTTTCGGCTTCCACGCCATGAGCCGCCGCGCCGCTTTGCAGAATGGGCAGAACGGTCCCCAGCAATTTGGATAATTCCTGCGGGGTGACAAAATCCCGTATGCTCTGCCCTACCAGCTCCTCACCGCGCGCACAGCCGTGCATCCAGCCGAAGCGCTCGTTGCCGGTCACGAAGCGCCCCCGCCGGTCAAGAATGCCGATTCCATCGGGTGAGAGCTCCACCAACTTGCGGTAGCGTTCCTCACTGGCGCGCAAGGCAGCTTCTTTCGCCTTGCGCTCGGTAATATCCGTGAGGGTGACGTAGACCTGGTAGGGGCGCGCCTTGCCGGGCTGGAATTGCGGAACGGCATTGACCACAATCCAACGCCAGGTCTCAACCAGCGGATTGAAGACACCCATCGTACAATCCAACACCGGTTCGCCGGTGCGCAATGCCACCAACGCCGGGTGCTCTGCGGGTGGGAAATCGCTGCCATCCTCGTGAACGGTGCACCAACGGGGGTTTACCGAAGCACACCCCAACAGCCCCTCCTGGTCCAGCTCCAGGATGCTTCTCGCTGCCGGGTTGGCTTGCCGCACATAGCCTTCGGCATCAAGGTAGAGCACACCCTGGGGAATCGTCTCGAACAGGGTGCGGAACTGTTCCTCACTGGCGCGCAGCGCCAGCTCCTGCGTATCGCGCGCCAGCGATATGCGCAGATTGACGACAAAGGACAAAACAAAAGTGAGCGCGATGAAGCAAATCTGGTAAAGCAGTAACGCAATCGCCTCTGCAGTCGCCAGATGGGATACACCCTTCTCGGATGCCAGCAGAACGACAAAGACGATCCGGATGACACTGATTAAAGAGAATCCCACGCCGACCCACACCAGAACGCGCATCAGGCGGCGAGTTTCAGCCTCGGCAGTGCGCCAAGTGAAGAAACCCTGGATACAGATCAAAATGGTCCCCACCCCGATAGTGCTGATACGCACACCCGGATTGGACCAGAGGAGCGTGAAGATAAAGTTGGTCATCCAAAACAGCATCAGGAGCAGAACCCGGCGGGCGGGAGAGACCGCCCGACCCAGAAAACGCAGCACTCCGACCTGGAGGGCAACGAAACTGCCGATGAAGAGGGTATTACTGGTCGGGATCAAGAACCAATCGGGGAGCACGCCATAGAGCAGGACCATTCCCAACGCCACGTTGTGCGCAACAAAGGCGCTTAACCACCACCCCAAACCATCCCATTGGCGGCGATTATGCCGCCACAGAACCAATATCAGCCCCGTACAGATAAGGCTACTGGCGAGATGGCTCAGATAGAGCGTATAATTATCCAAAACAGGCATGTTTGACCTCAGCGCGCGTCACTCGAGCGGCGG
>JAKJAC010000155.1 GCA_022707705.1 Chloroflexota bacterium
TTCGAATCTACGGATGACGGTCGCCGCATCGCTGAAGAGTTCATGTCCGAGGGCGCCGACATCATCATGCCCGTCGCTGGTCCCGTGGGCTTGGGCACCGCGCAGGCAGTGCAGGAAGCGGGCAATGCCTGGGTTATCGGCGTTGATACCGACTGGACCGTCAGCTCTGCACAGTACAAAGACATCGTGCTCACCAGCGTGCTGAAGAATATGGATATCGCCGTTTACGACACCATCAAGATGGTCATTGACGCCAACTTCAAGGGCTTCAACGGCGAGGACTACCTGGGCACGTTGGCGAACAACGGTGTGGGTATTGCCCCCGTCAACAGCGCTGCCGTTCCCGCCGAACTGGCGCAGGAACTGGAAGCCGCCAAGCAGGGCATCATCAAGGGCACGATCAACACCGGTTGGGGTGATTACCTGACGGCTCTGGGACAGGCACAGGCCGAGCCTGAATATCTCCCGATCAAGGTCGGTATGGTTACCGATGCGGGCGGTATTGATGACAAGTCCTTCAACGCCTCCGGTTGGGCGGGCGTCGAGCGCGCCATCGCTGACCTGAAGATTGACGGTTCATACCTCGAATCGCAGCAGCAGACGGATTACGCCACGAACATCACGCAGTTCGTCAAGCAAGAAGCCGACCTCATCGTGACCGTGGGCTTCCTGCTGGCTGATGACACCGGCAAGTTCGCGGGTGAGAATCCCGACGTCAACTTCGCCATCGTGGACAACGATTCCCTCGGTCCCAATGTGCGCGGTCTGACCTTCTCCACCGACCAGGCGGGTTTCCTCGCCGGTTACGTGGCGGCTGCCGCTACCAAGACCGGTAAGGTCGCCACCTTCGGCGGCATCAACATCCCGCCCGTTACCATCTTCATGGTCGGCTTCGAAGCTGGCGTGAAGTACTACAACGAGCAGAATGGCACCGCGGTCGAGGTCCTGGGCTGGAACAGCGCCGAGAACAACGGCGTCTTCGCGGGCAACTTCGAATCCACGGATGACGGTCGCCGCATCGCTGAAGAGTTCATGTCCGAGGGCGCCGACATCATCATGCCCGTCGCTGGTCCCGTGGGCTTGGGCACCGCGCAGGCAGTGCAGGAAGCGGGCAATGCCTGGGTTATCGGCGTTGATACCGACTGGACCGTCAGCTCTGCACAGTACAAAGACATCGTGCTCACCAGCGTGCTGAAGAATATGGATATCGCCGTTTACGACACCATCAAGATGGTCATTGACGCCAACTTCAAGGGCTTCAACGGCGAGGACTACCTGGGCACGTTGGCGAACAACGGTGTGGGTATTGCCCCCGTCAACAGCGCTGCCGTTCCCGCCGAACTGGCGCAGGAACTGGAAGCCGCCAAGCAGGGCATCATCAAGGGCACGATCAACACCGGTTGGGGTGATTACCTGACGGCTCTGGGACAGGCACAGGCCGAGCCTGAATATCTCCCGATCAAGGTCGGTATGGTTACCGATGCGGGCGGTATTGATGACAAGTCCTTCAACGCCTCCGGTTGGGCGGGCGTCGAGCGCGCCATCGCTGACCTGAAGATTGACGGTTCATACCTCGAATCGCAGCAGCAGACGGATTACGCCACGAACATCACGCAGTTCGTCAAGCAAGAAGCCGACCTCATCGTGACCGTGGGCTTCCTGCTGGCTGATGACACCGGCAAGTTCGCGGGTGAGAATCCCGACGTCAACTTCGCCATCGTGGACAACGATTCCCTCGGTCCCAATGTGCGCGGTCTGACCTTCTCCACCGACCAGGCGGGTTTCCTCGCCGGTTACGTGGCGGCTGCCGCTACCAAGACCGGTAAGGTCGCCACCTTCGGCGGCATCAACATCCCGCCCGTTACCATCTTCATGGTCGGCTTCGAAGCTGGCGTGAAGTACTACAACGAGCAGAATGGCACCGCGGTCGAGGTCCTGGGCTGGAACAGCGCCGAGAACAACGGCGTCTTCGCGGGCAACTTCGAATCTACGGATGACGGTCGCCGCATCGCTGAAGAGTTCATGTCCGAGGGCGCCGACATCATCATGCCCGTCGCCGGTCCCGTGGGCTTGGGCACCGCGCAGGCAGTGCAGGAAGCGGGCAATGCCTGGGTCGTCGGCGTTGATACCGACTGGACCATCAGCTCCCCGCAGTACAAGGACGTCATGCTCACCAGCGTCATGAAGAACATCGATGTTGCCGTCTACGACAGCATCATGAAAGTCGCTACCCCCGGATTCGCCGGCTTCAACGGCGAGAACTATCTGGGAACGCTGGCGAACAACGGCGTTGGTCTGGCTCCGGTGGCTGCCGGCGCAGTTTCCGCCGATGTGCTCAAGGCTGTTGAGGACATCAAGAGCGGCATCATGCGCGGTGACATTGACACCGGCTGGGCTGCTTACCTGGCAAGCCTGAATTAGTCAGGGTTCGTGAGGGCGGCGTTGCATGGGCGGCGCCGCCCTCTTTTATCAGTGAGTGTCTTTTGTCTGTGATTTTGGCCCGACCGACGACTGATTACTGTGGGCTGGGTTCTGGTGTTCGAGTCCGGCCATCAGTCACCGGTCGTCGGTCGGTCAGCAATCTCCTCAACGTTATGCAGGCTTTGATTCGGTATTGCGTTTCAACCGCAAGAAAGGAGCAAGCTTATGCCCCCAGTTCTGGAACTAAAAGGCATCACCAAGCGCTTCCCCGGAGTTCTGGCGAACGATCATATTGACCTCACGTTGAATGAAGGGGAAGTTCTCGCGCTTCTGGGCGAGAATGGTGCCGGCAAGAGCACGCTGATGAATGTGCTCTACGGCTTGTACGCACCGGATGAAGGCGAAATCCGTGTTCGTGGGAAGAAGGTAGAGATTCACGGACCGAATGACGCCATTGCTCTGGGCATCGGCATGGTGCACCAGCATTTCATGCTCGTCCCAGTGCTTACCGTGACCGAGAATGTCATGCTCGGCATGGAGAGCATCAAAAATGGACTTTTTCTTGATCGTGCGAGCGCTGCACAGCGTGTTCGAGAGATTTCGGAACGGTATCACCTGGACCTGAACCCCGATGATTTGGTGGGTAACCTGCCGGTGGGCTTGCAACAGCGGGTGGAGATTATCAAATTGCTGTATCGCAAAGCCGATATCCTGATTCTGGATGAGCCAACCGCAGTCCTCACCCCGCAGGAAGTGGAAGGCTTCTTTGAGATGGTCCGCACCCTGGTGCAGCAGGGCAAATCTGTAATCTTCATTTCCCACAAGCTCAAAGAAGTGCTGGCTCTCTCGAACCAGATTGCGGTGTTGCGCCGTGGCAAGATGGTGGGCACCGCCGACCCCCAGACAAGCAATGAGCGCCAACTGGCTTCACTCATGGTGGGGCGCGAGGTCATCCTCACCGTACCCAAGGAACCGGCGCAGCCCAAGGATGTGGTGCTCTCCGTCAAGGGGCTGAAGATTATGGGAGACCGGGGCGAAGTGGCGGTCAAAGGAATTGACTTCGAGATTCAGGCGGGCGAGATTGTCGGCGTCGCGGGCGTCCAGGGCAATGGCCAAACGGAGCTCGTGGAGGTCTTGACCGGCTTGCGGCGCGCCGTAGATGGCAAGATCACGCTGGTAGGCAAGGATATCACCCACGCCACCCCGCGTGTCATCACCGAAACCGGTTCGGCGCACGTGCCTGAAGACCGGCAGCGTGATGGCCTGGTCTTGGGCTACCCCATCGCCGATAATCTGATTCTGAACACCTATTATTTCCCGCCGGTGGCGAAGGGCATCGTGCTCCAGGAACCGGTGATCCGCGAACGCGCCGAACGCCTGGTCGAGGAATACGATGTGCGCACCCCCAGCATCTTCACGCACGCCGGCAATCTCTCGGGCGGCAATCAGCAGAAGGTGATTGTGGCGCGTGAATTGAGCCGCGACGTCAAACTCGTCATCGCTTCACAGCCGACGCGCGGTTTGGATGTGGGCTCGATTGAGTACATCCATTCGCAACTGGTGCGCAAACGCGATGAAGGTGCGGGTGTGCTGGTCGTCTCAGCGGAGCTGGACGAGGTGCTCTCGCTGGCGGATAGGGTGATTGTGATGTTCGACGGGCATATCATGGGTATCGTACCCATTGCCTCAGCCACCAAAGAGGAAATTGGATTGCTGATGGCGGGCGTGCATCCGCACACACAGGAGGCGGCGGGATGAGCGAGCAAAAATCACCGGCAACACGGTCATGGACTGCGCCGCTGAAGGCTCTTGGGCGGGGCGTAGCGGTTCCGCTTCTGGCGGTGGCAACAGCATTGTTGATTGGCGCGCTGTTGATTATCTTTACCGATACTACTGTCATAGCAGCTTTTGGCGATGGCATCGGGCAAGGCTTCAAGCGCGGCTGGGAAGTGATTTCTGTAGCGTACGGCGCCTTCTTCTTTGGCGCCTTTGGCGACCTGTATCATATCACGGAGACCTTGCGCATTGCCACACCCTACATCTTCGCCGGCTTGGCGGTGGCTGTGGGTTTTCAAGGCGGTCTGTTCAACGTCGGCGCCGAAGGGCAGTACTTCATCGGTGGCTTGACTTCAGTGTTTGTGGGTTACAGCATCACCGGCTTGCCATGGTACATCCATCTACCCCTGGCTTTGCTTGCCGGGGCAGCGGGTGGTGCGTTGTGGGGAGGCATTGTGGGTCTGCTCAAAGCGAAGACCGGCGCGCATGAAGTGATTAACACCATCATGATGAACTACATCGCCTACCGGTTAGCGGAGTTCATGCTGGATGTGGGCGGTCCCATGGCGCGTCCTGGATACCGGCCCGTCAGCCCGGAAATTCAACCTTCGGCATACCTGCCGCAGTTCGTCCCCTCTGATACGACGATTCGTTTCAATGTGGGTTTCTTCCTGGCATTAGCCGCCGCAGTTTTCGTCTGGTGGTTGCTGTTCAAGACCACCCTGGGCTACGAAATTCGCACCGTAGGGCACAACCCACGAGCGGCGCGTTATGCGGGCATCAGCGTGCCGCGCATCATCGTCATCACGATGCTTCTGAGCGGTGCGCTCGCCGGGCTGGCTGCCCCCATGGATATTCTCGGCGTCATTCACTTCATGCCCAACGCCTTCGCCTCGGGCTATGGCTTCGATGCCATTGCGCTGGCGCTCTTGGGTAACAGCCATCCCGGTGGGGTGGTGATAGCTTCACTGTTGTTTGGTGCGCTGCGTGCTGGCGCTTCCAACATGCAGGGTGTGGCGAAGATTCCGATTGACATCACCTCCATTTTGCAGGGGTTGATCATCGTCTTCATCGCCGCGCCGGCGATTATCCGCGCTATCTACCGCCTACGCGGCTTGGAGAAGGGCGAAGGACTCATCACAACCCGCGGCTGGGGCCAGATGTAGGAGGCAGCATCATGACAACCGACACACTTTCAAAACAAGAGGTGCGTAAAGCGCGCATCATGGGGATTGTCTTCCTCGTGTTTGCACTGGGAATCGTGTTGCTCTTCTTGCCGGGGACCACCGGAGCAAATCGCACTACGTTCACACTGAACATGACGCGCGGTGAGGCGTTGACGCTGCCGGATCTGACTTTCGGTACGTTGCCTGGATTACTCGTCTTCGCTGCCATGGCTGCTTTCCTTGGCGCCTGGCAACTGGCAAAGGGTTTCCGCAATCACAACGCGGTGCTGGGCGCGGTAGTGGGGCTTTTTGTGCTCGCTTTCCTCGCCTGGGCAGCGCGTGATAAATCCATGAACATCACCGGCATGGTCCAATCCACGCTGCTGCGGGCCATTCCCATCGTGTTGGCAGCCCTGAGCGGCATCATGTGCGAGAAAGCCGGCGTAGTCAACATCGGTATCGAGGGCATGATGCTCTCCGGCGCTTTCCTTGCGGCTCTGATGGGCAGCGTCACCCAAAGCCAGTGGGGCGGTTTGATTGCCGCGCTCATTGGCGGCGGTCTGATGGCGGCCTTGTTGGCGGTTTTGGCGATCAAATACAAGGTAAGTCAGGTGGTGGCCGGTACGGCAATCAACATTCTCGCTACGGGTATCACCAGCTACTTCAGTTCGCGCTACCTGCAGACCAATGCCGCACTCAATAGCCCGGCTACCTTCCGCCCGATTGCCATCCCGGTGTTGTCGAAGATCCCCATCATTGGACCGGTTTTCTTCAATCACTCGCTCGTGGTTTATCTCACGCTGATCTTGGTGGTAGTGATTCACGTGATGCTCAATTACACCCGCTGGGGCTTGCGCACCCGCGCTGTGGGTGAACACCCTCGGGCCGCGGATACACTGGGCATCAATGTATTCAAGACGCGCTACATTAACGTGATCCTGGGGGGTATGGTTGCCGGGTTGGGTGGAGCTTATCTGGTATTGAGCTCCGTTGCCCGTTTCGACGAACTCATGACTGCCGGTAAGGGCTTCATCGGTCTGGCTGCCATGATCTTCGGCAATTGGACGCCCTTTGGCGCCTTGGGCTCATCACTCATTTTTGGTTTCGCTGACTCGTTGCAGACGAAGCTAGCCATCATGAGCGTGCCTATCCCCTCGCAATTCCTGCTAATGGCGCCTTACCTCGTCACGATGATCGTCCTGGCTGGCGTCGTGGGGCAGTCGCGCGCACCTGCTGCCGACGGCGTGCCCTACGAGAAAGAGTAAGCCCACTTCAGGCACTTGAACCGTAATGCGTAATGTGGTGTTGCCCCCATTACGCATTACGCTTTTTTTGGAGGACCGATGATGCAAGCGACCACTTGGCCCCCAGAATTCGTTTCACGGATGACACTATGGCTTGCGGACGATGCGGAAGCTTTTCTGGATGCGCTCGCGCGGCGCGATGTGGGGCTGCGTCTCAACCCGCTGCGGGGCGACCTGCACGCGCTACAGGCGCGCCTTCCCTGGCATGTGGCGCCGGTTCCCTGGTGCCCGGAAGGGCTATGGTTGCAGGAGGACGAGGCTGCCGTGGGTGCGCATCCCTATCACACGGCAGGCGTCTACTACATTCAGGACCCCAGCGCCATGGCAGCGGGAGTCCTGCTCGACCCCCAACCTGGCGAATGGGTGCTGGATCTGGCAGCTGCGCCTGGCGGCAAAGCCACGCATCTGGCAGCGCGGATGGAGAACCAGGGCGTTCTGATTGCCAACGAGGTCAACCGTCGCCGCACTTCGGTGCTAGCGATGAATCTGGAACGGCTTGGGGTAACCCACGCGATGGTCTTCAATGAGACTCCTGAGCGGCTTGCTGCGCGCTGGGGCGGGCTTTTTGATGCGGTGTTGGTGGATGCGCCTTGCTCCGGTGAGGGCACCTTCTGCCGCGATTCGGCGGCGGTGCGCGATTGGAGTCTCGCCACGGTTCAGGGGAACGCGCACCGGCAGCGGGGCATCATGGAACAGGCGGCGGCGCTGGTGCGACCTGGCGGGCGTTTGCTCTACGGCACCTGCACCTTCGCGCCGGAGGAAGACGAGGGCGTCATCGCAGCTTTCCTCGCCTCGCGCGCCGATTTTGAACTGGCGCCGTTACCGGCGTTGCCCGGCTTATCCGGCGGGCGTCCTGAGTGGATTGGTGCGCCGGAAACCCTCCGCGGGGTAGGGCGCTTTTGGCCCCATACCGGACCCGGGCATGGGCACTTCTATGCGCTGCTGCGGCGCCGGGGTGAACCGGATGACGACTTGCCCGAACGCTGGACCGGTGCGGCGATTCCGGGGCGCGTGCTGCAACTTTACCGGCGCACGCTCCGGGAGGTCCTGGCGGTCGAAGCGCCCGAAGCCGGCTTGTATCTCGATGGCAATGACGATATCTACGTGACGCCCATGGACCCCAAATTGTGGGCTGGGTTGCACGTCCTGCGCCCCGGTTGGTGGATTGCCTCGCAGCGTCATGGCAAGATTAACCCCAATCATGCCCTGGCGGCAGCGTTGCGTCCCGCCGAGGTTCAGGAGGTCTGCGACCTGGCGGTGGATGACCCCCTGGTGGAACAATTCTTCCGCGGCAGCTTCTGGGAAGATGCCGGTCCGGCGGGTTTCGTCCTGGTAACGGTGGATGGCTTTCCGCTCGGTTGGGCCAAGCGCGGCGAGGGTCGCCTGCGCAGTCGTTACCCCGTACACCTGCGGCGTTGAGCCCCTGCGCGCGAGAGCTGCGCCCGTGAATTACGCTATCGCCGCAGATGAGTGCTTGCGGCGATAGCGCATTTCACTCTCTGTTGCCAGGGCGATGATGGCTTCCATGATGGTCTGTGCGGTGGCATTGACCAGGGCGCGGTCCTCCACATCCCCCTCGAAGGTGAGCGCCTGCCCCACGGTCATGGTATAGGGTCCACGCCAATACCAGTAGCCCACCGTTTCGCGTCCCCCCAGGGCTGCGCGCACGACCCAATTCCGCTCCCGCAGCAGGTGAATGCCTACCGGGATAACCGGCGCTCCGGCGGCGAGCGCCAATCGCGCCGCGCCTGAACGGGTCGGGTTGAAGCCGCCCGTCTGCGGGCTGATCCACCCTTCGGGAAACAGCGCCAATGAGTCCCCCGCGCGCAAGCGCTCCAGACCCGCTTCCAGTGCGGGTGCACCGTGTCCCAGCGTCACCGGTATATGCCCTGACCAGCGCATATACGTGCCGAACACCGGCGGGATAAAGGCTTCACGAAACACCAGCAGCTTGAGCGGTTCTGGCGAAACCACGGCGATTAGAAAAGGATCGGAACAGCTGGGATGGTTGGCAACGATAATCTTGGGTCCGGCAGGCAGGGCTGCATGCCAGGCGACATCCAGGCGCAGCATCAGCGCTGCGTAGCCGCGAATGCAGGCACGGCTTAGTCTGTAAAGAATCTGCGCGCGCTTTGACATAACTTGGCTCCTTGAATCTGCCGCGGGCGCCGCCCGGCGTGTGCCGCAACAGGCATGCGCCCCACCGTCATCTGTTCCTATTATACCTTTCTGTCACGGTTCAGCGAGTCTCGGGTGCATTTCAAGAGAGAAAAAGGTGATTTTTGTGGTGAGGCGAAGCCTCACCACAAAAACCACTCAAAGAAAAGGCATTTGCATCATGGTCGTCTTGCTTTTGCCCTAAAGTTGAAACGCATCCGTCACAGGCGGCGCATTCTCCCCCCGTAGGAAAGTTTTTCCTTTAGAGTGATGCTGTGCGACGGGGCGCGCCCCGCCGCACAGCATCACTCTTTCCTGTGCTCCGCGGGGAGTTTTGAGGCTGTCGCCCTCACGTGAGATGCACCTCTCTGATGTCCCTCATTTTGACGTCGTGGTGATATGTGTTATAGTATCATCGTATCCCTTCAAGGGGGTGCAGTTTAGGCACATAGAAACAGGCTGAGAGCCCCGCTATGCTGATGCGTAGCGGGTTTTGTTTTCGCGGTGCGGCGTCTCAAGGTGTCGCTGCAGACGGCGGTTGGTTCAAGGAGATACCGTGATTACGGATAAAGTTCCAGTTTCAGAGAGTCAGGTGCGGTTACCGGCGTTACCGGTTGCCGAGGTTTATCAGGCGCTGCAAAGCCGTCCGGAAGGACTGCCACAGACAGAAGCTGCTGAGCGCCTGCAGCATTGGGGACCTAACGCCATTGAAGAGGTGAAGGGCAAACCCTTGTATAAGCGCTTGCTCAGCCATTTCACGCATCTGATGGCGATTCTGCTCTGGGTGGGTGGTCTCGTGGCGCTCGTGGCGCAGATGCCCCAACTGGCGTTTGCCATCTGGTTGGTCAACCTCATCAATGGCGCGTTCAGTTTCTGGCAGGAGTTCCGCGCCGAAAAAGCCACCGCAGCTCTCAAACAATTGATTCCACACTACGTGCGGGTGTTGCGCGATGGACAGGAACAGAAGATTCTCGCCGAGGAGCTCGTGCCTGGCGATGTGATGCTGCTGACCGAAGGCGACCGCGTCTCTGCCGATGCCCGCCTGGTGCAGGAGGCTGAGCTGCGGGTGGACCAATCTACCCTGAGCGGCGAATCCCATCCCGTGCGCAAGACCAGCGATGCTTCACTGCGACCTGATTTGGGCCACACAGAACGTCCCAACCTGGTTTTTGCCGGCACCAGCGTCGCCGCGGGTGTTGGAAAGGCGGTCGTTTTCGGCACGGGCATGCAGACCGAATTTGGCAAGATTGCCCACCTCACCCAGGCAGTGGAAGAGGAGCTCAGCCCCCTGCAGAAAGAGATGATTTACGCCACCAAAGTGGTTTCAGCCATCG
>JAKJAC010000156.1:0-9862 GCA_022707705.1 Chloroflexota bacterium
CAGCGTAACCGAGAGCAACCAGGTCGCGTCAACTTTCACAGCAGGCGCTCCCATGAACCCAGCGCCCGTCAATGTCAATAGCACCGGTTCATCTCCCACCACAGAAGCGGGCGTGACCGCATGGATAACAGGCGCCGGATTGGGAGGCAACGGGGTTGTAATCTGTACATCATCAACATACCAGCCTTCAGCGCCCATAGAAGCATCACAGCCTACTCGCCAGCGAATCTGCGCAGCGCTACCGGCATAGGAGCTCAAATCTACTGTGACTTCGGTCCAGGTGGTCAACGCACCAATCCAACCCGATCGCCCGGCTAAGGGATTGACAGTTCCAGCACGAATCGTGCCGTTGTAACCATTATCCGCTATAGATGGGCCCAAATCAGTCCAAGTCAGGCCCCCATCCGTGGAAATCTCCAGCACGGCGCCATCCCAGGCATACAGGTCACTCCCTTCAAATTGATAGCGATGCCAAAAGTGCAGCGTGCTGCCAGCGCCGACTGGAACAGCGATGGTATTCCACAAACGACTGTCGGTTTTGACAGCTGCATCAGGCACAAACCAGGCATGTGTTGGGCTATGGGACTGCGCCGCTGAAAGCCCCCAAATAGCACTGCCAGCAGCAACCTCCTCGCTCCAATTGCCGTCGCCAGATTCCAGATCATCGGCAAAGCCAACCCCCATCGCGGCAGTTGCAAAATGGAAAGGCTCAGCCCACGCACCACTACCGCAAGTATTCTCACCCTGCGCACGCCACCAGTAACAGGCTCCGCTCTCCAGAGGCATAGAGTCAGAATACGCCGCAGTATTGACAATCACGTCCACAAACGGAGCAGTGAAGAGTGGGTTGCGGTCTACCTGCACGCGATAACCGGTGACGAGTGGCTGTGCCTGCCAGGTAAGGTCGAGTGCGTTGAAAGGTTGCGCCACAGCGCCATCGGTAGGTGTTAATAGTTGAGGAGCCTCAGGAGTGCAGGTATTAATCGACAAGGACAACTCAGCTGTATGAACATTCGTCATTTCCGCCGTAGCAGAGATGAGTAAAGTGACCTGACCGGCAACCGCTGCGGCGCCCACATCCAGGGTCAGCACTGCCTCGCCAGGGGCGGTCAGCACCGTCGGCGAGAAAGTCGCGGTCACCGCGGGCGGTGTCTGCGCCGTCAGTGAAATCGCCTCCGCGTACCCCAGCAATGGCTCTACCGAGACCGTTGCACTAACAACATCCGGCGCACAAACCGCGCCAGATTGTGGCTCAACCGTCAATGTGAAATCGGCTTGCTGCAAACAGTTGTAACAGACCAACGCAAAATCCTGGTCCGTTGCATCACCAAAGTTCGCCACGCCATCGCCGGCGATGTTGGCAGCACTCACGCGTACGGTAAAAGTCTCGGGCGCCGTCGGACCCAGGAAGACGCCTTCGGTATTATTCATGCCATCCACGGTCCCCCCTGATTGTGACCACCCACTCGCATTGAAAGCATTGCCGCGGTAGGTAATCCCATCAGCACTCACTTCCAGATTGAGGTCGTTGACCCAGGCGGGCGTAGCGCCACCGAGACCATGACCAGGAGCATCCGTCCACACCAACATCAAACGCACCGGTTGTGTGGGATCTGCTGCACCGAAACTCTGCTCCCAGATTTCGCCCGTAGCATCGAAAATCTGTGGGTTGTCGAAGTACAACACCGGCAGCGTAGGATCCACAACCGCCTCCAAATCCATACGCCCCCACCCTTGCTTGCTGTCAAAGGGATGCCCCAAAATGATGCCATCAGCGTCATGGAAACCGGCAAGATCATGCGCGACCGGCAGGAAAGCCGCTTTGAGAAGCGCGGGGCTTGGTTCCACACTAAACAAGCCGCGGTAATATTGGATAAAGAGCGCCGCTGCACCACTCACATGCGGAGAAGACATGCTCGTACCGCACATGGTGCCATAGGAGTTAGTAGGCACCGTTGAATCCACGTAGCATCCCGGCGCAACCATGTGCGGAATCTTGCGCCCATCCAGTGCGGGACCGTGCGCCGAGTTGGACGAGATGTCGTTAATTGCCGACTCCTGCGAACCGCCCGAGGTCTGCATTTTGGTGGAGCCGATGGTAAAGATGTTCTTGCCTTCATCTGGGCTTCCCTGGGAGCTCGTTCCACCGTAGCCATTCATGATCGAGAGCACGTAATTTAGCGATTGATTGCCCGCGAGCGTTAGATTTGCATCACGCACGCCCACATCCACTTTGCGCGTATCGGCGTCATAACCCTGCGGCGTGCCTGCAGGTCCCCAGCTGTTGCCGGAGACAAGCGCCCCGTTAGTGGAGGAATCCTTGATCAACAACGTGAGATCGTAGCTGCTATAGACTTGTTCCACGAGTCTTGCGCCAGGCGCAACGCCTAACCCACGCAGGAAACCGCGGCTATCCACCGTCCCGGAACTGCCATCCGCCACCATGATACCGGCAGTATGCGTCCCATGGCTGCTTGAAGTTGTATTGCCGCAGGTTGTCCCAACACAAGTCTGCATCCGGTTGATAAGATCAGGGTGCGACTCTTGAATACCACTATCCACGTTGGAGATGACCACCCCAGTTCCATCAACTCCCACACTCGTCAACCAAGCTCGATAACCTGGGAAAGCCTGGTTACTCTGATCCACATTGTTGACGTTGACCTGATTACTCATCTCGCCACGCGTAGCGCGCTCAGTGGAAACCGGCTGTATCGTATAGACGCCGGGAATCCGCGCTGCCTCCAACAATCGCTCACCGGGCAGCATCACAGAAAGCCCATCAAAACCATATCCCAGATCAATGGAATCCTGGACCTGCGCCCCCAACGCCCTAAGGCTATTCAACACAGAAACTCGCCCGGCGCCGCGATAAACCATCACCTCGAAAGCCATGGTCGTCGCATCCAGGGTGCGCCACTGTGGCAGGACGCGATAGGCAGGCAAAAATGGACCGGTCCAGCGCACAAAATCTAGCGCAGAAGCCCGACCTAGCATTACCGGATCACCCCACACAACGTATGTGAAAGGATGAATATATTGCACAATCTCCAGACCTACCTTCTCTAGCGCCACCAACCATGATTCCTGGGTAGGACCAAAGAACTGCGCCAGATGCAGGTCAGATCCAGCCGAAGAGGATTGATGCCACGTAAGAGGAAAGGTCGGCGTAACTCGCAACGGGTCAAAAGCCACACCACCCAGGTTCAGAGTATAATCAAAATCTGGCGCCGCTACCACAACCGTTTGACCGGGATTGGGGAACGGGCTGATAAGAGTGAAGCACAGAATCAAAGTCAGTAACAAGGTTTTGCTACGCTGCAGATTTTTCACAACCGGCCTCCTGAAGCATCTCTGAAGTTACAAGACAGTATCTTATCACAGCTACAGCCAGACAGAAATCCCCCGCCCACACCATTGCAAGCTTACAGCAAATTGGCATTGTCACCTGTCCAGGTCTTATGCCTCTGCCAGGCACAAAACGAATTACGTACTTCAGGTATAATCCTCGATATGATAAACACAACCATTGGAACAGTCTATATGGCAGTGCTGGCAGTGTTGGCAATCTATGCCACGCACATTGTCGTCCTGATTGCTCTATATTTCAAGCACCGAAACGATTCGAAGCCAGTACCGCCGTTGCCGCCAGAACCCGAGTTGCCGGTAGTAACCGTACAGATTCCCCTACGCAACGAGCAATATGTCGTACAACGGGTACTGGAAGCCATCGCGGCTCTGAATTGGCCCCGAAATCGGTTGGAAATCCAGGTTCTTGATGACTCAGACGATGAGACAACGTTTCTTGTCCAAACCGAGTGCGATCGCTTGCGCGCCCAGGGCTACGCAATCACACTGCTTCACCGCACCCACCCCATTGGCTACAAAGCAGGCGCGCTCGCAGCAGGATTACAGCAGGCACACGGCGAAATCATCGCTCTTTTCGATGCAGATTTCTGCCCGGAGTCAGATTTTCTGCAAAACACCGTTCCATACCTGCTGGCTGATCCTGAACTGGGTATGGTGCAGGCACGCTGGAGCCATCTCAATGCCGAGTATTCCCCCATCACAAGAGCGCAAGCTCTGGCTCTCGACGCGCACTTCGCCATCGAACACATCGCCCGCAATCGCAGTGGTCTATTGATGAATTTCAACGGCACCGCAGGCATCTGGCGGAAGAAAGCCATCGAGGACGCTGGTGGTTGGCAGTGCGACACAGTCGCCGAAGATTTGGATTTGAGCTATCGCGCACAACTGCGCGGTTGGCGCATCTGCTATTTGCCCAATGTTGCCGCCGCCGCAGAACTTCCCCCGCTGGTTGCGGCATTCAAGCAACAACAATACCGGTGGGCAAAAGGTGCCGTGCAATGTCTACGGAAACTTGCCAAACCCATCGTGCGCTCCCCACGGCTTAGTCTGGCGCAGAAGATTATGGCACTCTTGCATCTTAGCGGCTACTTCACGCAGCCACTGTTTCTGGCGTTGATGATACTCTTGCTGCCGATGAGTCTGTATCCACCCTCATTGCCGGCAATGAGCGGCGTTTTGGGGGCGATCATTGCTGTCCCACCGTTACTTTACCTCCTGGGGCAGATGGCGCTCTACCAGGATTGGCCCCAACGTATCCTCGTCTATCCTGTACTTATGGCGCTGGGAATGGGTCTTGCCTGGAGTAACACTCTAGCTCTTCTGGATGGCTTGACTCACTGGGGCGGTCCATTTCACCGCACGCCGAAATTCCACCTTCAGGCGCGCACCGGACGCTGGCGATATACACGCTACGGACTCAAACCCGATCGTTCCACGCTGGGAGAAATGCTACTGGGGCTCTATGCTCTGGCTTCGGCGTGGCAAGCGCTGCTCGGAGGGCAGGCAGAACTCCTACCCCTCGCCTGCATTGCAGCCAGCGGCGAGGCGCTCATGGTAGGAACCACGCTGTTGCAGGCGCGCGCCGCACAGGGATGACCAAGAAACGAGATGGTCGAGACGATGTATTACCTGTAAACGGTCAAGCCGCAATCTCCTGAAGGAGAACAAACACCACCCTCCAGGAGGAATCCCCTGAAGGGTGGTGTGAGAAACTCAACCTATTTGGCTGCCGGTGCAGGTGCCGGAGCTGCTGGTTTCGGCGGCTCTGCTTCCAACTGCGGAGGTTTGACATCTTTAGGCATAATAATTTGCCCGCTAACATAGGCGCCTTCGTTGGTGAGCATGACTTTGACAGTCATATCACCCCATACACGACCAGTCGCCAACACCTCGACGCGGTTCGCATGGATGTTACCCTTGACCGCGCCGGCTACGGATACATTGGCTGCCTTGATTTCTGCAAGCACCTTGGCGCTCTCGGTAATGACCAGATTGCCGGTAGTCGCTATATTGCCTTCTACCACACCCTCAACGCGCAGGCTTCCGTCTCCCTGAATTTCGCCTTTGACATGGGTATTCGGACCGATGGTGGTCTCGATGGGTTTGGAGGCGGCAGCAGGTTGCCGTGTAGTAGCCGCTACTGGTGCAACCACAACCTCCTCATCTCGCGTTTTTTCCTTACCCCACATGGGAATCCTCCTGAAAAATAGCTAACACGACTCTAAGATAACCGCACGCAGCAGTCTGCCACGCAAACTAAGACCAATCATACCTACAGTTGCGAAAAATGTCAAAAGCGCTGCCCCTCAGGCTCCGCTCATCTTTCGAGCAAGAGCAACGACCGTCTGCTCCTCAGCGCTCAGCGAGTACGAAGACCGCCATTGGACCAGCGGTTTAGCGTACACACGAGTCTCATCCCGTCCATGCAAACCGGATAACAAGAAACCACTGCCACAGCCATCTACCAAAGCGATGGAGAAACTTTGATCGCCACCAACGTTGGGAAATCCCTGATAACGCTGTACGCCATAGCCCTGAATTATGTGCGGCAAAATACCCTGTATCTGCGACAATCCACCCTCAGCTGCCTGTAGGCGCGTATTCTGTTCCTCAAGTCGGTGTAGGAAATCTGCCAACGTGGCTTGATCGCCGCTTTCAGAGAGCGCCAGTACACGCTTGTACTGCTTCTCCAATCCGTTGAAACGCTTCTCCAGCGTGTAGATCCAATAAGCTGCCAAAAACAGTAAGAGCGTCGAAGCAATCACCCAAGGAATCAAAACACCTTCCATGGAATCTCCTCATCAAGATCTGCCGATCACGAATCTACAACAAACAATCTCAGACCGGCTCAGTTCACTGGTCAAACCTCGCTCGGAATTATAGCGCATTTCGCAGGTCTGTCGAACAAATGCCTACTTCAACCCAAGCAACGTATCCAACCGAGCTCGGTCAAAACCAATGACAATCTCTTTGCCTACCTGAATGACCGGCACGCCCTGTTGCCCGCTGCGCTGTACCATATATTGCGCAGCAATCACATTCCGGGAGACATTCTCATCCTCAAAAGGCACCCCACGCTGCTGCAGGTATTTCTTAGCTGCCTGGCAATACGGGCAGGTGGGTGTAGAGAACACAATCACTCGGGGCCAAGATCGTGTAACCATCATCACACCTCCCAGGAAGATTTGAGAACCTGGATACTATGTTCAGTATAAAGGCTTTCGACTTGAGGTCAATTCAAACTAAAACCTTGCCACCTGTTACGCCCATTAGATTGCTTTCTTGACATGCACGCCTATAATAAGTTCAGGTTCAGCCAACATACCGAAAGGACTCACTCATGAACGAAAATGAAAACCGCCGGTTGCTATACGCTATCATCGCCGTATTGGCTTTGATATTGCTATGCACGTGTTGCTGCTGTGTAGGTGGGGTATTATGGTGGGCAGTTGTCCAGAGTGATACCCCAGGAGTTACTCCCCCGATTGATTGGCCCACGCTTGAACCAGGGCTCGATGGTAGGATCACGCCCGAACCCCTCCCCGAAACGCCCATTGTAGTGGAACCACTACCCGATGAAGCGCTGGAAACGCTGAACGCCATCCTGGAGAGTGAAATCCCGGTTTCCGATATGCACGAACTCGGCATCCGCTACCTTGGCGTCCCCCCGGAGACTTCTCGCGTTGCCAGTACTACAAATCCTGATTATCCTGTGGGAACCGAACGTACATTCAACGCCCACAATCTGGATACCGAGCAACAATTCGAGATTACCGCAGTGCTGGCGTACAAAACCGATCATGTATATATGTGGGTCGAGAAAGGTGCACGGTTCAAGCAAGATGAAATTGAGGAAGCTGCCGAGCTCTTCGAGAATCATACCTATCTAACTAACCGCGAATTCTATGGGGGCGAGCCTAATCCTGGGATTGACGGGGATCCGCACCTCAACATCCTACATGCGAACGGCTTGGGGTATAACATCGCCGGATATTTCTCCAGCACCGACCAATATGTACAGGCTGTTCGCCCAGATTCCAACCAGATGGAGATGTTCTACATCAATTTGGAGAACGTGAACGTTGGCGATGCTTTCTACAACGGCGTACTGGCGCACGAATTCCAACACATGATCCATTGGTATCGCGACCGCAATGAAACCACCTGGCTCAATGAGGGTTGTTCAGAAATGGCGATGGCGCTCAATGATCGAGCCTATCGTCGCAGCGGAGTCTACGATGTCGGTGGTAGTGATTACGCCTATATGGCACAACCAGACACACAGCTCACCAACTGGCCCGAAGAAGATGATACCTCAGCAAACTATGGCGCAGCGTATCTCTTCATGGAGTATTTTCTAGACCGTTTCGGCGAAGAGGCGACCAAAGCCCTGGTAAGCCACACACAGAATGGCATGGAAAGCGTCGATCTGGTATTACAAGAGAATCTAGGCTTGAACCTGACCCACAAAGACCTTTTTGCGGATTGGACAATAGCTAATCTCCTGGATGATACTGAACTGGAAGACGGGCGCTATGGCTACAGCCAGATCAATCCTATCACGCCCGACACCAGCGACACATTGACCTTCGCTGGCGCCCCACTCTCCATCAACGGCTTGGTTAACCAATATGGTGTCGATTATATTGAAGTCAATAGCGAACAACCTATGGCGGTCAATTTCACCGGCACAACCCAGGTGAAGTTGCTCGATACCGATGCCTATAGTGGCAAGTATCTCTGGTGGTCCAATCGCGAAGATGAGTCAAACACCAGGCTAACCCGCGTCTTGGATTTGAGTGAGGCGCGTACTGCCGAACTATCTTTTCAGACCTGGTACCACATTGAAGACGAATGGGATTATGCCTACATGGCAGTGGGTTATACTGCAGATGGCACCCTACCTGAGGACCTGAGTTCATCGCAAATTCAGTGGCGCCTGATTGATGATCCAGGTCTACACTGTTCTCGCAGCAATCCCAACGGGAACAACTATGGCTGCGGTTTGACCGGAAAGAGCAACGGTTGGGTTGAACGCGCCATTGATCTTTCCGCCTATGCGGGCAAAACCATCGCCGTGCGTTTTGAGTACATCACAGACGCAGCAGTCAACCAACCCGGGCTTGCTCTCGATGATATCCGCCTGACGGTGAATGGCGTTGAGCAGTTTACAGACGATGTCGAGTCTGAAGATTCGGCGTGGATTTCCGAGGGCTTTGTAAGACATGCCAATGTATTGCCTCAGGAATGGATACTCCAGGCAGTGATTTTTGGACGGGATGGCATCACAGTAACGCCATTAGTGCGCTGGGACACCACTACTGGCAATTGGCAGCTACCGCTCAGTCGAGAAAACGATCGGGTCGTTCTGGTAGTTTCAGCGTTAGCGCCCGTCACGACAGAATTGGCGCCCTATCAGATTTCCTTGACCCCTGTGGAGTAGCCGATATCTGAATGGCAGAGGAAGCACCTGTTTTCAACCTCAGCCCGGATGGTCCCATCGGCATCTTCGATTCTGGTGTCGGGGGGCTTTCCGTGTGGCGGGAAATTGCCAGGCAACTGCCTCACGAAAGCACACTCTACGTAGCTGACCAGGGACACGTTCCCTATGGCATTCGATCCCTGAGCGAGGTACGAGAGTACACCAAAGGCATTACCAGGTTTCTCCTCGCTCGGGGCGCCAAAATAATCGTAATCGCCTGTAACACTGCCTCGGGTGCAGCGCTGCGCACTCTGCGCGAGTCTTTTCCAGGCTTCGCATTTGTGGGAATGGAACCGGCGGTCAAACCTGCTGCAGAAAACACTCAAACGGGTGTAATCGCAGTTATCGCCACAAAAGCCACCTTTCAAGGTGAGCTCTTCCACAGCCTGGTGGAACGTTTTGCTGCCGGCGTGCGGCTAGAAACTCAGTTTTGCCCTGAGCTGGTGGAGTTGGTGGAACGCGGAGACCTGGACACACCAGAGACCGAGACAGCACTGCGTCAATGTCTCACCCCTCTTCTGAAAGCAGGTACAGACCATCTGGTGCTGGGATGCACACACTACCCTTTTCTTGTAGAAGCCATCACCCGCATCACCGGTCCCAACGTCACTTTGGTAGACCCTGCGCCAGCCGTGGCACGTCAGACTGCACGAGTATTGGATTACCTGAACCTGCGCGCGCCGGTGACAGCTCGGGTGAAACACACTTTCTTTACCTCCGGCGCACCAGAAGCGTTTGAAACCCTCGCGCACCGGCTAGTGAATTTCGATGGAGACATCCAATCCGTGGCATGGCACGGGAACGAGCTCCAGACGACGGACTGAGGCTCTGATTCACAAGGAGAAACCTATGGATAACGAACTGAAATACCGCCGGCTTGGAAAGACTGGCATGATGGTGAGTGAGATAGGAATGGGGCTATGGGCAGCTGGCGGCAGTGAATGGGGCGCCACAAACGACGCGCAGGTACTAGCTGCCGTAGATTACGCTCTCGAATCTGGAATCAACTTT
>JAKJAC010000156.1:9872-10148 GCA_022707705.1 Chloroflexota bacterium
CCGCCGATGTTTACGGCAACGGGCATAGCGAGACGCTGCTTGGACAGGCTATGCAAGGGCGCAGAGAGAAATTCATTGTCGCCACCAAAATCGGTTGGGTAGGTTTCGATGGGGAACGGAAGCAGAGTGCCTACACTACAGTTGATAAACTCATCATGGGCGTCGAGAGTAACCTACGCCGTCTTGCCACAGATTACGTGGATATCATCCAAAGTCACATCGATTTTCGCGACCCCACCATGGAGGTCTTTCTAGAAGGCTTCCACCGGCTACAGC
>JAKJAC010000157.1:0-2065 GCA_022707705.1 Chloroflexota bacterium
GACCGGGGATTGTCCTTGAAGAGCGCGAGCGGATTTTTGATTTGTTCTTTCGTGGAAGCGCGGCATCTGTAATGCCACTTCCAGGTATCGGCTTGGGGTTGAGCATCGCGCAGCGCATTGTTCAGGGACATGGCGGACAGATTACACTGGAGAGTGCGCCGGGTGAAGGCAGCACTTTTGCGATTTGGTTGCCGGCGGCTTGAGGGATTGCTAGATGGATTCGTGGGGTAGTGTGCGAAAATAGGGGCGCTCTCCCAGTTCCAGCGTGATGGCTTCCGCAATCTCATTATCCTCTGGTGTCACTAGGGTGAGTGCCGTGGAGGGAGATTTGCTGTATGCGGCCCGACCGCTGCGATGCAGGTAGGTTTCTACGGATTCAGGCATGTCGAAATTGATGATGGTGGTGATGGGGGTTACATCAAGTCCCTGCGCTGCAATGTCCGTAGTCACAATCATCTTGGAGATTTTCTGACGGAATCCCTCAATGGCGATATTGCGACGTTTGGGTGAGAGCTCATCCGTCAATATCGCTGTGGCATAGCCCGCATGTTTCAGTTTTTCCCCTAATCTTCTAGCGCGGAAGCGCGTTTCACAGAAGATCAACGCTGCTTCGGCGGGTATTTCACCTGCATCCAGAAGGGTGAGCAATGCCTCGGTTTTGTATTCCGCTTCCACAGAGTAGAAGCGGTGCGCAATAGGGTGCGTTGCAGCTACATCACCCACCTGCACGGTTATGGGTTCACGTAGCAGCGTTCGTGCAGTCTTACGTAAATCTTCATTATCGGTTGTGGAGAAGAGTAGGGTCTGGTGCTGTGCCGGTGTTGCTTTGAGAATGCGCCACAGATCGGGTAGGAACCCCATGTCACAAAATCGGTCGAGGTCTTCAAGCACGAGCAGCTCAGCGCGTGAAAGGTCAAGGCTTCCACGGTTCAAATGCTCGAGCAGTCTTGCCGGGCAGGCGATGATAACCTCTACACCATCCTGTAACGCCTGAAGTTGCGCCGGGATTGGTCCATCACACAAAGCCAGGCTGCGCACGCGCGTGTGTTTCCCTAGCTTCTGAATGGCGCTGATGATTGTCTCTGCCAGTTCTTGTGTGGGTGTGAGAACGACGGCCTGGATGCGTCCTCGAGCACCGAAGAGGGTATGCTGGAGGATGGGCAACACAGACACCAGCCTCTCGCCATCGGCTCGGGGAGCGATGACCAGAACATCGCGTCCCTCAAGGATGGGCGGAAGTGCTTGCTCCTGCACCGGCGTGGGAGATTCATCTGCCAGCGATCCCAAACCGGCGAGGAGGCGCGGGTGTAGATCTAGATCCCTATATATCATGACTGCGCCTCAGCCGCGGGGTAAATCCACGGCAATGCTCTTAAGGAATTATACCATAAATCTACCCGGTGGGTTTCTACCTCTAGATTTTTTGGTCCGAGATTTGCGCCTGGTGCTGGGATTTGAGCTGCTACTCCGGATTGCATATTTGAAATCTATGATTATGATTCAGAATTGCAATTTGAAAGCTGTTCTTTGAAAACCGCAATTTCCAGGAGGTATGATATGCGCATGAGGATTGGGTTAATCGTTTGGACTGTACTGATGCTGCTGTTGGTGGGTTGTGGGAGCAAGGATGCCGGTGAGGAGGAGATAGTGACCACAAAGACAGGGTTGCAGTATGTGGACATCAAAGTAGGCGAGGGCAACATGCCCAAATTGGGCGACACGGTTGTCGTTCACTACACGGGTTGGCTAGAGGATGGCACGAAGTTCGACAGCTCTGTAGACCGCGGCGAGCCCTTTGAGTTTTCCATTGGTTTGGGGCAGGTAATCAGTGGTTGGGATGAGGGCGTAGGAACGATGCGCGTTGGCGGCGTGCGCAAGCTCATCATTCCGCCGGATCTGGGATACGGCGCTGCCGGAGCTGGTGGTGTTATCCCTGCAAACGCTACACTCACTTTCGAAGTAGAATTGCTTGAAATCCGCGACTGATTCTGTTCTGACAACTTCGGGGCAAAAGGTAGCCGGTTGTCATACAAAAGATGCTTCTTTTATTGATTTTTTGCGGCGG
>JAKJAC010000157.1:2092-10122 GCA_022707705.1 Chloroflexota bacterium
CCGCCGCAAAAAATCATCTCTCCCTCGCACCCTGTAGGGGTGCCTGAAATTTCCGACCCTGTCGTGAGATGCACCCCACGCTTATGCGAAGTTGTCAATATGCGACTTTGTGCTATAGTAATGCTTGCATTTAGTCAAGTTGAGAAGGAGATAGCAGGGATGATTGACAGTGGTTCACGCACACTCATCGGGCGTCTTGTGATCCCTGTTGCTGTCTAGACTGCTGCATGTTTTGCCGCTAAAGAGCCGTGGGAGCTTTCGCCCCACGGCTCTTTTTTGTGGTTTGGTCTTTCTGATTTCAAGGAGCTAATATGCTTAAGGTATCCAATATCACCAAACATTTTGGGAATGAGCTCATTCTCGATAGCGTTTCCTTTGTGCTGAACGCGGGCGAACGGGTAGGATTGATCGGTCCAAACGGCTGTGGCAAGACGACCTTGCTGCGTATCATCATGGGACAGCTTGTACCGGATACAGGCGGTATTCAGATTGTGCCTTCCCATGCTCGGTTGGGTTTTCTTGAGCAAGGTTTCGCACAGCATGGCGCTGAGACGGTGGCGCAATTCCTTCAGGTGGGCGAGGAAACTTTGGCAGAAGTTGAGGAGAGAGTTGCAACTCTGGCTGTTGAACTATCTAGGCAAGAGCCACAAGCGCATTTGCTCGAAGCCTACAGCGAGGCGTTGACGCGTTTGGAGTCTCTGGCAACCACGCAACCTGCGGTGCACGAGGCTGAGTCTGTGCTGGCAGGTCTGGGGTTGGCGCATGTTGATTTTGAAACGCCACTGGCTATTCTTAGCGGTGGTCAGAAGACACGCTTAGGGTTGGCGGGATTGTTGCTTCATCGTCCCGATGTGGTGTTGCTTGATGAACCGACCAATCATCTAGATATTGAGGCGTTGGAGTGGCTTGAGGCGTGGTTGCGGTGCTATTCAGGAGCGGCGTTGATTGTCTCTCACGATCGTGCTTTCCTGGATAATACTGTCACAAGCATTCTCGATCTCGATCCTGAGACGCATACGCTTACCGGGTATGTGGGCAACTATAGTGCTTATATCGAGACCTGGGAGCGGCAACGCGAAAAACAGCTGTCGCAGTGGCGAGATGAACAAGATGAGATTCGCCGTATCCAGGCGGATATTCATCGTACCGCCATGCATGCGATGAGCGTGGAACTCACGACAAAACCGCATGATTATACTATCAGGCGTTACGCTAAAAAGGTGGCGAAGAAAGCAAAATCGAGAGAGCGCAAACTTGAGCGTTACATGGAGAGCGACGAGCGTGCGGAAAAACCCAAACTCTCCTGGCGGATGAAACTGGAGTTTGCCGATTTCTCCGAGAGCGGTCGTGAGGTGCTCATACTGGAAAACCTTGCTGCTGGCTATGACGGCGCAGCCTTATTTCAGGGTGTGGATGCTATTCTGGGTGCCGGAGAGCGCGTGGCGCTTATCGGACCTAACGGCACGGGAAAAACCACGTTGTTGAAGGTAATCATGGGGAGGCTCGCGCCGCTGACAGGGCGTGTGCGACTGGGGACAAATGTCAGATTAGGGTACTATGCCCAGGAACAGGAGCTGCTAGATCCCACCAGTACTCCCTTCGAGGTGATTCGCGCCGTCGCTGAGTTGTCGGATACGGAAGTGCGTTCGTTCTTGCATTATTACCTCTTTTCTGGTGATGATGTCTTCACGCCTGTTGGGGCGTTAAGTTATGGAGAGCGCGCCCGGTTGACATTGGCGCGGATGGCAGCGACTGGCTGTAACTTCTTGCTGCTCGATGAACCTGTCAACCATCTGGATATTCCAAGTCGTACGCAGTTCGAACGCGCGATGACATCTTTTGAGGGCACAGTTCTGGCAGTTGTCCATGACCGGTACTTCATCAATGCCTTTGCTACCGGCATTTGGGCGCTGCAATCTGGCGGGTTGCGGCGATTCGTGGACCTGGAAGATCTCAGCCGCGCAAACCACAATGCGTCCTAAATGTGACTTGCTGGTGAGTGAAGCCACTCACCAGCAAGTCACATTTACCACTGTGCTGTTCCAGTTGGATTTGCTGAAGGAACGGGGGGAACATCGCTCAGAGCAAAAAACTAGCAACGATATCAGCCGTGCCGATTGGCTACTTCTGCGAATCGTAGCGCGATTGTAGCCCCTTGTCTTCTCGAGATTCCAACGAAGCCTTGAATTCCGGAATGGAAGCGACGTCATGCCGGTACTGAAAGGGCCACATGCTCTTCAGATGGAAGAATGCCACCCGATCGCCATCGTTGAGTTGGTGATCCAGGTCTGGTTGCAGTCCTGGCATCGCGCTCAGATTGCCGTTGATGAAAGTAATCCCGCGTTCTTCAGTTGGCAGATGCAACTGGGCAAGCACGTCCCGCAGCACGCTGCCCTTGGGCAGCGTGACGTTGATCTGAGCAAAGATATTGCCCTCGTTACCGCCGTAGTGTGCCAGAGGTCCATATAGCCAGACATCAATGGTCACTTGATCCATTCTAGCCACCTCCAACAGGGGGAAAGATGCCAACTTCATCGCCGTCTTTCAGCCGATAAACTTCAGCGCGTGCGCGTCCGTTCACAAACGTGACTTTCACCTCGTGTGAGCGGATAGCAAGCCGTTCCACTACCATGGCGATAGTGCCCCCATCAGGTAGCTCCATTTCGAAAGGCTCACCAGCAAATTGCCCTGCTGGGGCATAACGCTGCAGGGTCGCAAACAGTTTTACTTGAATTTTCATTAGCCGACTCCAACAGGTCGAATACTACTCGGTATCATAGCATAACTGGTTCAAAATCCAACTTCCTCCGTGAGTGTTCGGATTTCCATCGCAATTTGCAGACTTGAGAATTCTATTGCCCTACAAAGCGTAGGGGAAGAAGGAGCAGGATGAGCATTGGCTCTCTCTTGCCTCCAGATTGAAATCCACGCCGGAGAAAAGTCTCCGGCGTGGATAGTTGACCTAGAAAGTCTACAGATTCCCAAAAACGGCGTCGAAAACCGAGTCGGGAAGGTCATTGGTGACGTTGTGAGGCGGCAGTTTCTCGTATTTCATGAACTCGGGCAAGCGGTCGTCGTGTCGTGTGAAGCCCGCTGCCTCATTGAAGGCGCGCTCACGCTTGAGAATTTCAGCACCCATGGCAACAGCTTCGTCGCCGGTCATCGACGTTCCAAAAATGGCATTAATCTCATCCACCATGCCCTGGAAACCGGTGGGAATATCCAGGATGGCGAAGGCGATGAACAGGCAGTGTCCACTGGAGTCAATCAATGCCGTGGTGCTTTGGAACGCGCGACTCAGGTCGGCTTTAGCCGTTTCAGATGCCAGTGGGTCCGACTTTCCGCCGACGCTTAGGATTTCCGGAGCGATGGTGTAGCCGGCAGTGTGATCGGCGCCCATGGTCGTAGTTGCATAAGTAACACCGATGCCCTTGACGGCGCGCGGCTCATAGGCTGGCATAGCTTGTCCTTTGACGGTGGGGCTGCGGGGATTGCCGTAAGTCTTGGCGACCATAGCGGCGCCTCCACCCAGGATGCGGCCCAGCGGCGTGCCCTTGCCCATCTCGTGCAACAGGCGAATGGCGCCATCGGCATCGCCAAAGGGAATGACGCCGGAATCCATAGCAACACCCATGGTCACGCCGGCTTCAATAGTGTCCAAGCCGTAGGCGTTGCACAGTGTCACCATCTCGCCGATTTTGTCCAGGTCATCAATGCCACAGTCGGCACCAAAAGCCCAGTCGGATTCATACTCGATACAGGAGGCGATTTCACTACCATCGGGAGCATAGAGGGTATTCGAGCACTGGATGATGCAGCCAGGGCTGCAGGCATGATTGTAGATTTCCTTACCCATGCGCTGCTTGTTGGTCTCGAAGATTGCCTCACCCGCGATCTTGGCTGCTCCTGCAAAACGCCCGGCGCTGAAGTTACGGGTGGGTAACCCGCCGGCCTCGTTGAGTATGTTCACCAGGATGGCGGTGCCGTAGCTGTTCAAACCCCCCTTGGGTTTGGTGATGGCATGCTCCATGAGCGCCTCACGCATCTTCTTGGAGCCTTCTTTGAATAATTCGGGGTTTAGGATTTCCACGCCAGGAGCACCTGCGGAGTCAACCACGATGAATTTGAGGCCCTTGCTGCCCATAACCGCGCCCAGTCCACCGCGCCCGGCGTAGCGTGAGGGGCGGTCCTTCATGTCATTAAAGACTATACCGGAATTCGGATATTTGAACTCGCCTGCGGCGCCGATGCCTGCGACATGTACTCTATCTCCGAAGCGTGAATAAACCTCCGGGAAAGCCTCATAGAGATTGCGACCCACATACTCATCCGCAGGCATAAACTCAACTTTGGGCTTGTCACCTTCCCAACTAATGGCGACCATCCAGTACTTGCCTGTTTCCTCAGGCTGTCCTTCGACCACAATGGCCTTGAGATGCATCTTGGCAACCGAGGGTGCCCAGCCTGTTCCCGCATTGGCTTCTTTGATGCCACCAGTGAGAGGGGATTTCCCGCCTACAGAGAGCCGTGCTGAAGTGGGGGAGGAAGTGCCAGTGATGATGCCTGGTGCGAATACGAGTTTGTTATTCGGACCCAGTGGGTGGCACATGGGATCAACTTCATCATAGATTAGCGTGGATGTAAGGCCTCGCCCTCCCAGGTTTTTGTACCGTTCGGGTACGGCTTCCAGTTTGTACGAGCGATCAGTCATATTCAGACGTAGTATCCACATAACAACCTCCTGATGTATGATGGTGTGAGACGCCAGTTGGCGTCTATCTAATAAAGCCCCATTGGCAGGGCTGGAAACACAACAAAAAAAGGAAGCAATCCTCTCTCAGCATGCTGAGAAAAGGATTGCCTCCTTTGCAAATGGCAGGCACAGCAATTGCTCACTGCACCCTTTCGCCCAAGGATCCCGAGGGGAGTCTCTTGGGTCGGAGGCTCAACTTATCACATTTCGATGTTATCATAGTGCAGTTTTTGAAAGCTGTCAAGTGTTTTGACTAGCAGCACAGGCAGTGCTATACTCGAGGCGTGGTCAGAAACCCAGTGGTTTGATGCTAGAGCTCAGAATATGCACGAGACAAAGCTGGTCAAGAGCCTTGAGCGTCTTTGGCGGAAGCTCACGGATCCCTGGATGCCATCGCTATCGCGGACGGAACAATACCTGGCGCGACAGCTGACTGCCCTATTGTTGTTTGATCTGCTAACCCTGGCTTTTTTGGTCTTCGTGGAAACCTTGCTTGGCAATACCTCCCCGGTGTATCGGGGAAACCCATACTTGCCTGTGGCTGTGGTGACCCTGCTCATCAGTTATGTGCTGAGCCGAACGCGCTATTTCCGGTGGGGGTCGTTGTTGCTGAGCCTGGTCTGCCTGGCGCTGATTTTCCTGTATGCTGCCGCTGAGCACAACCCACGCATTCTGCTGTATGCTATTCTGATTATCGGTCAGGCGGTTTTATTCTTGCCTGCGCCGGTGCTTTTCGGGTTGATGGGCTTGAACCTCTCGGGGATATTGCTGTTCTCGGCTCTGTGGTTTCCCATGACCTGGTCTCAAACCGTCATCCATGTGATGGCAGGTGCGATTCTGGCGCCTGGCCTGGTTTTCATAATTGTCCTTTACCGGCGCCAGCAGCGTCAAGAGCAGACGGCACAACTGGAGAAGACAGAAGCTCGCTATCGTGTGTTACTGGAGACGACTTTTGAGGGGCTGTTGATTATCCATAATGGTATCATCTTGGAGACCAACCCCGGGTTTCTGCGCATGTTGGGCTATGAAAGCCATGAGGTCGAGGGCCAACCTTTGTCTCGTTTTGTGGCTGGGGAACTTCCAACTCGTCCATCAGGAAGACCTTCTGGCGAAGTTGTCGCTACTGAAGTTCATGGAATTCGCAAAGATGGCACTGTGGTGTTCCTCGAAGCGGTTTTGCGAGAGCATCCGCGAACTGCCCCCGCCATGAAAGGTCTGGTAGGCAATGAGGGACCGATACTGGTGGCTTTGCGCGATATCAGCGAACGAAAACAGGCAGAGTTGTTGTTGCTGCAAGCTCACGCTGCATTGGAGTATCGCGTCACCCAGCGCACAGCGGAACTCTCTCAGGTGAATGCGCGTTTGCAGGCGGAGATTGATGAGCGTGTGCGTATCGGGCGTGACCTCCAGGCGCAACAAATTGCGCTCCGGCAACATGCAACTGAGATGGAGACGCTCTACCGTATTGGAGTGGCGATGTCTTCGCAGCTGGATTGGGAAACCTTGCTTCAGTTCATCGTCGAACAGGCAACTCCATTGGTTGATGCGACAAGCTGTGCGATTCTTATTCCCGATGAGACAACCGGTGAGATGGTTTTTCGTGCGGCGACTGATCCGATTGTGGGAATGCGGGTGCCAGCCGGTCAAGGTGTGGTGGGACGGGTATTTCGCTGTGGTATGCCCGAAATAATCGGCAATTTGCCAGAGGACCCTGACCATTATCAAGGGGTCCGACAGCAGAGTGGTTTGACCGTGGCATCTATGCTGGCGGTGCCGTTACGGATTGGGGAACAGGTGATTGGAGTCTTGACAGCTGTCAACAAGCTCCATGGTTGGTTTACCGAGCAGGACCAGGCATTGTTGGTTGCTTTGGGAAGTCAGGCAGTCATTGCCATCACTAATGCTGGATTGTATGCACAGGCTCAGCATGAGCTAGTTGAAAGACAACGGGCAGAAGCAGCTCTTCTTGAAGAACGGACGATGCTTGCCCAGCGCGTGGAGGAACGAACGGCTGAACTGCGTGCTGCAAATGTTGAACTCGCACGCGCCGTGCGGGCGAAGGATGAATTCCTGGCGACGATGAGCCACGAGCTCCGTACACCTCTCACTGCGATACTTGCTCTCTCGGAGATGTTGGGGGAGGGCATTTACGGACCTGTGGGTCCAAGGCAACAGAAAGCTGTGCAGGGGATTGAGGAAAGTGGCAGGCATCTGCTGGCGATTATCAACGATATCCTCGACATAGCCCGCATTGAAGCCGGAAAACTGGTATTGGATCTTGCGCCCGTTGCCGTGGAAGAGGTTTGCATGGCGAGTCTTCGATTGGTGACGAATCCTGTGCAGGCGAAGAAACTTCAGGTGAGCACATCTTTTGATCCCAAGGCGCAATTTGTGCTGGCTGATGAGCGTTATCTGAAGCAAATTCTCGTCAATTTGCTGAACAATGCGGCGAAATTTACCCCTGATGGCGGTGTCATCGGGCTGGATGTGCGGGCAGTACCCACTGAGCCAGTGGTATGTTTCACAGTTTGGGATACCGGCATCGGTATTGCTCAGGAGTCCATGCCACTGTTGTTCAAACCGTTTGTGCAATTGGATACACGCCTTTCCCGCCAGTACGAGGGCGCGGGCTTGGGCCTGGCATTGGTATACCGGTTGGCGGAGCTGCACGGTGGAAGTGTCTCAGTGACCAGTGAGGTGGACAAGGGTAGCCGGTTTATGGTTTGCCTGCGAGCCTCTGAGGCCCGACCTGAAGATGCGGAATCTGACTCGCCGACGGGAACTGTGGCACGAACGACCGAATCTCATCATCCTGCATCTGAAGAGCACCTGGTTCTGGTGGCAGAAGATGATGAGCATGCCTCAACAATCCTGGTGGATTACTTCACGAGTAATCGTCTTCGAGTTGTTGCAGCTCGCAATGGCTTGGATACTTTGACTCTAGCCGGGCAGCTGCATCCTGACCTTATTCTTATGGACATCCAAATGCCGGAATTGGATGGGTTAGAGGCGATGCGGCGAATCCGTTCTCAGCCACAATTGCAGACGATTCCCATTATCGCGATGACGGCATTAGTCATGCCAGGTGATCGCGAGCGTTGTTTTTCTGCTGGCGCAGATGATTACATCAGCAAGCCTGTTAGCCCGCGGAAGTTGCTCGCCCTGGTACAGCATTATCTCTCAGAGGGCAGAGGACAGAATTTGACCGTAGAATGATGGCATGAATGCACGGAGGGTCCTCCCGGCATGGCTTGCGAGCTCGTGGTGCACGGTTTGA